>NZ_CP046242.1:2722821-3042510 GCF_023205095.1 Bizionia sp. M204 | reverse complement strand
ATAACCTTATACAACACATAATATGGAGGCACTAAAACAAGAATTGAAAGAAAACATTATTGAACAGTTAAATCTTGAAGATATGACAGTTGCTGATATTGGAGATGACGATATGCTTTTTGGAGATGGACTCGGTTTGGATTCTATAGATGCATTAGAATTAATTGTCATGTTAGATAAAAACTATGGTATTAAATTAACAGATCCAAAGGAAGGTCGTCACATTTTTGAATCGGTAAATACCATGGCTACATACATTACGGAAAACCGTTCAAAATAATATTTTAGTTATAAACTAATATTTCTATGAGTCAAGGTATTGCAATTACAGGAATGGGAATAATTTCTGCCATTGGAAACAATGTAGCTGAAAATTATAACGCACTTATCAATGAAAATAAGGGCATTTCGCGTATTTCTAAAATTGATACCATTCATAAAAATGATATTATGGTTGGTGAAATTGCGTACACCAATCAAGAGTTGGAATCCCTTTTAAATTTACCACCTGATAATAATTATTCCAGAACCGCATTTTTAGGAGCTGTTGCTGCCAAAGAAGCTGTTACGCATGCTGGTATAACAGATATTACCGCCTATAAAACTGGTTTAATATCAGCTACCAGTGTTGGCGGAATGGATATGACTGAAAAATACTATTATCAGTATTTTGAAGATAAAAGCAAACAAAAATATATTGCGGGTCATAATGCAGGCGACTCTACTCAAAAAATTGCCCAGCAACTGGGTATTGAAGAAAGCTTGGTAACCACAATCAGTACAGCGTGTTCATCGGCTGCCAATGCTATTATGCTCGGCGCCCGCTTAATCAAAGCAGGCAAACTGGATCGTGTGGTTGTGGGTGGTTCAGACTGTATGTCTAAATTTACAATCAACGGTTTTAAAACACTCATGATTTTATCGGATACCTACAACACACCTTTTGATGACAACCGTAAAGGTTTAAATTTAGGTGAAGCTGCTGCTTATTTAGTGTTAGAATCAGATGCCGTTGTAGCCGCCGAAAACAAACCGGTTTTGGGGTATGTAAAAGGATATGGAAATGCTAATGACGCGTATCATCAAACAGCATCTTCTGAAAATGGTGATGGTGCTACCATAGCTATGGAGAAAGCGTTAGAAGTTGCCAATTTTAAACCAGAGGATATTGATTATATCAATGCACATGGAACAGCAACGGGAAATAACGATTTATCTGAAGGTCGTGCTATTATTCGTGTTTTCGGTGATAAAACACCCAAATTCAGTTCCACAAAAGCTTATACAGGACATACATTAGCTGCTGCTGGTGCTATTGAAGCAGTGTATTCTATTTTGGCACTTCAGCATAATATTATTTTTCCAAATTTGAACTTTAAAACGCAAATGCAGGAATTCTCAATAACCCCTGAATTAGCGCTAAAAGAAAAACCACTTAAATCGGTTATGTCCAACTCGTTTGGATTTGGAGGAAATTGTTCAACTGTAATATTTTCAAAAGACGCCTAATGAAAAACGTATACATAAATAGTTTTGGTTCCGTTTCGGCGCAAAATACGACAGATGAAGCTGATTTTCTAAAAGACATCATTTCATATAATGCCACAACTTTTCCTGCTATAAATCCGAATTATAAAGATTTTATTCCGCCTGCTGCAGCCAGACGCATGGCAAAAGGAATTAAAATGAGTATTATAGCCTCCAAATTAGCTTTAAAAAGAGCACATTTGGATAATGTTGACGCCATTATTACGGGAACAGGAATGGGCTGTTTACGCGATTCGGAAAAGTTTTTAAGTGCCATAATTGATGATAACGAACAGTACTTAACACCAACACCTTTTATTCAATCTACACATAATACCGTTGGTGGACAAATTGCTTTGGAAATTCAATGTAAGGGCTATAATTTTACCTATGTGCATGGGAGCAACTCCTTTGAGTCTGCGCTATTAGATGCCAAATTACAGTTGGAATTAAATGAAGCCAAACATATTTTAATTGGTGGTGTTGACGAAATAGGCGATTATACCATTTCACTTAACAAACTCATAAAACACATAAAAGAAGTACCTGTTGAAAGTTCACAAATAGTAGACACCAAAACTAAAGGTGCTATTTATAGTGAAGGCGCTAACTTTTTTGTAGTTTCCAATGAAAAGCAAGATTCTTCTTTAGCCATCGTTAAAGACTTACAAACCTTTAATACCTTGCCATTGCACTCCGTAGCCGAAAAGGCGCGCGAATTTTTAAAAGCAAACAACTTAAATCCATCAGAAATAGACACCCTTATTTTGGGGAATAATGGTGATGTTGATTTTGATTCTTACTACGAAACATTAACACGAGGTGATTTTCAAAACACACAGCAACTAGCTTACAAACCTTGGATTGGGGAATTTAACACAGCTTCTTCGTTTGGGCTACTTTTAGGAGCTCATATTTTAAAAACACAAACCGTTCCTGAAGCTTTTCAGATGAATACGATTACCCCTTCTCATTATAAAACCATACTTTTATATAACCAGTATCGTGGAGAAAACCATAGTTTCACCTTACTTCGTCAATGCTAAATTTTAAATCAGTAACAATAACAACCAGTGTTATTTTTATAGGTTTATTAGTTATTTTTCTGATAAATCCCATAAGTATTTGGTGGTTTGTTTTACTTTTTATTATTTGGTTTATACTTACAGCTTTGGGCTCGGGATTAGTTGGTTGGAACTACTATATTAAAATTTTAAATGCGAATAAAAACGCTACTAAAAACCACATAGCCATCACCTTTGACGATGGACCAAACCTAGTGTTTACGCCTCAAGTTTTAGCCCTTCTAAATTCATATCAAGCTAAAGCCACATTTTTCTGTATTGGAAAACATATTGAAAATCATCCGGATCTTTTTAAACAAATTATAGCGGAAGGTCATACCATTGGGAATCACACCTATTCTCATGCCAATAATTTTGGCTTTTTTAAAACGAAGAAGGTTCAAGCGGAATTGGAAAAAACAAATCGTATTATTAAGCAATATAGCGGTTTAAGTCCCAAATTATACCGTCCGGCATTTGGGGTAACCAACCCACGTATTGGTCGTGCAGTTCAAAACTTGCATTTAACCACGATTGGTTGGAATAAACGCTCATTAGATACCACTAATCTATCTGAAGAACAGATACTAAAACGTACCATTAAAAACCTTAAACCTGGCGATGTAATTCTTTTACACGACACGAGTGATAAATCTGTTAGGGTTTTGGAACAGTTATTGTTATTTTTACGTGATAATAATTTTCAATCCGTTACGATTGATACCTTATTCAACACCCAAGCTTATGCGTAATATCTCTATACTGTGCTTCTTCTTTATTCTGAATTTACAAGCACAAAAACCCATGAATTCAGCAGAGGCAGATGCCTTAAAAAGCGTGGTTAAACAGCAAGCCAAAACCACAAAAACCATTACAAGTGCCTTTACGCAGTACAAACACATGGATTTTTTATCTAATGATATTATTACCAAAGGTAACCTGCATTTTAAAGCGCCAAATTTGGTAAAATGGTCTTATACCGACCCCTTTGTTTATTCTGTTATCTTTAAAGATAACAAGCTATATATTAATGATGAAGGCAAAAAAAAAGTGATATTGACATGAGTTCAAGCAAACTTTTTAAACAACTGAATAGTCTCATTATTAACAGTATAAAAGGCGATATGTTTGATGCAGAAGAATTCCATATAGAATACTATAAATCTGGAAACAACAGCCTCGTTTATTTTAAGCCGAAGGACAAAAAATCGGCTTCATTTATTGAAGTATTTCAATTAACCTTTAATGCACAAGGTGATGTTGAAATTGTGAAAATGGTGGAACCGTCTGGCGATTACACCAAAATTGTTTTCAGTAATAAAGTATTAAACAACCCGGTTTCTGATGCGTTATTTAATCATTAGTTGTTGCTTTCTAATATTAAGCTGCGGGTCTTATAGTAAGAAGAACCAATTAACAGAACAGGAAGTAAAGAAGCAATTTATAACCAATCCGTATTTCTCTGATGCCAATCAAGACTACGTTTACAAGGCCAGTATTCAGGTTTACGACAATAGTTTTGGTGGTTTATTAATTATTAAAAAGATTGAAGACAGTAATCATCGAATCGTTTTTACAACAGAAATGGGTGCAAAATTATTCGACTTCTCCATAACCGAAACGGAGTTCAAGGTTAATTATATTTTGGATGAGCTCAATAAAAAACTACTAATAAATCTTTTAAAAACCGACTTTAAAGCTTTGGTTCAAGAGCAAAATTTGGTTTCTAAAAGTTTCATAAAGGATACGATTCACATTTATCAAACGGCTATTTTGGGTAAAAAACACTTCTATTACGTTTCCGAACACCTAAATCAAATAATTCGAACGGGTTATCAAAAAGAGAAAGTTCACTTTTTGTTTACAGATATAAGTAATAATATTGCAAACCAAATTACTATTAAACATCATAATATTAAACTAGAAATTAACCTCAAATCAATTTCCAAATGAAAAAACTATCATTAATCATTTGCTTAATTTTTACTTCAGCAGTTTTTGCTCAAGTACAAGTCCGTCCTGGTTTTAAAGCTGGACTTAATGCCGCAACCGTTACTAACATTGATAATTCCACAAGAAAAGTAGGCTTTCAAGGTGCAGTGTTTTTAAACATTCATTTTCCAAAAATTTATGAATTGCAGATAGAAGCATCCTATTCCAACCAAGGCTTTGGCCGTGACAACTTTACAATCAGTAATCCTTATGATGGTGAAATTTATAGATATTCTGGAAATGATGTGAGCATTCACTATATTGGTGCTGCCATCTCAAATAAATTCTTTTTTATTCCAGATGTTGGCTTGCATTTTTTAGTCGGACCTAGTTTAGAAATTAATGTGTCCGATAACACCAATGGCGACATTATTCCAATAGATATTGCTTTTTTTGCAGGTATTGGTTACGAATTCCCAATGGGCTTAGGTTTAGAGGCTCGCTACAAACAAGGGTTTGTTGATGTACGCGATGATTTTTATAACAATAATTATTATGACAACGATTATACTTTTGGAAATGAAAATGACTACTATTATAACGGCAATAATAAGCTAAATTCCGTATTTCAATTAAGTGTTTATTATAAATTTAAATTTTAATAAAACCCATGTTACTAAAAGATTTTTATAAAGTTAACTCATTGGAATCCACGGAAGGCAAGGCTATTGCTAACATTACTATCAATAAAGAACATGATGTTTTTAAAGGCCATTTTCCTGGGAATCCTGTAACGCCTGGTGTCTGTATGATGCAGATTATTAAAGAGCTGTCAGAAGAAGTTCTTTCAAAAAAACTCTTTATGGAATCCGCTAGTAATGTGAAATTTATGGCGATTATTAATCCATTTAAAACACCAGATTTAGAACTTACTCTGGATTTTGAAGATACCAAAACAGGATTTCGCGTTAAAAATATTACCAAGTTTAACGATACTGTGGCATTAAAATTGACTACGTCATACAACGTAATATAGGTACCTATGAAATTCATACTTATAAGTTTTGTCCTGCTCGTTTTTAACGTACAAACGTTAGAGTTAAATCAGGTACGTCAATCTTATAAAGAAGCGGCTCAAAGTCAAGAACTTGTAGATGCGTTTTATACGGCCATGCAATCAGTTTCTAAAACAGACGCTATGGCTTTAGTAGCATATAAAGGTGCGGCCATAGCTTTAAAAGCTAGAAGTGCAAAAACCCTAAAAGACAAAAAAGATGGTTTTATAGAAGGTGTAGGCTATATAGAATATGCCATTGAAACTGAACCCAACAATATTGAACCGCGATTTGTAAGATTAGGAATTCAAGAGAACACACCCAAAATTTTAAAATATAAAGATGCTATAGTAGAAGATAAGCAGTTTATATTAAAACAATATCAGTACATTTCCTCGAAAAATTTAAAGAACCATATTAAAGATTTTATTTTACAATCTGCCGTGTTTACAGATGAAGAAAAACAAAGTATAACATCCAAATAACGTTACCAAATATGAAAAAAATTACCTACCTACTACTTTTCCTTTTTACCATTTCAATGTCCGCTCAAGACATTATTTTAACAACCATTAACGAAGAGATTTCCTCCAAAGTTGAAGAAATTCACATTGAAACCATCTCCTATAAAAAATCAGATAATCTTTCAGGACCATCCTATCATATAAAAAAGTCTGATGTTTCAAAAATTACCTTTGAAAATGGTAAAGTGGAAACCTTCCATTCCGTTGCTCCTGCCAATTCTGGCGATATTTCATTAATGGAAACGAAAGCTTTTTTAATTGAAAACATTGAAAAATACGGTTATGAACACAACAGTCATTTAAAAAAGGGATACAAAGCAACTTTTGAAGGAGACTATTTAAGATTATCCGTTATGAATAAAAAGGGTACCAAAGCTATAAACTCCATGCTTTATGATTTTGAAAATGTTTATGCTTATAAAAACATTGATAAAAGAAAAAAAGATCAAGCATATTTAAACATTTTTGTTCCATTTTTAAAGAATGAGAAGAAAAACAAGTGGGATAAAATAAAATTAGTAATGAGTGTTGATGGTCATGATCATGCCGAATCTATTTTAAATGCATTTAAACATTACACGGAACTACTGAAAGAACAAAGCAAAAAACCGGGACAAAAATTTTAGTTACTGCTGATTAGATTATCATAGTCCATTAAAAATCAGTATTTTTCAGTCACTAACTCCAAAAGGCTTTTAGTACGTGCAAAACCAAAGTATCACACAAAAAATTACCGATTTAAACGTTTGTATTTTAATTCCAACGTATAACAATCAGCATACTTTAAAGCGTGTGGTGGACGGAGTTTTAACCTACTCCAACAATATTATTATTGTCAATGACGGGTCAACCGATGCCACGACAGACATATTAAAAGATTATCCAAATATTCAACAAATTCATTTCCCCAAAAACAAGGGTAAAGGAATTGCATTACGAACCGGATTTAAAGCAGCAATTGCTTTAGGCTATGAGTTTGCAATAACTATTGATTCTGATGGGCAACATTTCCCGAGTGATATTCCAAATTTCATCACAGAACTAGACCAACACAACACCAAGAACGTGTTGATTATTGGTTCCCGAAACATGAAACAGGAAGGTGTGCCTGGAAAAAGTAGTTTTGGAAATAAGTTTTCCAACTTTTGGTTCTGGTTTGAAACGGGTATTAAATTAAAAGACACCCAATCAGGATTTCGTTTATATCCGTTAAATGTTATTAAAAACCTGAAGTTTTACACCAATAAATTTGAGTTTGAAATTGAAGTGATTGTCAAATCGGCTTGGAAAGATACCGAGGTTAAAAACATGCCAATTCAAGTACTTTATGATGAAACCGAACGTGTCTCTCACTTTCGCCCATTTCAAGATTTTACGCGGATTAGCATTCTAAATACATGGTTGGTTTTTTTAACACTTATCTATTACAAACCACGACAACTATTCCGAAATATTAAAAAAAAAGGCTTTAAACGATTTTTTGTTGAAGACTTTCTAGGCAGTAAGGATTCACCAAAAAAGAAAGCACTTTCTGTTGCATTAGGGGTTTTTATAGGATTTTCGCCACTTTGGGGATTTCACACACTGATTGTTTTAACACTCGCTGTGTTTTTAAAATTAAATAAAACCATTGCTTTTGCTTTTTCCAATGTTAGCCTACCTCCTTTTATACCGTTTATTATTATTGCCAGCCTAGAATTAGGGCAATTTATTTTACAAGAACCCATTTCCTATTCTCTTAAGGATTTGTTAGATAATTTTGAGGTTTTACAGCATCTTAAAACGTATATTGTAGGAAGTTTTGCTCTAGCAACACTTGGAGCCATTTTGTTTGGTTTTGCTGCCTATTTTTTCTTCGGCGTATTTAAAAAGAAGAAACGCGTTTTACAACATGACTAACTTTTTTTATCAAATATATCTTTGGATTGCTTCTAGAAAATTAATCAGTTTTCTGGGATTACTTGTCGTGGTTTCTGGACTCATAGTTTTGGCTAGCCACATTACTTTTGAAGAAGATATTACCAAACTTATTCCCACAAGCAGCGAAAATGAAGATGCTCAAAAAGTTTTAAAAACTGTCAATTTTGCGGATAAAATTATTGTCAATATCACGCGTGAATCTGGGGCTTCCGTTCAAGATTTAACCCAATACGCTGCTCAATTTATTGATAGTCTAGAAAAACATTCACAACCGTATTACACGAAAATTCAAGGACAAATTCCCGATGAAACCGTTTTAACCACATTGGATTTTGTTTACGAAAATTTACCACTTTTTTTAGAGACTGAAGATTACCTAACTATTCAAGGTAAATTGGATGCAGACAGTCTGCAAGCCATAACCCAAGCACATTACAAAACATTAATTTCCCCTTCAGGTTTTGTTGCAAAAGAAACCATTCTACGCGATCCTTTAGGATTATCCTTTATTGCGTTAAAAAAACTACAGCAGTTAAGTTTTGGCGATGCATTTATTTTAGAAAATGGCTTTCTATTAAGTAAAGACAAGCAGCATTTATTAATGTTTATTTCACCCAAACATAAATCCAGTGAAACATCTGAAAACGCTCTTTTTGCCGAGCAACTTTACAAGCTACGCGATAGTTTAAATAGCGATTTCGAAAACACCGTTAACAGTGCGTATTTTGGAGGTGCTTTAATTGCTGTTGCCAATGCACAGCAAATAAAACGTGACATTACTATTACAGTAAGTATTGCCATGAGTGTTTTGCTTTTAATACTGATTGTGTTTTACAAAAAAATATCCATTCCACTTATTTTATTTACACCTACCGCTTTTGGTGCCTTGCTGGCAGTTGCCATGTTGTTTGTAATCCGCACGAATATATCTGCTATTTCATTAGGTATTGGCTCGGTTTTATTAGGAATTACTTTGGATTATGCCCTTCATATATTAACCCATATTAGGAGTAACAATAATATTAAGGAATTGTATCAAGAGATTACTAAACCTATTTTAATGAGTAGTTTAACGACTGCTATGGCGTTTTTATGTTTGTTGTTTTTAAAATCGCAAGCGCTTCAAGATTTAGGAATATTTGCCGCCATTAGTGTTTTAGGTGCTTCGGTATTTTCATTAATTTTTATTCCTCAAGTGTATCGAATTAACAAAAAATCACTTCAAGGGAAAACAATTTTAGATACAGCTGCCAAATATCCATTTCATAAAAACAAATGGCTTATTAGCGGATTAGTTGCACTATTTGTGTTGAGTATTTTCACCTACAGCAAAGCAGGTTTTAACAACGATATTTCGCAATTAAACTATGAACCCGAAGAATTATTGCAAGCACAACAACGTTTAGATGCCTTAACCAATATTCAATCCAAATCGGTTTATTTAGCAGCTTACGGCTCTAATACGGAAGAAGCTATTACAGCCAATGATGCCGTATTTTCTAAACTACAAACGCTTAAAAAGGAAAATCAAATTATTAATTTTAGTTCCATTGGCGCTTTGGTACAAAGCCAAGACCAGCAACAGAAACACGTAGAAGCTTGGCGAAATTTCTGGCAGCCAGAAACGATAGCGTTTACCAAACAAGAACTAATTTCTAGTGGCGAAACGCTTGGGTTTAAACCAAGCACATTCCAGCAATTCTACAATCTAATGGAAGCTGACTTCAACACTTTAAATTTGGACGGTTTTAAAACCTTAAAAACGGTTTCTATTGAAGATTATATTGGCGAAGCTGATGGTTTTTCAACAGTCACATCGTTAGTGAAATTAGAAGACAATCAAACCGAAAGTTTAATAAAAACCTTTAAAGACCAACCACAAACCTTGGTAATTGATAGAAAGCAAATGAATGAAACCTTTTTAGGTGGACTAAAAAATGATTTTAATCGGTTGGTTGGCTATTCGCTTTTAGTTGTTTTAGTTTTGTTATTACTTTTTTACAGAAGCGTGTCTCTTACCTTAGTGACGGCATTGCCAATTGCATTAACCTGGCTGTTAACCATTGGTATAATGGGTGTAACAGGTATTGAATTTAATATATTTAACATTATAATATCGACCTTTATTTTTGGTTTGGGTATTGATTATAGCATTTTTATTACCAACGGACTATTACATGAGTTAAAAACAGGCGAACGCGTTTTACCAACCCACAAAACGTCTATTATATTATCTGTAATCACCACTATTTTAGGTGTTGGCGTACTTATTTTCGCTAAGCACCCTGCACTTTTTAGCATTTCAATGGTGTCTATAATTGGTATTATTTCTGCTTTATGTATCGCCTTTGTTCTGCAACCCTTGTTTTTTAAATTTTTTATTGGAAGTAAAACAAGCAAACCGGCTCCTGTAGTTTTATTTATTTTCTCTAGTATTTCATTCACCTATTATGGTCTTGGTGGTTTGTTTTTATCCATCTTCGGGATGACTGTTTTACGCGTGATTCCGGTTAGTATGAAGAAGAAAATGGGCTGGTTTCACCGCGTAATGTCCAAGTTTATGAAATCGGTTTTAGATTCCTATCCCTTTTTTAAAACCCAAGTTATAAACCCAACAAACGAGTCCTTTAAAAAACAAGCTGTAATAATTGCCAATCATACGTCTTTCCTTGATATTTTGGCTATTGGCATGCTGAATCCAAAAATTATATTTTTAGTAAATGATTGGGTTTACAACTCACCGTTTTTTGGTAGAGCGGTTAAATTAGCTGGATTTTATCCTGTTTCTAGTGGTATAGAAAATGGCGTAACGCATTTACAGAAAAAAGTGGATCAAGGCTATTCGCTTATGGCTTTTCCTGAAGGAACACGGTCGTATACACACAAAATGAAACGTTTTCATAAAGGCGCATTTTATTTGGCCCATCAATTTAAATTGGACGTAGTTCCTGTTATTATCCATGGGAATTCTGAAATATTACCAAAAGGGAATTTCGTTATTAAACGTGGTCGTTTATCTGTAAAAATTTTAAAGCGTATTGCTTTTGATGACACCAGTTTCGGAATTACAGATCGGGAACGCACAAAACAAATTAGTGCCTATTTTAAATCGGAATTTAAAGCCTTTAGAAATGCTCATGAAAATGCAACCTACTTTCATAATATGGTCTTGGAGGAATTTCGCTATAAAGGTCACGAACAATATCTAACTATAAAAACGGACTTAAATACTCATCAAGATACCTACAAATATCTATTAGACACCTTGGAGGATGACGAAAGCATCACACATATTTCAAATGCCCATGGTCAATTAGATTTTCTATTGGCTGTAGATAGCCCAAATAGAAAAATTTCGAGCTTTCTAGAAAATTCTGCATCCCGCAAATTGGTACAAAACAGTTTTATTCCTAATAACCATTATAAAATTAATAGTGCTGAATCAATTTTAGAAGCCCTAAAAACGCCTAGCAATACACTCATTATTAATTCAGATGTGTTAACAAATACGCAATTAGAATCATTAAGTGCTCAAAACACAGCACGTGTTGTTCTTCTTTTTGAAAGTACAAAACGCTATTTAGCTATATTTGAAAAACTTAATTATCATATTAGCCATCAAACACAAAATTTAATTCTTTTAATTAAGCACTAATTTGAAACCAAAATCACATTATGACATTGTTATTATTGGCAGCGGATTAGGCGGCCTGGTGTCTGCTATTATAATGGCAAAAGAAGGTTATAATGTGTGTGTATTGGAAAAAAATCAGCAATTTGGTGGAAACTTACAAACCTTCTCCAGAAACAAATCTATTTTTGATACAGGTGTCCATTATATTGGGAGTTTGGGAAAAGGTGAAAACCTCTACCAGTATTTCAATTATTTGGGAATTATGGATGGCTTATCTCTCAAAAAAATGGATGAAGATGGGTTTGATATTATTAGTTTTGATGATGATGAAAACGCCTATCCATATGCACAAGGTTTTAACAATTTCAAAGCCCAATTAAAAACCTACTTCCCAGACGAATCAGAAGCTATAAATACCTATTGCGAACAAATTCAGGAAACCTGTAATGCCTTTCCTCTTTACAGATTAAAACCAGGAAGACCGTATGCTGATGGAGTTTTTAAACTACAAATTAAATCCTTTTTGGAATCCATAACCAATAATAAACGCTTACAAGCTGTTTTGGCCGGCTCCAATTTCTTGTATGCGGGCGATGGTTATAAAACGCCCTTTTATGTACATTCACTTTCCGTAAATTCTTATATTCAAAGTGCGTACCGTTGTATAAATGGTGGTAGTCAAATTACTAAATTGCTTATTAGACAACTAAAAAAGTATGGTGGTGAAGTTTATAAACATCATGAGGTTGAAAATTTAATCTGTGCAGATGGTTTAATTAAAGCAGCTGTTTGTACCAATAGAAACAAGATAGAAGGCAACACGTTTATTTCTAATATTGAGCCGAAAATCACTCTGAATTTAGTAGGGAAAGAACACTTTAGAAAATCATATACTAACCGAATTGAAGGTATTGAAAGTACCATTTCAGCCTTCAGTTTATATATTGTTTTAAAACCAGATTGTTTTAAATATATCAACAAAAATTATTATCATTTTAAAACACAAGATGCTGTTTGGAATGCCCAACATTACACCCAAGAAACGTGGCCAGAAAGCTATATGTTATCTATGGGAATCAAAAAAGACAACAACATATATGGCGATAATATAACCATTATGACCTATATGCGTTATGAAGAAGTGGAACCTTGGGCTGACACCTTTAATACGGTTGCCCATAAAAATGAACGTGGCCAAACTTACGAAGCATTTAAAAAAGAAAAAGCGGAGATTATTATAGACGAATTAGAGAAAAAATTTCCAAATATTCGCAATTGTATTGCGGAATATTATACCTCATCACCACTTTCTTATCGTGATTATATTGCAACAAATCGTGGTTCTATGTATGGCTATACCAAGGATGTAAATAAATCCATGCAGTCTTTTATTTCACCAAAAACAAAAATAGACAATTTGTTATTTACAGGTCAAAGTTTAAATATGCATGGCATTTTAGGCGTTACCATTAGTGGTGTTGTTACCTGTTCCGAATTATTAGGTCAGGACTATTTGTTAGATAAAATTATTGCGGCAAATCAAACAGAAAATTAATGCTGAAAACCTATTGGAACATACTCGTATTTATTTTGCTTATCACTTCTTGTGGTGTAAAAAAGTCGCTACATGATATTCCAGATGTTTCCAATTACAACCAAACCATTCCCGAACGCAACCAGATTTCCGATTCTACATTTACCACAGAAAATGGTCTGCTAACTAAAAATAAATATGGGCAATGGGAATTATATGTTTCTGGCGATCCGTATCAAATTGGTTTGCAAACAGGCAGTTTAAGTCAAGAGTTAATGGCGAAACAAGAAACGGCCTTTTTAGGAAAAGTAGAAGAGCTCGTACCATCCAAAACCAAACAATATCTATTACGTAAAGTGTTAGCTTGGTACAACCGAAAAATGTATTTGCACGTTCCTGAAGAGTATAAAAGTGAAATATTAGGGGTTTCAAAATACGCAGGAGATAGTTATGATTATGTGGCTGATGATTATCTGCGATTACTCTATTTTCATAGTGCCCACGATATTGGTCACGCCTTACAGGATTTGGCACTTGTTGGCTGTTCATCTTTTGCCGCTTGGGGAGATAAAACCGAAGATAGCAGCTTAATTATTGGTAGAAATTTCGACTTTTATGCTGGAGACGATTTCGCAAAAAATAAAATCATTGCCTTCATAAAACCTACAAACGGTTATAATTTTATGTCCGTTACTTGGGCTGGCATGATGGGTGTGGTTTCAGGCATGAACGACCAAGGATTAACCGTGACAATTAATGCTGGAAAATCAGATATACCGTTAATTGCCAAAACACCAATTTCCATTTTAACACGCGAAATTTTACAATATGCCAGCACGATAGATGAAGCCATTGCTATTGCTAAAAAACGCCAAGTATTTGTTTCGGAATCTATATTTATAGGAAGTGCCAAGGATAATCATGCGGTTACCATTGAGGTGTCGCCAAATAATTTTGGCGTTTATAACGTTGAAAATTCCAATCAATTAATTTGTTCCAATCATTTTCAAAGTGACGCCTATGCAACTGATGAAAATAACTTAAAACAAATTGCTGAAAGTCACTCGCAATATCGTTTTGAACGTATGGAAGAGTTACTTTCAGAAACGCCCAAACTAACGGTTGAAAAAGCGGTTTCTATTTTAAGAAACACAGAAGGATTAAAAAATAAAGCCATAGGCTATGGAAACGAAAAAGCCTTAAACCAATTATTAGCCCATCATGGTGTGGTTTTTAAACCTGAACAAGGCTTGGTTTGGGTATCCGCAAACCCGTATCAATTAGGCGAATTTGTAGCTTATAATTTGCATACGATTTTCAAAAACGAACCATCAGAAACTGCAGCCAAATCATTTCATAATAGTGAATTATCTATTGAAGCCGATCCATTTCAATTCACGCAGGCGTATTTAGACTATGAAACATATCGGGTTTTAAGTCGGGAAATTTCCAAAGCTATTTCAACAGACAATCATGTAGAACAAAACGTTCTGGACGAACTAATTGCTGTGAACCCAAATTATTGGGAGGCCTATTATTTAGTGGGAACCTATTACTATAAAAAACACTATTACACAGCAGCTTTACAAGCTTTTGAGAAGGCGCAGACCAAAGAAATTACCACTGTTCCAGATCAAGAACAAATAGATTGGTACATTAAAAAGATTAAAAACAAATTGAAATAAAATAGAATCCTTACTTTTGGATACAATATAAAGTGTCATGGATATTCAAGTATAAAAAATAGATGTTTGGGATGAATTGCCGTTAGAGCAATAGTCTGAAATTAAACTTGGATTGCAACAAATAAAAGAAGGTAAAATAAAAGACGATGAAACAATTATGAAGAAACATAAATACTATGATTAGAATTACTAAATTACCTCAAGTTGCAGACACAAACCTCCGAAAAATAATATGATTCCTAAAATAGAACAAGCTACTAAATCAGAAATTAAAATTTTTCAAGAAGAAAAGCTGGCTGAATTATTAGTGTATTTACAAGAAAAATCAAGCTATTATCAGCAGGTTTTTAAAAAGCATAACCTTGCTATTTCCTCTATAAAAACCTTGGAAGATTTAACAAAAATACCAACGACTTCCAAAGACCAATTGCAAGCATATAATGATGAATTTTTATGTGTTCCTAAAAATCAAATTATTGATTATGTTACCACATCTGGAACTTTAGGCGATCCTGTAACCTTTGCTTTAACCGAAAAAGATTTAGAGCGTTTAGCCTATAATGAGGCCTTATCTTTTGCCTGTTCTGGTGTGACGGAAAATGATGTTATGCAACTCATGACCACTATGGACAGACGCTTTATGGCTGGATTGGCCTACTTTTTAGGATCCCGAAAATTAGGAGCTGGCATGATTCGCGTTGGTGCAGGAATCCCAGAATTGCAATGGGATTCTATTATAAAATTCAACCCAACCTATTTAATTGCCGTACCGTCATTTTTATTAAAATTGATTGAATATGCCAAGCAACATGATATTGACATCAACAAATCGGGCGTAAAAGGTGCCATTTGTATTGGTGAACCTTTGCGAAATTTAGATTTTTCACATAATGCATTATCAAAAAAAATAACAGATGAATGGGATATTCAACTGTATTCCACCTATGCTTCCACCGAAATGAATACGGCTTTTAACGAATGTGAAGCGCAACAAGGTGGACATCATCATCCGGAATTAATTATTGCTGAAATATTAGATGATGCTGAAAACCCGGTGTCTGCTGGACAAGTGGGCGAATTAACCATTTCTACATTAGGCGTTGAAGGTATGCCCTTGTTACGTTTTAAAACGGGCGATATGGTTCAAGCACATCATGATGCCTGTACTTGTGGCAGAACAACCATGCGATTAGGCCCTGTGGTTGGACGTAAAAAGCAAATGATTAAGTATAAAGGCACCACCTTATATCCACCTGCAATGGATAATATTTTAAATGATTTTAATGCCATTCAGAGCTATGTTATTGAAATTTCGCACAACAACATTGGTACGGATGAAATCTGCATTAAAATAGCAACAGATACACCAACGGAGAAACTTCTCTTGAATATTAAAGATCACTTTAGAGCTAAATTACGTGTAGCGCCTAAAATTGAATTTCACGATAAGAAAATCATTCAAAAATTACAATTTCCTGCCATGAGTAGAAAACCGGTTATGGTTATTGATAATCGTAAAAAGGACTAATTGTTGTATGAGTTCATGAAAAATTTAACCATAAATTATACCAAAAAAAGGCTTTATATCCATTTGGTCCTGGGTGTTTTTTGGTTGACTTTAGGTGCTTTTATTATATGGGAGAATACGGAGTTTAGGTGGTATAATTTAGGTTTTATTGCGGCTGGCTCATTATATTTAGCACAGTTTATTTGGGATATTTCTTATCAATATTTAAACATTACCGACACGTATATTAGAAAAAATAACCTTTTCGTTAAAAAGTTACTACTAAAAGATATCACTCAAATTGAAAAATTAGTTGGTGGTTATATGCTAAAATCCAAACAGAAAGAATTAACCATAAAATCACATCTAATTGATAAAAATTCTTTGGTTAAATTGGAGTCTTTTTTAAACCATTTTGAAGTGGTTGGAACCGAGTATTATGAGCTAAAACTATAGATATTTACACAGGAAATCTAGATATGTTGATCATTAAATTTAAATCAAAACGATTATACTTTAATTTAGCTTTAGGGTTGTTTTGGATTGTATCAGCTACGGTAAGCATTTGGGAATCGGACAAAATTTACTGGTTGAGTTATGTTACTATGCTTATAGGTGTTATTTATATTGGCATGTCTCTGTGGGAGTTTAATAAACAATATCTGACCTTAACTCCAAATATAATTAAAGAAAATTCCCTCTTTGGAAAAAAAATTCTACTCAAAGATATTATTGAAGTGAAAAAATTATTTGGAGATTATATCCTAAAAACGGATCAGAAGGAACTTTCTATAAACATGAGTTTGGTTCATGACGATTCGAAAGCCGAATTAAATGCGTTTATTAACAGCATAAATGTACCAGAAGAAGAAACCGGTAAATCGTAAAGCCAACAAATTTCTAACCGCCACGACATTCGACATTCACTCGGAAAACCAATTAAAGAGGCCTGTTTTTTAAAGGTATTAGGTTGCTTTAAAACTAAAAAGAGGCAGTCTGAAAAGTAAAATTCCACTCTAAATGTCATATTGAGCGAAGTGGAAATGTTTTGGTTTTCAAAACACTAAACTTCAACTGCGCTCAATTTGACAATGGGTAATTACTTTTCAGACCGCCTCTTTTATTCTATCCTATATTCTTTAAGCTTTATCCACTGCAGGAATACGCAATACTTGTCCTGGATAAATTTTATCAGGATCTGTAAGCATTGGTTTGTTAGCGTCAAAAATCAATGGGTATTTCATGGCATTTCCATAAAATTTCTTGGCTATTTTCCCTAATGTATCTCCACTAACTACAGTATGAAATTGCGCTTCTGGCTCCTTGTGTTCAACCGTCATTTGGTCGTCCACAACAGCAATACCGTTAGAGTTTCCTACCACTAATATAATTTTTTCGCGTGTAGCTTGATCATAAGCCATACCGCTAATAGTTGCTGTATCACCATCAATTTTTATTTTTAAGTTTTTAGCTTCCAGTTTTAAATCGGAAACCGTTTCTTCCATTCGGCTTGCTGCTGCCGATTCACGTTTTAGTTTGGCTGCCGCTGCATCTGCTTTTGCTTCGGCTGCTTCTTCAGCATCTGTTTTTCCGATACCAAATACTTTAGCGCCTGCATTTTTAATAAATGAAAATAATCCCATAATTGTTTACTTGTTTTTTAATGTTAATAGTTGATTTCTTGAAGTCATAATTTACAAAAATAATGCTTGTTACACTTGCTTATTTTGAGTTTTTTAACACAAAAAAGAACCGCCTTTTTGATTTCTCATCAGGCAGTTCCCTCAAAATTTTAGACTAATTAAATATTTTATATTTTCTCACGAATGGGTTCACGTGGATTATCTTGCTTTTCAGCTTTAAACTTTCGCTTTTTAAGCTGTTCCGTTTGTTTGCCTTCAGCATTTTTCAAAAACTGAATATACCCACGACCTGTAAATTCATAAACCGTTCCGGATGTTGGCTGATACAATTCTATTTTCGCATCATTTAAAACGCGAAGTTCAAAAAATTCATCCGCAAAATAATCATAATCCAATGTCAGGGTTTTTAAATATCTATTTCCAGATATGTTTCCAACATTATAAAGTCCGGTGTAATCCCAAAAAATATTATTCGGATTGTACACATTAACATCTTGCGAGCTTCTAAACTCCGAGTCATTTCCACCGGCTAAAAACTGCAAATAGTTTTCATAATCAAATTCGTTTGGTACTCCTGTAGGACTGGTATATGTTTTTTCCCAAGCTTCATATTCCTGTAAGAAATAATGAATATTATCATAGAACACATAGTCATAATCAAAATTGCTACGTTGGTAACCATCTAAAAAGTAGGATGTATCATTATTCGGGTTGTACAATTCAATAGTATTACTATCTATTTGGTACACATCAAAGGTTTGGTATCCATCAATAACGTGGTAGACATCCAAAATATTATTATAGGCATCATAGGTTCCTGTTTGAATACCAAATCCGTTTCCTTGATCGCCAAATCCTACCAAGTTATTATTAGCAAATAAATTGCCGTTTCTAAAGGATATGGTAAACGCTATTTGTAAAAATGGCGTTTCGTTATAACCAATAGTTTCATTAATATCCACATACCATAGCTCATAACGATTCAATAACTGATTTAAAGATATGGAAGGCGCTGGTCCTGGATTGTAATTATCCACAATAATAGGATCGGTATAGCATGACGTAAAAAGCGTTGCTGAAATTGCAAATGCGAAAAGTAGTTTTATAGTCCTCATAAGTCCATCATTTTAAAGTTATTATTACTAGGATTTCAAAACACGTGCCAAAATGAAAAAAGCATGGACTTTACATATCGATAAAGCGTAATATTTTATGTATTTTTGAAATACTAAAGACTATACAAATTATGAGTAAACCTTTAAAATACGCTGTTTTCGGTTCAGGAAGTTGGGCCACAGCTATTGTAAAAATGCTTTGTGAAAATTTAGATGAAGTAGGATGGTATATGCGCAGTGTTTACACCAAGGAGCATTTACTAAAAGAACAACATAACCCAAGTTATTTGAGTTCGGTTGAGTTTAAAGTGGACCAATTAAAATTAAGCAATGATATTAATGAAATGGCTGAATATGCCGATGTTTTAATCTTTGCCATTCCCTCTGCTTTTATGTATAGTGAATTAGAAAAACTAACAGCTAATGTTTCCCAGAAAACCATTGTTTCTGCTGTAAAAGGTATCATTCCTGAATCCGGCTTATTGGTTGGTGAACATTTTCATGATATTTACAAATTACCATTTGAAAACATAGCGGTTATTGCAGGACCGTGTCATGCCGAAGAAGTTGCTTTAGAGCGTTTATCATACCTTACCATTTCCTGTGCTGATCCAGAAAAAGCAACAGAAATTGCCAATGCATTAGCTAGCGATTATATAAAAACAAAAATTAGTGACGATATTATTGGTACGGAATATGCCGTCATGCTGAAAAATATTTATGCCATTGCAGCCGGAATTGCTCATGGTTTGGGTTATGGTGATAATTTCCAGAGTGTGTTAATGAGTAATGCCATTAGGGAAATGAAGCGTTTTATTAAAAAGATGCACAAGATGAAACGGAACATTAATAACTCGGCTTATTTGGGTGATTTACTAGTAACGGGGTATTCGGTATTTTCTAGAAATCGGATGTTTGGGAATATGATTGGGAAAGGTTACACGGTAAAATCAGCGCAAATGGAAATGAATATGGTGGCTGAAGGCTATTACGCCACAAAAAGTGCGCATTTACTCAACGAGAAAAATAAAAGGAAAACAAAAACACCTATTATAGATGCGGTTTATGCCGTTTTATATGAAGGAAAGGAACCAAAAGCGGTGTTCAAAAAATTAACGGAAAAACTAGATTAAAAGAAACCTCCTCAAACGCCGGCAAGGCGAATTACTATGGAAGCTTGCTTTCCATTAGGTACTACTCTGGGTTTGAAAAAATGTAGGTAGCTTGTAAGCATAAATCCATTTCCGATTTATAAATATGAATACTGAATTTTTACCCTATGAACTTGACAAGAAAGCACTTAATAGAAAAACTTCCGAATACCTATAAACACAAAAACCATAACAGTATATCCTAAAAAGAAAGGCAGAATAAACGCTTTTAAGCCTAATACCAACATGATGGATATAACGAGTAATTGAAACCCTAATCCAAAGGTAGAAATACTCGTCATTAAAAAATTAGGCATGGTTTTTACCTTGGTCTGCTTGACGATCTAATGCGTAAATAGTCTTATCAAAAACACCATAAAACAGTTTGTACAAGCCAAAAAGAATATCCACATGTTTCTGCTTTTCGCCGTGTAATGCAATAGGCGTTTCATATTCAAAAACGCGACTCGTGGTATCACCGTCAAATTTATTTCTTAAAATAACATAGTAGTAATTATACAAGGTGCCTTGTAATTGCAAGCCTAAAAATGCCAATAGGCAGATCCAAATATTGGTGGTACTAACGGACCAAATGGCCACAAAGATTAAGGCGTTTAAAACAATATCGGCAACCGAATCTAAATAGCGACCCGTATAAGATGGTTTTTGTTTTACACGAGCCAATTCGCCATCCGCAGCATCTAGAATAGACTTGAAAATTAAAAAGAAGGCCGCCAACCAATAATATCCTTGGGTAATACAGTAAACCCCTATAAGCCCTGATATAATAAAACCAATAGTAACATGAACAGGCGTAAATGCGGTGTGTTGTAAAGCGTTTGCAATAACGCGTGCTAGTGGTCTTCCATAATCTGAAAGATCCAGAAATTTATGCGCTTTTGGTAATTTGGACATCTAATAACATAGAAAAAACTCTTCTGCGGAATATACCATTGAATACTGCAAAGATACCACTAAAACCTAAATGCGTACCAGTGCTTTTAAAAAAGGCTGTTGTTTCTAATTATTTTCTATTTGTGCTTGACATTATGTTTTATGCGTTCAGTGCTGGCGGCTGATTATACCTGACGGATTTGTATATTACTTATGGATTTGTGGACCATAAAGCAGCACTTTTAAGCATGGCTCTTCTGGGTAGTTTTAAACCAGCAACAAGTAATTCTGCAAAATCTTCAGGCTGTAAAACACGTTCTTCAGAATCTTTGTTAGCAATTCCTAATCCAATAGACATATCGGACACTATGGTGCTTGGCGTAACGGTACAAACGCGAATGTTGTTTTTACGCACTTCTTTCATTAAGGATTCAGACATTCCAATAACGGCAAATTTGGATGCTGAATAGGCAGAAGTGCTAGCATTCCCACTCAATCCAGCTGTAGATGAAACATTAATAATATCACCTTCATTTTGATTTATTAAATACGGTAAAACTTCTTTCGTTACGTAATACATTCCCATGACGTTCGTTTGAATTATTTGCGCCCACTGATCAACTTCCATGTCATTCAAGGTTCCAAAGGCTGCAATACCAGCATTATTTACTAAAATGTCCACCGAACCTAATTCATTGATAATAGTTTTAATCCCATTTTTAACAGATTCATAATCACTCACATCAAATACGGAATAAATAGCCTTTACGCCCAATGCCTCTAGTTCTAAAACGGTTTCTTTTAAAACAGCTTCATTTCTACCTGTTATGGCAATATCAATTCCTTCATTGGCAAATGCCAGAGCCGTTGCTTTTCCAAGCCCTCTTCCGCCACCCGTAATAATGGCTTTTTTATTTTTTAATTTTGTCATATTAGTTTTTAAAATTGGTGATGTATTTAAATATTACCAAAAATGTTATACGGTTAGTCACATGCAAATTAACGAGAACATTATAAATCAATGCTTCGCAGGAGCCCGTTTATTTAATCATTTTATGAAACTGCTCAATTTTACTCTGATTTCCTTGAATGTACAACACATCGCCTTGGATCATAATTTCATCTGGTTGAATGCTTTCTAGCATATTATTTTTGCGTTTGATACCCAAAACATTAATACCATATTCGGCTCTTAAATTCAATTCACTTAATGGTTTCCCGATAAACTTATTACTATCAGAACTCATCCGTAAACAGGTAATATTAAAATCGGCTAATTCCTTGTTCGGCCTATAGGTTTTTGGGCGTTTTAATTCGCCTTTAAATAGTTGGTAGTTATCAGCTCTAATATTTTCAACCAGATGCTCAATATCATCTTCTGGTACCAGGAAATTTTGAAGTACGTGGGTAAATATTTGCACGGATGTTTCAAACTCTTCCGGAATAACCTCATCGGCACCTAATGCGAATAATTCAGACGTTTGCTTAACATATCGCGTTCTAACCACCAGATACAATGAATCCGAATGGGACCGAATACTTTTAATAATGTTTTGGGTAGCCACATGATTTGAAATGGCTATTACGGCTACTCTAGCATAAGAAAGTCTGACCGTTTCCAGAATATGATCTTCCGTGGCATCTGCAAAAATAATAGGAACACCCTTTTGTTTTTCACGCTTTACTTTTTCGGCATCTATTTCAATAACCACATACGGAATATTGTTAGCTGCTGCGGCTTTTGCCAAGTTGCTACCATTAACACCATAACCAATAATAACCAAATGGTTTTCTAAATCCTGATTGTCCAATTCTTCGTAATCAATTTCCGGATCTGTCGTGCCATTCAATCCTAATTTTTTGCTGACACCTATAAGCTTGTCCGCAATTGTGCCCGAAAAAATAATAACAAACGGCGTTAAAATCATGGAGAGGATAGAAACGGATAGAAAATATTGATTCGTTTCCGTTGTTAACAACCCGTATTCAATGCCTACTTTGGAAAGTATAAAAGCAAATTCACCCACTTGAAAAAGCGATAAACCTGTTAATATTACCGTTTTAGCAGGGTATTTCAGAATGGCCACGGCGCCTGCTGTAATGGCTGATTTAAGAATCAAAACCGTCACTAATAACAGGAGAATAATAGGTATATTATTTAAGAAAAAGTTTAAATCCAATAGCATCCCCACGGACACGAAAAAGAAACTTGTAAAAAGCTCACGAAACGGTAAAATAATACTGGTAGCCTGATGGCTATATTCAGACTCTGAAACAATAAGACCTGCTAAAAAGGCTCCTAGTGCTAATGATAATCCGGCTTCCGATGTTAGGAATGCCACCGCAAAGCAAATGGTAATGGTCACTAACAAAAACAGTTCCTTACTATTGGTTTTTGCCACAGCATGCATTAACCTAGGAACAATATAGCGCGCGCTGACATAGGTAATAACCACTACAATACCCGATTTTAACAAGAGCGATAAAATACTTACACCTATGTTGGAGGATTCTCCTGCTATCATTGGTGTAACAAGCATCATAGGCACGACAATAATATCCTGAAAAATTAAAATGGCCAAGGCATTTCTGGCATGAGGTGCTGATATTTCATGCCTATCTTGCAAGGTTTTTAAAACAATGGCTGTACTGGATAGAGAGAACAGGAAACCGACAAATACAGCTTCATTCCAAGAAAATCCTAATAGGTAATAAATAAGGGCTGATACGGCTACGGTAATTCCTACTTGGAAAAATCCGCCTATAAAAACCGTTTTTTTGATGGAGACTAATTGCTTGATGGAAAGTTCCATTCCTATAACAAACAGTAATAAAATAACGCCAATTTCAGAAAGTGTTTCTACTTGTTCAACGGCCTCAATAAGACTTAATCCATAGGGTCCAATAACGACTCCTGTTAACAGAAAACCAATTATAGAAGGAAGTTTGAGTTTTTGTAGACCAAAAACAATGGCTACCGAAAAAACTAAAAGAATTAAAATGTCCTGTAATAATGGTAAATGCATGAGCTTTACTTGGTTTTTTTGATGGTTATTTCAAGGTTTTAGTTATTCTCCTTGGTCACAAAACTGAATTTTCTATGGTCAAAGCTAATACAAAAAGGTAGTGAATCAATACGTTTTTTTTACCGGAAGTAAATATTTATTCACAGTACTTCACTTTATACCTTCTTAAGAATAACCCACAACATAAATACAGGGCTGTTTTTAAACGGCTATTGTTAATAAAAAAATTCTTATCCGAATTACTATTTTACCAAAACACCTTTAGCTTCCATTAATGGAATGGTTTGCAAGGCTTTTAAATTAATGGTATTTTTTCGGAAGAGATAGGTTTTATCAAACATGGTATTACCTTCAAAAAACGTGACTTGAAACTGATTGTTCAATGCAAATAAGTCTTCCTGCATGAGTTCAATTTTCGCATAGCTTTTGGCTGGAAGTTTATCCAGCTTTTTTCTGAATATTGACGTCGCTTTATCTTGAGAATAGCCACTGGTAACAATAATTACCATTTCCAAATCCACCGCCTTATCGTTTATAATATACGCGTTCCAATCTTGAGTTTTATAGATGTCGTTATATTCATTTATAATCGCCACATAAACACCATCTACTTTTGGAATTATAATATCTTTTTTCATAAGCTACGTATTCCCTTGTGGAACGATTAAATTAATGATGTTTGTATTACTAAACCTTTGTGTATGCAAAAATAAAAAACTATTCAAAAAAAGCGTTAGAATAACCAGAAACTGTAATGCCACGCAGATTATAAATAATCAGGTGGTTTAAAACGGTAGATAAACTGTAGGTTTTAAATAAATTATCGTCCTTAAAGGCCACGTTATCTACGCGCAACATGTATAATTTGGCAACTAAAGCTACATCTACCCGTGGTTTAATTATTTGCTGTTGTTGGGCCTTTACTAATAGGGTGTATATAATGGTATTGACTAACCGATCTGAAAATGCTGTAAAAACCCCATCGGCTTTGGGATAGTATTTTTTAATACCAAATAAAAACGCGGGCTTGAAGTGTTTTAAATATTCAAACCCACGTTTATAAATGGTAATTATTTTTTCAATGGCATCTAAATCTTCACGCTCTTGAATAGCCTCAATCTCCTCCACGTAGTTATCTAATAAGTAGCTTAAACTTTCAGCTACCAAGGCTTCTTTACCATTAAAATACTGGTAAATTGTTTTTTTTGAAATGCCTAATTCCAAAGCCAGATCATCTAATGTAAACCGTTTGCTACCAAACTTGGTGAAGTTGGTAATGGAGCACAAAAGTATGTCTTGCTTATTTATCATAACATGGTGGTCCTTCCGTTATTTCCAACCACCACCTAGTGCTTTGTAAAATCTAACAACAGATAGCAATTGTTCTAACTTATTATCAATGGTATTCAATTCTGCTACCAACACACTTTGTCTAGCCGTTAATAAATCTAAATAGTTAGCATACCCATTATCTAATAAGGTTTCTGAATTAGATTCTGCACGACGCAAGGCTTCCACTTCATTTTCACGGAATTGGAACTTATCTTCTTCTGCCTTATAGCTATACAAGGCATCGGATACTTCTTGTCCTGCCACCAACAGAGTTTGCTTAAAGTTTAATAAGGCTTGCTCTTGTTGCGCTTGAGATACTTCGAATTGCGTTCTAACTTTACGCTGATTAAAAATAGGCTGTGCTAACCCACCTACTAAATTTGCGAAAAGTGAACTGGTATCAAACCAATTCTGAAACTCCAAACTTTGAAATCCACCCGATGCACTTAAGGTTAAGGACGGATAAAAGTTAGCTTTGGCAACATTAGTCATTTCAAAAGCTTGAATGAAATCATTTTCAGCGGCAATTACATCTGGCCTGTTGCGCAATAAAATGTAAGGCACACCAAGTTTCATTTCGGTTGTAATTTCCTGTTCGCTTAAGGTGCTTCGTTGGTACGTTTGCGGTTGTTTTGCCAACAAAATACTTAACGCATTTTCCGTTCTAAAAATTTGACGCTCAATCTCAATTTGAAGTACGCGCGCATTGTTGTATTGGGCCACGTTTTGGTCTACGGCCACCTGGGTTACTTGTCCAGCTTCTTTTAAAGACTCAATTGCCGTAACCGTTTTTCTACGAGTTTCAATGGTTTCTTTGGTAATTTCCAATTGAGCATCCAAAGCCACTAATGTATAATAGGTGGTAGCAATACTTTCAATAAGTTTGGTTTTTACAGCTTGATGTGCTGCAATACTTTTTAAATATCCAGCATGAAAGGCCCGTTTATTACTACGGATTTTTCCCCAAATATCGGCTTCCCAAGATAAGTTAGCTACGGCTTCATACTGATCAATAGAACCATTTGTAAATGCCCCAAACTGACTATTATCAGACAATTTCTGATGTGCCACCGATGCGCCAGCACTTAAGGTTGGCAAGTAACCCGCGTTTCCTTGTTTCATGTAAGCTTCACCAGCAATAATTTGTTGAATAGCAATACGAATATCAATATTATTCTGTAAACCTTCTTCAATATATTGCGTTAAAAACGGGTCTGTAAACACCGCTTTCCAAGATACATCTGCCATGGACATACTATCTGTTGGCAGTTCATCTGTACGAAATAAATTTTCCGTTTCATCTTCTAAATCAGGACGTTCGTAATCTTTAGAAACCAAACAGCTTTGCATAGTTACGGCCACCACAGCTATAACCGCAACCCTAGAAATCCATCTTTTATTTATACTTCTTTTCATCCTTTTTATTCTTTTATTTCTTCATTAACAACAACTGGAGCACCCGTAATTTTTTCTTGTAACCATTGGAATATGACAAACAATACCGGTATTACAAAAACCCCAACTACAGTACCTACTAACAAGCCTCCAACAGCACCTGTACCAATAGAATTATTCCCTACTGCACCTACACCTTTGGCTAACATCAATGGTGTAATACCTAAAATAAATGCAAAGGATGTCATTAAAATTGGACGCAATCGGACTTTAGCACCATCAATAGCAGCATCTACAATGGACAAGCCATGTTGTCGGCGTTGAACAGCAAACTCCACAATTAAAATGGCGTTTTTAGCTAGTAAACCCAATAACATAATTAGGGCAATCTGGAAGTAAATATTATTTTCCAACCCAGCTAAATAGGTTGTTAAATACGCTCCAGCTACACCAATTGGTAACGAGAAAATAATAACTAATGGTAATAAATAACTTTCATATTGTGCAGCTAACAAGAAGAACACAAACAAAATACTAATCATAAAAATGACTGTAGACTGTCCTGAAGACGCAATCTCTTCACGTGTAATACCTGAATAAGCTATTTGATATCCTTCTGGTAAATTATTTTCAGCTAATTCGTTAATGGCATTAATGGCATCACCTGAACTATAACCTGGTGTTGCGGCACCATTTACTGTAACCGCGTTAAATAAGTTAAAACGATTAACCGTTTGCGGACCATAGACCCGTTTAAATGATACATATTGTGAAATTGGTGTCATTTCGCCTGTTGGCGTTTTAACCATCATACTATTTAAACTAGTTTCGTCAACACGGTCTTCCGGTAAAGCTTGTATAAATACACGGAATTGTTTTCCAAACTTACTGAAATCGGCCACATAATTACCACCAATATAACCTTGAAGCGCTGATAAAATAGCACTAGTTGAAATCCCGGCTTCTTTAGCACGTTCCGCATTAATATCTAATTGTAATTGCGGGAAATTGGTACTAAATGAATTTGATGCAAAGGCAATTTCAGGTTTCTGATTTAATAGCTGCACAAAATCGTTAGCTGTATCATCAAGTTCTGTTAATGGTCTTGCATTTCTATCTAATAAGCGCATTTCAAAACCATCTGCACTACCAAAACCAGGTACACTAGGTGGTGTAAAAAAGATAATATTAGCATCTGGAATCATAGCGGATTTTTGAAACAACTGACCAATAATGGCATTAACAGTTGTGGCATCGGTATCACGATCATCCCATGATTCTAAAATAATAAAGCCCATGGCATTTGAACTACCTGCACCAGAGAAAAAGTTTTGACCACTAATAAACGATGCACCTTTAATACCATCAACGCCTTTAATAGCTTCCTCTAATTGTTTATTTACCTCAAACGTACGGTCTAAAGATGATCCAGGAGGTAATTCCGCATTCATAAATATTATACCTCTATCTTCAGCAGGAACAAATCCTGTTGGGATTACTTTATCTGCTGCAATAATTCCAAAAATACTTAAACCTAAAATGATGATGGTAATCCATTTATGTCTGATTAAAAACCCTACAGATTTGGCGTATTTTGCCGTTGTTGCATTAAACCCTGCGTTAAAAGCATCGTAAAAACGTTGCATCAACGAGCGTTTTTTCTTTTTATGTTCATCCTCCTTTTTATGAGGCTTTAAGAAAATAGCACATAAAGCAGGTGTTAATGTTAAAGCATTTACGGCCGAAATAAATATGGCAATCATTAATGTAACACCAAACTGCTCATAAAATACACCAGATGGTCCTTGAATAAATGTAATAGGTATAAAAACCGCCATCATGACTAGCGTAATAGAAATAATAGCACCAGTAATTTCACTCATGGCCGAAATAGATGCTTCCTTGGCATTGGTATAGCCATCTTCTAATTTGGCATGAACGGCTTCTACAACCACAATAGCATCATCCACCACAATACCAATGGCTAGAATTAATGCAAATAGCGTTAATAGATTTATAGAATACCCCAACATATTCAGGAAAAAGAAGGTACCAATAATGGAAACTGGAACGGCGATGGCGGGAATTAATGTCGATTTAAAATCCTGTAAGAATATAAATACCACTAGGAACACTAATAGAAAGGCTTCCAATAAGGTATTTACTACTTTATCCACAGATGCCGTTAGGAACTTATTGGTATCATAGTTAATGATATAATCCATACCTTCTGGAAAGTCTTTTTTCAGCTCGTCCAATTTAACATAGATATTCTCAATAATTTCTTGGGCGTTAGAGCCAGGCGTTTGATAAACCCCAAAGTTAACAGCCGCATTTCCATTTGTTTTAGATATTGATGAGTACGAAAAAGCATCTAGCTCCACCTTTGCTACATCTTTTACCCGTAAAAACTGACCATTTCCTAAAGCCTTAATTACGATATCCTCGTATTCATTAGCTTCCTTATATCGCCCTTTATATTTTACAACATACTCAAAAGATTCTCCACTATTTTGTCCAAATGAACCAGCAGCAGCTTCTAAACTTTGCTCGTTAATTGCTTGTGTTACTTCCCGTGGCTCAATTTTATAAGCAGCCATTTTAACGGGATCTAACCAAATACGCATGGAATAATCTTTAGCTCCAAAAACATTTAAAGCGCCAACACCATTAATACGCTGTATCTCTGGTTTAATATTAATGTTAACATAGTTTTGAATATAGGTGTCATTATATTCTGGATTGGTAGAATAAACCGCGGCAAATAATAAAGCTGAGTTTTGCTGCTTTTGCGTAATAACGCCCGCACGAATAACTTCCGCTGGTAATAAAGCATTTGCTCGCGCTACTCTGTTTTGTACGTTAACTGCGGCAATATCGGCATCGTAACCTTGCTCAAAAAACACTTGAATTGAAGCGCTACCCGAGTTACTAGCTGTAGAGGTAATATATGTCATGCCTTCTACACCATTAATTTGCTCTTCAATAGGAACAATTACACTTTCTAGAATTGTTTCAGCATTCGCTCCTGGATAAGAAGCATTTACTTGAACCGTTGGTGGTGCTATATCTGGGTATTGGGTGACTGGTAATTGAAGTAGTCCTAAAATACCGAGAATAACTATTATAATGGAAATTACCGTTGATAAAACGGGTCTTTCAATGAATGTCTTTAACATAATTAGTCTTATTTAAATACCGTATCAAAGGAGTTAATAATACTATCTAATGATTTCTTAATGGGTGTAATTTTAATACCAGGACTTACTTTATTGAGTCCTTTTGCTAAAATAGTTTCACCTACTTCTAGCCCGCCACTAACTATATACATGCGGTTTGTAGACCTTAAAACAGCAATGGGTTTATCTACTAGTGAATCGCCAATAACTTTATATACAAAATTCTTTCCTTGTCTTTCAAAAGTAGATTCTGATGGCACCACTAAAACATTTTCATACGTTCTAGGAATTAAAATAGTTCCACTACTACCGTTACGGAGTAAACCTGCTTTATTATCAAATTTGGCCCGAAATGTTATCGTTCCAGTTTGAACATTAATGTCTCCTGCAATGGTTTCAATTTTCCCGGAATGCTCATATATTTGGCCGTTAGCTAAACGCAATTTAACTTCTGGGAAAAGCTTGATTTTTTCTTCCCCTGTTTCACCTTCTGCCTCTTCCATGAACGTAATAAACTCTTTTTCGTTTAAAGAAAAATAGGCATATACATCATCAATTGCGGATACATTTGTTAGTGGCATGGGATCTTGAGCACTTACCAACGCACCTTTTCTAAAGTTTATAGAACCTACAACACCATCAACCGGACTTTGCACATTAGCATAATTAATATTTGCACCAATACTATTATAAGCACTTTGCGCTTGTAACAATTTAGCATTAGCGGTTTCCAATTGAACACTACTAATAATGTTTTTTTCCACTAAAGGCTTAAGTTTATTAACTTCAACTTGAGCCGCATTCACATTCGCTTTTGCAGCTTGAGCGTCCTGACTTAAAGTTTGTGTTTCCAGTTTAAAAATTACTTGACCTTGCTTTACGGCTTGCCCTTCTGTAACTAGCACTTCTTTAATATATCCTGAAATTTTTGGTCGCACCTCACTATTTACTTCACCTTCAATACTAGCAGGGAAGTCTTGGTGCGTAATAACCGTTTGTTTAGAAACCTCAACAACAGGAGATGGCATTGCTGGTCGTGGCTTTTGTTGTTCTTTTTTATTTCCACAGCTAAAAAGCGCAAAAACTAATACACTAGGAATCAAAATATTAAATGTGTTTTTTTTCATTTTTGGTTATGTTTAAGATTTCATAGCAACTACTTTGGATTTCAATTCCAACATAGATGTCATAGCTAGATTTAGATAGTTTATATAATTTTCATGATATGTTAAATCGAATTTCAACTCGGAAGTCGTGCTTTCCAAATTATTAATTTGTGTTTTATAATCAGCAACTTCTTCATGTAGTTCTTTCTCCAATTCCCATTTTGATACCATGTCGTTAACATGTTGTACTAAGGTATCTGCATTAATAATAAAATACTTTTTACGATCTCCCATTTTTGTGAAATACGAGATTTTATTTAAGTCTTGAAGGTGATTTAAATGCGTTGAAATAGTACTCTTGCTAGCACAAAGATTGGATACCAAATCCTCAAAAGTGGCGCCTACCTTTCCTGTAAGTATTATAAAAGCTAAAATACGCGCAGCAACAGGTGCTAGCTGCTCACTATGTTCAAAGTTAACGCCTAGTTTTTCAACTAACTGGTTTTTCTTAACGATTAATTCTTTCTCCATTTTAATATAATAAGAATGCAAAATTACGGTTAGTTCGGAAATAACCGAACTAACCGAAGTTAAAAAATTGTTAAATAAAAAAACCGATTATTTCATCGGCTTTTGAACAGTATATTTTGAAGATTAATTTATAAAGCAGATTTAAATTGCTCTAAAAAACGCACATCGTTTTCACTTAACAAACGGATATCGCCAATTTGGTGTAATAGCATAGCAATACGATCGATTCCCATACCAAATGCAAAACCGGAATACTCTTTAGAGTCTATACCACAGTTTTCCAATACATTAGGATCCACCATACCACATCCCATAATTTCCAACCAGCCCGTTCCTTTAGTAATACGGTAATCGGTTTCGGTTTCCAATCCCCAATACACATCTACTTCAGCACTCGGTTCTGTAAACGGAAAGTAGGATGGACGTAAACGAATTTTACTTTTTCCAAACATTTCAGTTGTAAAATATTGAAGGGTTTGTTTTAAATCGGAAAAACTCACGTCTTTATCAATATATAAACCTTCAACTTGGTGGAAAAAACAATGCGAACGTGATGAAATTGCTTCATTTCTATACACACGACCTGGAGAAATTGTCCGAATAGGTGGTTTATTGTTTTCCATATAACGCACCTGTACCGAACTGGTATGTGTACGTAATAAAATGTCTGGATCTGTTTGAATAAAAAAGGTATCCTGCATATCTCGTGCTGGATGGTATTCTGGCAAATTTAACGCGGTAAAGTTATGCCAATCATCTTCAATTTCTGGACCTTCACTAACATTAAAACCAATGCGTGAAAAAATATCAATAATCTGATTTTTTACTAATGAAATAGGGTGTCTTGCACCAATTTCAATTGGATCGCCTGGACGAGATAAGTCATCAAACGAACCGGCCGACTCCTCATTGTTTTCCAGATCCTCCTTAAGTGCTGCTACTTTATCTTCTGCTGTTTTTTTAAGCGCATTAATAACCTGACCAAACTCCTTTTTCTGATCGTTAGCTACGTTTTTAAACTCCTTAAAATAATCATTAAGCACGCCTTTTTTTCCTAAAAATTTAATTCGAAATGCTTCGACTTCCTCTTTAGATTTTGCTTGAAATGCTTCCGCTTCGGCAATTAATTCTTTTATCTTATCTATCATGATTTCATTGAAAATGAGTGCAAATTTAATAATTCTTATTTTATATACTCCACTTCAATAAAATAACTTACAATAGCTTCTTTCATCAGTACACTTTGCTCGCCTGCTTTTAAGTTTGGTAGCTGCTCTTTAACTTTATAATGTGGCCATTTGTCTTCATCAAAATAATCAAATTCATAATAACCATAAGGTTCCAAAAAGGCGACAAATAGCAATATGCATCAAATCTAATTTATGATCTTTTTTAAATTTTCTATCCAACTGACCTAGCTCTTGCACACCAATTAAATAAATTATAGCATCTAAATCCAGTTTATCACCATCAGCAAATTGTGCAGATAATTTATGCACCACTTGTTCCCATCGTTCTTTTAATTGTTCGTCTCTAGACATGTTTTAAATTGAAGTTGAAAATGAATTTGAAGTCGAACTTCAATTTCATATTCAGTTTTATTTTGGCAAAGTTAACTTATATTTGACGAAATTCTAATGTAATATGACCGTAATTGATATCATTTTAGTGGCATTTTTAGGTTTAGGACTTGTGCGTGGGTTTCTAAAAGGTTTCTTTGTTGAAATTGCCTCACTAGTCGCTTTAATTGCTGGAATTTATGGTGCCATTCACTTTAGTTTTTACGCAGCAGAATTACTTATGGATTATGTGGATTGGGATGAAAAAACCATTAATGTAGCTGCATTTGCCATCACCTTTATTGTGATTGTTTTAGTTATTGCTTTGGCAGGCAAAGCCTTGACTAAACTAGCGGATTTTGCTGCTTTAGGAATTTTAAATAAGTTATTAGGTGGGCTTTTTGGTGTGGTGAAAATGGCATTAATTTTAAGTGTGTTACTCAATATTTTTGATGCTATGAATACCACGATTACTTTTGTAGATGACGAAAATACGGAAAACGCTATACTTTACAAGCCCGTAAAATCCATTGCTCCCATGATTTTTCCATTTGTAATAAAATCAGCTGAAAATCAAGAAGTGGAAGAAACAACTGAGGCAGAATTAATACCAGAATCTTAATAGCAATCCGATTGAATTTGTCCGTTTTGTTGATAGATATGCAGCCCTTCTAATTGGTGTTTTTCACAAATAAGCTCCAAGGTTTTGAGCACATCGTTTTGCATAGCTAATGAGCCACATAACATTAAAACACCTTTGTTTTTTAGCGTAGCTGCCATAAATTCAGAATCTCTTAAAAGTAAATTTTGAACATAATTATTATTGGTTTCGCGTGATAGTGCTAATTCCAAACGGGCTAATTTTTGAGTATTTAAATAGCCTTCTATTTGCGATTTGTATAATTTGTAAGATTCGTTGGTCCGTAATCCGAAATACAAATGCACTGTTTTTAGTTTGGTGTTTGCATTTAACATTCCTAAAAATGGAGCAATACCAGTTCCATTAGCAATCATCACGACATGTGGTGCTTTTTTAGGAAAATGAAAAGCCGCATTATTAATAATGTGTGCTTTAAAGGTACTGCCCAAACTAAAACCGTTTAGAAAATTAGAACCTAATCCATTGTCGTAAAATTTGACACTTAGTTGAATATGTCCATCTACTTTTCCAATAGAATATAGACGTTCCCGATAATCATTAGCTGGATAAACGGCAAGCAAATCGCCAGAAACAAACCGTTTGGCTTGTTTGGCTTTCAGTGTCAGTATAAATGTTTGATCTGGATTATCCGCTACGTCTGTTTTGTGAACAACCGTCAGTGAATTGGTTAATTTTGGTTTAGCAACTAATTTTTCTTCTGCAATTTGAACAGGAACATGTATTTTTTCCGTCCACGAATTTGTCCATTGTTTAAAAGCATCAACCGATTTATCATTAATAGTAAAAACAGGTAAAAATTGCTTGAATTCGGTTTGCATAGCTTTATCTACATCCAAGGCAAATTTGCAAAAATCAGCATAGGCATAAGAACCAAAACCAACGACGGAATATTGTAAGGTACGTGGCTGTTGGGTTGTTTTTAAAAGCTCTAAAAATTTAGTAGCATTGGTTGGTGGATCTCCTTGACCATAGGTTGCGGTTAGAATAATTAGATGTTCCGCCTTATTAAAAGTTGTATAATTATTCAATTCTGTAATGTAAGATTTTTTACCAGCTTCTAAAAGTTGCTCATGTAAAACATTAGCAAACGGTAAGGTACTTCCGTTTTCTGATCCTACTAGAATAACAAACTCACATGCATCCTTTTTATACTTATTTTTTAGTTTAGATTTTCGGCGTTTTACTGTCATAGCAAATCCTGAATAAATGAAAAACAGGATGTTTGCCGTAGCAAGTGCTAAAATAACAGACCATAAAATACTGCCTTTTCCCGTATGTAAATTCAGGCTTAACTCGGAATAAAAAGTAACAAGCGGATACTTAATTCTACTTAAAATTTCGCCTGTAAATTGATTAATTACTACTTCTTGATTAGTTAATGCTAGGGTGTAATAATCTTCCACATCATCAGAAAACGGAAATTCTATGGCGCGAACTTCAGAGAGCTGTGTGTTTTTAAACACAGCGAAATCTTCAACCGGTAATTCTGGTGTAGCTGAAATAGCATCAAAATCAATATTGTGTGTGGTATTGGAAGTTGGTAGTAAATCAAATTTCTCTAAAGACAAATACACACCTGTAATGGTGATAATAATTATGGGAATTAAAGACAAACGTCCTAAAACAATATGCCAATATTGATTAAAGTTCTCATTGATAATTTTTGAAAAGAACTTTTTAAAACTACGTTGTCTTTTTACAATTAGAATAGAACCCGAAACCGCAATTAAAAATAAAAGGAACGAACAAAAACTAACAAAAAAGCGTCCTGTGCTTTTTAAAAATAAGGATCTATGGAAGTTAGTAACCCATTGAAAAAATGGTGAAACATCTATTTTATCGCCAAGAAATTCAGCGTTTTTCGGATTGATATAACCAGTTTTACTGTGGCCTTCATGGGTAATTACAGAAGCTAAAACAAAATCATTAGCATCAATTTGAACATCTATAATTTCCGGATAGGTTTGCTTTAATGTGGAAATAGTTTCGGCTACCGTTATGGTTTCAAAATCAGCCGATTTAAAAGGTTGAATTTGTTCAGAAATAGGCTGAAACGCCAAAATAATTCCTGTTATGGAGGCTAAAAGAATAAAAACAAAAGAAGACACGGCCAAGGCAAGGTGACTGTATCTCCAAATTGAAATGGTCATAAACCAAACGTATTAATTATAAGTTCAAAAAAATTAATTTGGCATCATCCGAACATAACGAATAAATCCGCTGCCTTCTTTCTTGCTTTTTACTGTTTCAGAAGTCAATGGAAATTCCACATCTTTGGTGTAATATTCCTGATCCTCAACGGCTGTTTCAAAACGGATGCTATAACCAGCATCAATTTTAGAATCTTCAATATCTATAACACTAATAGTTCTGGCGCCTCCAGCAATAGTTGCTCCAGTAATGACATCTATATTGCTACGTTTTTTTCCGTAGAATTTCCACCAGTCCGTTATATCATGATACCATTCGCTGTCATCTCCTTGTACGTATAGGGTTTTTTCGTATTCGCCATCTGGATTTATCAAGGAAATAACTACATACGCAGCTTCACCTGTATAATTCGTCATTTGAATCATACATTTGTATTTGGTAGAATCTGCAATGGTTGTAAAGGATAATAATCCAAAGGTTAAAAAACTAACAAGTATTATATGTTTTATTTTCATGGTTTCTAATTTTACTAAAACCTGCTAGGTTGATGAAAGACTAACAGGTTTTCAATTAACTACTTCAAAAAATCTAAATTGCTTTTACTGGATTTTAGAATCTCATTTTCAGATGCCAAATCGAAAGCGGTTTCATCAAATTCTGTTACCGCATCCGTTTTAGCGCCTATTGAAACTAAATATTTTAATATGTCTGAATTTTTAGCACGCATAGCAGCCAAATGCAGAGCTGTATTACCTTCACTATTTTTTGCATTTACATTAACAGGATAGGTGTTTACCCATTTTACTAAGTCCAAGTTATTTTGTAAAACGGCTAAATGAAATAACGTATTTCCATTTTTTTGAGGTTTGGTAATATCTATTCCATTAGCTTTAATTAAGGCTATTTTTTGTTCAAACTCCTTTTGATTATTAACAGTAAAGAATTCCATAACATACGCTATAATATTGTTTCCATTGGCATCAATAACCGAAACTTCTGCTTTGTTTTCTATTAGGAAATCAACCACCTGAAAGGTATTGTTTTTAAGAGCCAAGGCTAATGCAGATTCACCTTTCTTGTTCACCGCATTAATATCTTTTACTTGTTTGTTAAGAATGGTTATGACTTCCAAATTATTTCGGTAAGCTGCGTTTAAGAAGGCTGTATTTCCATCAGCATCCGCTTGATTTACATCAACTCCTTTTTTTATAAAATAGCGTATCAAGTCTAGATCTTTACTACGAGCCGCTAAAATATGCAAAGGTGTTTCGCCTTCTTTTGAAGACGTATTGGGGTTTAATCCTACTTCTTCTAAATAGGTGTAAAAGTCTAAATCATTGGTGTGGCTCCGGGTTCCTTGGGCAGCAAAAATAAAGGCTTGGTTATTTCCTTTAACACCTTTCTCTACTAATTGATTTAATAATTCCTTGTTACCAGTTTTCGCAACATAATTAAAAACGCCATTCCCATTGGAGTCCACACTTTGAATATCGAGGCCTTTAGATGTAAAATAATTGATGAGTTTAAAATTGGTATCAAAAGGTGCTGCTAGTAGTAGTGCATTGGCTCCTGACGGTGTAAGATCCGATTTTAAATTGGCACCATGTGCCAAACACATATCATATACTTTGGTATTGGTTTGTCCTGAACCAGCTGCAAAATTTAAAATAGTATTTCCTTTATCATCGGTTATATCCGTTTTGGCACCTTTCTTTAAAAGGTATTGCATGATTTCGGTATTACCTTTGTAAGCGGCCCAAAAAATATAGGTTCGTCCGTCATGGGTTAATTTATTGACGTCATTTCCATTATAGGATTGAATGTATTGAATGGTTTCGTTGGGTGCATCTTGCAAAATAGCATATACAACGGCGTCAAAATTATTGCTATTAGCTTGCGTTATATCATGTCCTGCTTTAATTTGGACATCTACATCTTCCACAGATGGTTTGTTGCTCCAAAAATCGCGATTTAAAAACACATTATCTTGAGCATAGCTTTGAAGGCTTAAAACTAGGATTAAGGCGTATATTATAGATTTAATTTTCATAGTATTCTTATTTTACAAATGCATCAATAATTGGGTTGATAGTTTCCGAAGTTTTATAGTTCTCATCATCCAATAAATATTTAAACATGGTTTTGTTATCTACTTTTTCTTCCAACATTAAATTTGTGTTTCGTGCAAAAACAGCATCCCATTTAGCTCTAACAATTACCCATTTCTCTTTGTTCTTTGCCCAATAGTCTTGGGCCGCTTTACATTCGCTATCGTCAATTTTCACGTAGGTATTATGTCCTTTTTCTTGAGCCAAAATCACGTCTTCCTTTCCAGTTTCACGAATAACCTTATCGTTATCCTGATCATGAATCCAACCGTTGGCAACAATTTCATGTCTGTTGGTTCTATTCATTACATTATAATCACTACGTGTTGTGTATTCTCGTCTTGCTAAAGGTGCTGTAGTGGTATTTTCCCAATAACTTTTTCCATCGATATGAACCCAAGTGGCAGATCCTTCATAACGCGGACTATCATCAACTTGAAAAACGCGCTGTGTCCATTGACCAGCCACGTCTTCTTTTGGAAGTGTTACAAAGTTCCACTTGTTATCATGGTCATAAACATATAAATTGGTGTTTTCAAACTCCCAATCTTGTCGCCAATGCTTTACAATATATGGACGCTCTTTAGATCCAACAATTAATAAATGCTGCATGACAATTTTATCGGCATCATCTTGAACCAGCTCTACCCACTCTATTCCTTTATCATGTTTTGTTGCCGATGGCATGTAAGTTGAATCACCAGAATATTCAAAAGTTTCCGCAAAATTAAAGTTCACTTCATAACAACCACACATGTTTTTGATGGCTTTTTGATCTTGTTGTAGTTTAGATTGTGCATGAATTTGTGTAAATAATGCTACTAATAAAAGTGTGGTTAAAGCTACTTGTTTCATTTTTAGAGTTTTATTTTTTTATTTGGACTTAATTCAAAATTTTTTTATTCTTATTTAGATTGAATTAAAATAAGATTTTATATTTGCAGCAAATCTATAAAGAATGAGTCTAAATAAAAATAACTTTTCACTTTTTTTTCTGCTTTTTTTGAGTCCATTTATTTATTCACAAGAAATAGAAACAGATTCTACTAAAACAGAACAATTAAGTGAGGTGGTTATTACTGGCCAATATAATCCGCAGTCCATAAAAAAATCGGTTCATAATGTAACCGTAATCACGAGGCAGCAAATTGAAAGTCAGGCAGCTAATAACATAGCCGATTTATTAAACTTCAATTTAAATTTAACGATCCTTCCCAGCGCCCAAACCGGGAAATCTAATATTTCGTTTTTTGGATTAGATCAGCAGTATTTCACCATTCTAATTGATAATATTCCTTTAGTTAGTGATAATGGCGTTGGAAATAATATTGATTTAACCCAAATAAATTTAGATGATATTGAGCGCATAGAAATTGTAGAAGGTGCTATGGGTGTAGAATATGGCGCCAATGCTGTTTCTGGAGTTATTAATATTATTACCAAAAAAGCAATTGATGGGAAATGGGAAATACAAACAGGAATTCAAGAAGAGACCGTAGGTAATGAGTACGCTTGGTTTGATGAAGGCCGCCATATACAACTGGTAAATGTATCTCACAATATTAATGATAAATGGTTTGCTAGAGTGGGTTTTAACCGTAATCAATTTGCTGGTTATTTTGGAGAAAGGCAAGGGAAAGATTACTACGGAACAGATAATTTACGCGGGTATGAATGGCTACCAAAAACACAAATAAACAGCAATGCTTTAGTTAACTATCAGTCTGAAGCCTTTAACTTGAACTACCGATTTGATTATTTTAATGAAGAATTAAACTTTTACAATCGTTCCGTTAGAACCAATCCTGATGTTGCTTCACAAACCATTAACCCCACAACCAACGATCGGGTTTACAAAACGAATCGGTTTGTAAATAATTTAAATGTATCTGGCCAATTACAATCGGGTATTAATTATAAAGCATCCTTTTCGTACCAACAGCAAGAACGAAATTTAAATGATTTTACGTATTATATTCTTACGGAAACAAAAGATAATGAAATAGATGAAACCTACCAATCTACGAAAGTTCTTTTCTCCAATGGTGCCGTAAATAACTTAATTAAAACAGATAAATTCAACTTTCAATTAGGCTACGAATTACGTTATATTGAAGGTTTTGATACCCAGGCCTCGGGAAATGAAACCCAAATGGATAAACTACAATCGGTAACTAGTTTGGCAGGTTACGCTTCTGGAGAATACCGTTTTAGCAAAAAATTTTCCGTTAGACCTGGTATGCGGTACGACCATAACTCCCTTTTCAAGTCTAAATTACTAGGGTCTTTAAGTGCGCGTTACCTGTTTGAACACGGTTTTGAACTACGTGCCGAATTAGGAAGCTCCTATAGAACACCAAGCTTTGAAGAACTGTATTATTACTTTGTAGATTCTAATCATGATGTCCGTGGGAATGAAAACCTAAAACCCGAAAACGGTTATACCGCCTTTTTTAATGTGAAAAAGCGTAGCTGGTTTAACGATTTATCTTTGGTTAATGAATTCAAAATAAACTACATATCATTACAAGATAAGATTGATTTGGCTATTGTAAATACAACGCCATTGCAATACCAATATATAAACATTAATAGCTATAAGTTAATGGGTGCAACCCTTAATAACAGTATAAAAGCGGATAATTGGACTTTTAATTTAGGAGCGACATTGCAAGGAATTTCGCGGGTTTTAGATGATGAAATTAATGCCAACGATGATTTTTTGTTTTCCTACCATATTAATTCAAGTGCTACCTATTATGCCAAAAAATGGGACACTTACTTTACCATGCTATATAAGTATAATGGCGAACAAAAAGATTTTGCCGCCAATGGTGACGTAGATAATGAAGGAAATAACATTTTTACACAACAAACTGTTGATGGCTATAGTTGGCTGGATGCATCCATTAAAAAAGAATTTTTCAAAAACACATTTCAAGTAACACTTGGCGCAAGAAACTTACTAGATATTACATCTGTTGATATTCGTAATTCTGCTTCAGATGGCGGTTCTCATGGTGGAAACACTTCCAATTTAACCTTGGGTTACGGACGTTCATTTTATTTAAAACTATTATATAAATTAAACCTTTAAACACTATATATATTATGATTAACAAATTTTTATCTGCACTATTTACAGTCGCTTTATTTACTACTTTTAGTTGTAGTAGTGACGACGATAACACACCATCAGGACCTATTAACGTTGTTATTGAGGGTGCTTCAATTGCACCTCAAATTGGAGGTCCAAACGAGCCTAATCAAATTTATATTGATTTAAGCACAAACACAACAACATCTGTACAACGAGATACTTGGGATTTAGGTTTTTATTCAGGTTCCGATTTTAGAGTGGCCATAAATGGTTCTATTTATATGGCAGCTGCCGAACTTTCTGCTTCAGATATTGATGCCGTGAATGCATCATCCATCGAAGTTCAAACCTTACAACCGCAAGTGGCCGTAGGTACTTTTGAAGATGTTAGTGCTGGTTTTATAGATGCACCTTTTGGTAATATTGACGGGACTGTAATTAAGGCTATTTCTGATGATGCTATTTCAAACCATGTATATTTGGTTAATTTAGGTTATGAAGTAAGCACCGAAACGCCAGCCAATGGTAGCGTAGAAGTTTCAGGCAATCCAAGAGGCTGGAAAAAAATTCGTGTTACTAAAAGCGGAAACGATTACGTTTTACAATATGCGGATTTAGAGGCTACAACTCATAACACCGTGACTATTTCTAAAGACACAAATTACAATTTTACGTTTTTTAGTTTTGATACAGAATCTGAAGTTAGCGTGGAGCCTGCAAAAACGGAATGGGATTTAAACTTTACCGTGTTTACCAATGAAATTACAGGATATGGTGCTTACGGTTACACGGATTTTGTAGTAAATAATAGTAAAGCAGATGCCACGGCTTATATGATTGATACCGATGTGGAAACCGAATTAAGTTATGATAACTTTACACTAGCCAATGTTGTAGACACAAACTTTAGTAACGATCAACGTTCTATTGGAAGTAGCTGGAGAAACGGTGGTGGACCAGGAACTTTACCTTCCCTAAAAGAAAATGTTTTTTACATAGTTAACGATACAGAAGGTAATTTATACAAATTGAAATTTTTAGCACTAACAAATGCTGATGGAGAACGTGGCCATCCTGAATTTGTTTATAGCCTATTACAATAAGTTATCATCAGCTTTCAGAATGATTATCCATAAAAAAAAGCCGCTTCAATTGAAGCGGCTTTTTTTATTTAATCCAAATGATAAATCTCTTGAATATCATCAAGATATTTTTCAAGGTCAATTTTTAAATCAATTAATTTTCCGGTGTGGATATCAAAAACCCAACCATGAACTTCTAACCCTCTATCACGAACCGCTTTTTGCACAGCAGCTGTTTTAATTAAGTTGACACACTGTTCTTGCACATTAAGTTCAACCAATCTATCATAACGCTTGTCTTCACATTCAATAGCATTTAGTTCCACTCTGTGAATTCTATATACATCCCGAATATTACGCAACCATGGATTTAAAATCCCTAAATCTGCAGACTGCATAGCGGCTTTCACACCACCGCAAGCATAATGACCACAAACAATAACATGCTTAACTTTAAGATGGTCAATGGCATAGTTTACTACAGACATGACATTAAGGTCTATACTAATTACCATATTAGCAATATTTCTGTGTACAAAAACTTCTCCAGGAGCTGCACCCATTAATTCTTCAGCCGTAACACGACTGTCAGAACATCCTATATATAAAAGTTCTGGATTTTGCCCATCACTTAAATCTTTAAAATAATCTGAACTAACATCTAGTTTGCCCTGAATCCAGGACTTATTGTTTTCGAAAACTGTTTTTAAATTCATAAATTTTAATATTTAATAGTATACAATTTTGTTTAAGACATTGTTTTCACACGCTAAAAGTATTAAAAATTATAAGGACGACGCATTTATTTTGCAATGCTTTCAATACGTTCTCGTCACATTTTTTTAAATATCGTAACGGGCCAATGTTTAAACGGTTTTAATTTTTTAAGGTTTATTTGAATTAACTTAAGCTTATTTTTGATTTCTGATTTTCATTGAAAAATGAAATAAAACTAGATGGATTTTCAACAATACCACGTTTAGATAAAAGCTTTATACTAATATTTCGTTCTTCCGCTTTATACAGGAAATCTTCTAAAATCTCAATGATATCATGATCTAAATATCTTGTATTAATAAGGTCTAGTTCTAAATACGTGTCTCTTGGCAAACTCTCCAATTCTTTAAGAATAGCTCCTTTATTAAAGAAGGTTACTTCTTCAGCAAGTGTCATTTTTATTTTATGTTTTCCATTGCTCTTATCTTCAATATGAAGAAAGTGCGAATTTTGGTAACTTTTTAAGAGAATAACTACAACACCAACCATTAATCCTAATCCAATGCCAAACAACAAATCCGTAAACACTATACCCACAACCGTAACAATAAAGGGTACCCATTGTTTCCAACCTAAATTATACATATCTTTAAATAAGGTTGGTTTAGCCAGCTTATAACCAACAAGCAAAAGAATGGCGGCTAAAACAGATAGGGGAATCATATTGAGTAATTTAGGAATTAATACCACTGAAATTAACAATAAAAGGCCATGTAAAATAGTTGATAATTTGCTTTTTCCACCCGACTGAATATTAGCCGAACTTCTAACGATTACCTGTGTTATTGGCAAACCACCAATTAACCCCGAAATCATATTTCCTGTCCCTTGTGCCAATAGTTCTCTATTGGTTGGTGTCACGTTTTTATTTGGATCAATTTTATCCGAAGCTTCCACACATAACAACGTTTCTAAACTTGCCACCAAGGCAATAGTAAAGGCCGTTACCCACACATCCACATTGGTAATTACTGAAAAATTTGGAAAGCTAAATTGATTTAAAAAATCGGTAGCATTTTCCGGAATTGGAACACTAACCATGTGTTTATTTCCAATGGAAAGAAAGTCATGATCTTGAAAAAGTGTATAAAAAACAATTCCTAAAACCACCACAACAAATGGTCCTTGTATCAGTTCAAAAAGCTTTGATTTTTTGCTTAATATTTTCTCCCAAAATACAAGTAATAACAAACTAACTATTCCTATTAAAGCCGCTCCAGGGTGAATGTTACTTAACACCGCAAAAAGTTCAGAAAAGGTATTTCCACCATCAATTTCAAAAAACTCTAAATCCCAAGCTGATGCTTCATCATAACCAAAAAAGTTAGGTATTTGCTTTAAAATAATGATAATTCCAATCCCAGTTAGCATACCTTTAATTACGGAAGATGGGAAATAGTACCCAATAATACCCGCTTTTAAAACTCCAAATACTAACTGAATAGCACCACCTAAAACAACGGCTACTAAAAAGTTTTCATAACCGCCAAGAGTTCCAATAGCAGTTAAAACAATGGCCGCTAAACCCGCTGCAGGCCCACTTACACCTATTTTAGAGCCGCTTAAACCACCAACAACAATTCCTCCAATAATACCAGCTATTAATCCCGAAAACAAGGGCGCTCCGCTGGCAAGAGCTATACCTAAACATAAAGGTAAGGCAACAAAAAACACGACAATACTCGCTGGTAAGTCGCTTTTAATATTTTTAAACATACATATAAATAATTGCGCTTCTAATCCGTTTCAGACTAGAAGAGTTAATAAAAAACGAGGCTAATTAATTAGCCAATCACGAAATTATATGATGTTGTAATCGGGTGGAGGTGAAATGAGATTTAAATGGGGTTTTGAATAATTCTTGAAATAATACCCCAAATAATCTTGAGCATTTGTAGCGTATAAATTCTCTAGTTCATTAAAATCACTATTAAAGAGCGGGAATTTAAAATTTTCATTTTCTTCTTCCGTAATGCTATAGAATATAGATACATCTACATTTTCGTCTACTGCAACAATTATTGATGGCGCTGAAATGAACGCCACAAATAAAATAGAAAACAAAATTGCAATAGTTTTTTTACTCATGTAATGATATTGGATGGCAAATATATTATTTTCAATATTTTATTAACGTTAAATTAGATTTAAAATTTCTTTAATAATTTAATATCTGTAGCCGGAATCCATCCAGTTTTGCCATCCGTCAATTTAATTTTCTTCCAATTTTCTACGGTATCTAAAACCTGTACTTTAGTTCCTTCATGGAGTACAAAAGCTTCCGTGCTTCTTAAGTTAGGTTCACTTTTTATTTGACTTTCTTGAGCAAATACAATGGCTGGATTGTTGTTTTTATCTAAATCGTACTTATTGAAAGCTGATACGACTGATCCTAACATTAAAAACAGTCCAATAAATCCTACTGTAAAAGAAAAACGCTTTGTTTTGGTTCCTTTTGCCAAATAATAATTAATAAAAGAAAATACAGCTAAAAACACAAAGCAGATGGCCAAAATGGCCCAAGCATCAAAACTTACAGCGTTTGAAACCTGATTAATAACTTTGGAAACGCCAACTTCTGGAACCACATCAATAGCATCTAAGGTCATGTTTTTTGCAAACGCTATATTTTGATTAATTTCAGCATCATTAGGTGCTAATTGCAAGGCTTTTTCATAATAAAAAATACTTGGCGCAATATGGTTGAGTTTATAATGTGCATTGGCTAGATTAAAATACAGCTCTGCTGAATGCATATCTGTATCCAAAATTTGTTGGTATTTGCTTATAGCTTCTTCGTATTTAGCATCGTTATATAAGGTGTTGGCTTGCTCAAACAATTGCATGTTTTGACCAAGGGAACACAAGCTAATTAAAGCTATTAATAGCGTGAGAAAATATGTTTTATGAAGTTGCATTATCTGTAACATATCTATTTTAATTCTTTATCAATTTTTGAAATTGTTTGCGCTGCACGCTCATAATCTTGTTCCATTTCCACCTGTGTAATTGGTGTGTAACGCGCCAATTCGCAGTTTTTTAAAATGGCCACAAAACCAGTAATAGTTTCTTGGCTTACACTGCCTTTATGCAGCAACTCTTGAATCTTATCCTTACTTAAATCGCTTGTTTCAATATGAACGGTTGCCTTTAAATAGTTGTGTAAGGCTTTTTCTAATGCCACATAAAATGCTTCTTTTTGACCGAGCGCTTTTTTGGCCTCGCTTAAGTATTTCTTGGCTAGCTTATCTGCTTTACGAATTTTATTTCCAAATACATCAGCATCTCGTTTATCCTTATTTTTCTTGAACACAATAACCATAGGTATTGCTAAAAAGGGCATTAAAAGCGCTGCCCAAAACCCTGTAGATTTAAAAAAGTGATCAGGTTTGGTACTTGTAAAATTCGTGCTCGTTTTTATAAATGCAAACTGATTACTATTTAATACCACACGCTGCTTATCACCGCCAACTGCAGTAATATCTTGATTACCTGTTTGGCTTGTTGGACCTTGCAACACATCAATAACTATCTCGTTGGAATTAATGGTTTTATAGGATTCTGTTTTTAAATCGAAATAAGAAAAAGAGATATTCGGGATTGGATATTTTCCTTTAAATTGCGGTACAACCGTATAACTATCTGAAATACGTCCTTGCATGCCGTTTAAATTGGTCCGTACATCTTCCGCATGCTCAGGCTCATAAACTTCCAATGAGCTTGGCAAATTTAATTTAGGCAATTGAAATAATTTCAAATTCCCAGAACCTGATACTTCTACTGTAGCTTGTAAAGATTCCGTCGCATTTAATGACGATTTAGATGTGGTGACTTTAAAGTTAAAATCGCCCACAGCACCTGTAAAATCTGTTGGTTTTCCTTGTTCTGGAAGTGGTTTCACGTTAATAGTTCGTTTACCTGCTGACACTGTTTTGTGCGCTTGTTGCATGAGACGACCACCAAAAATATCGCGTCGGTTTGTTGGAACCTCAACCGTAATATCTAAACTTAATGGTTCAATTTCTAATTCACCTGTTTTTTGTGGATATAATACCGTTTTGCGCAATACCACATAGCGATAATCTTCCCCTTTATAGGTCCCATTTTGCACTTTTAGTTGTCGGATATCTATGTTCTGACTCCAAAAATCACTGTATTTAGGATTGTCAATTTCGCGCCAATTACTAACACCTGTATCTGGTGAAACGTATAATTTATACACAACGGTTATCGCTTCATTTAGAAACGGTTTATCATCTGAAATTTCGGCAACCAGATGAATGTTTTCGGAAGCAATATAATCGGCATTATTGCCATCTTTAGGTGTTTCAACAGCACCTGTAACGACAACAGAAATGGGCGTAGTTTTATAAGTTTCACCGTCAATTTCTATCACAGCCTGATTAATTGTAAACGTTCCTTGACGTTTTGGTGCTAAAAAATAACTGTAGGTTTTAGAATAGGTTCGTTTTCCATTAGCATACGCATAACTTACGGCTTGATTTGGACCACCAACAACCGTGAAATTAGTAAAGTCTGGTGGATTAAAATTATCACCATCTTTATTCATTTCGAAATCAACGCGTAATCGCTCATTAATTCCAAGTCGTTTTTTGCTAACTTTAGATTCAAAGGTTATTTGAGCACTAGCCAACGTACTTGATAGCACTAGTAAAATAACTGTAATGTGTTTTATAAGTTTCATGATATCGTTCTATCCGCTTCTAATTATTTTGTAACCGAATTACCAATCTTTTTCAGTTTGAACTTTAACGCCTTTCTGTTTCTCGGCATTCATTTTTTCCTGCACTTTAGACTCTTGATTGTTCATAGCTTCTAGCAGGTTTTTCATTTGCTGTGGCGACATTTGTCCCGGTTGAGGCTGCGGTGGTTGTTGCTGTTCCTTATCTTTCCCAGGATCTTGATTTTCTTTGCCTTTGTCTTTTTCATCATCTTTAGGCTTGCCATCTTCATCCTCTTTGTCGTCGCCTTCCTTTTTATCTTGATCGCCTTTATCTTTCTGGTCGTCCTGGTCGCCTTCCTTATCCTTATCTTTGTCCTTTTGGTCGTCCTTGTTCTCGTCTTTATTTTCGTCCTGCTTATCTTGGTCTTTGTCCTCGTCCTGGTTTTGGTCTTCCTGTTGCTTGGCACACTCTTGTGCTAATGCTAAATTGTATCGCGATTCATCATCTGTTGGATTGTTTCGCAAGGCATTTTTGTAGGCTTCAACAGCTTCTTTACATTTTTTATTGGTCATTAATATATTTCCAATGTTATGAAAGGCTTGATGTTTTTCAGATTTAGACGTGGCTGCTTTAGCTGATTTTTGCAATTGGTATAAGGCTTCTTCTAAATTACCTTCTAAAATTTGCGAGGTTCCTAAATTATAAACACCTACAGTTTCCGTTGAAGATTCAGAGATAGCCTGACGGTAAGCCATTTCAGCAGAAACAAAATCGTCATTTCCTAAAAGGTCATTTCCTTCAAAGACGAGATTGTTCGCATTTTTAGCGGCTTTTAATTGGGCAGCTTTATCTTCTTCTTGCGAAAAAGAAGCCACCGAAATTAGGGCGAATATGTAAAAAAATAGGTTTTTCATTGGTGCCTTTAAAAGTATAAAACTACTGACTGTTAATGCGTTAAAAATTCTATAAATTATTTCTGAAAATTTTAAAAGTTTTCATTGAATAAATTGAGACGTTTTAGCCAAGCCGTTTTGCGTTCTAATAAGAAAATATCGATAAATAAGAAGAATATAGCAAAGCCTAAAAACCACTGAAATTGATCTTTAAAATCTGCAAATTGCTTGGCTTCATATTCTTGTTTATCCATACCGTTTAATATATCGGTAATCTGCTCTACAACGTTGTTTGTATTACGTCCGTTTATATAGGTTCCATTGGCTTCTTCAGCAATCTTCTTCAAATTATTTTCATCTAATTTTGTAATAACTGTTTCACCATTATTGTCTTTTTTATAATTAAGAACAACGCCATTTCTTTTAATAGGAATGGGTCCGCCTTTTACATCGCCAACCCCAACAGTAAAAATCCTAATACCTTCTTCATTAGCCTCTGCTGCCACATTTTGTGATAATTCAGAATGATCTTCACCATCTGAAATAATTATCAAAACACGATTGGTTTGTTGCTCGTCATCATAATAGGTTTTAGAAAGTTCAATGGCTTCATTAATAGCGGTTCCTTGAGATGATAACATATCCGTATTCATACCTTGTAAAAACATTTTTGCAGAGGCATAATCCGTGGTAATTGGTAATTGTGGAAAGGCCTTGCCCGCATAAGCAATAATACCCACACGATCTCCAGCCAAGTTATTGATGATTTGGGTAACAAGCTGTTTAGATTTTTCTAAACGGTTGGGCGCAATATCTTCGGCTAACATACTTTTGGAAACATCTACGGCAAAAACAATATCAACGCCTTCACGCTTAACGGTTTCTAATTTGGTTCCAATTTTAGGGTTTACCAATGCTATGGCTAAACAAGCAAATGCCAGACTTAAAACAAGTACTTTTAAAACGGTTTTAAATCCAGATTGGTTTGGACTTAAGCGTTTTAACAAACGTTTATCTGCAAACTTATTTTGAGCGCGCTTTTTCCAAAATTGAAGCACCAAATATAGGAGCATAATTACCGGAATAACGGCTAACACCCAAAACCATATTTTTTCTTCTAATTGATACATATTTTATTTCCCTTAAAATGGGAATCTTTTAATATTTATTCTTACTACGTTTAATTTAAACAAAACTCCTAAAAATAGTAATCCGCAATAATACTTCTAACAAGAGTAAAATACCCGCTAAAAACACTAATGGCCTAAACAGTTCTTGATAATTATAAAATTTAAACTCTTCTACTTCTGTTTTTTCTAACTTATTAATCTCGTCATAAATGGCACTTAACTTCTCATTATCGGTGGCACGGAAGTACTTTCCTCCTGTATCATCGGCTATTTGCTGAAGTAAGACCTCATCAATTTCTACTTGCACACGACCATACTGAAATTGTCCATTGGACAACATCCGAACTGGAGATAAAGCCATGCCATTTGTTCCTATACCAATAGTATAGGTTTTTATACCAAATTCAACGGCTAATTCGCTCGCAATTTTAGGATCTATAAATCCAGAATTATTGACACCATCGGTTAATAAAATGATGACTTTACTGATGGCTTTACTATCTTTTAAACGGTTTACGGCTGTTGCTAAACCCATACCAATGGCTGTTCCGCCTTCTATAATGGTATTGTATTCTATGCTTTTCAAGGAGCGTAATACTATAGCTTTATCACTAGTAATTGGTGTTTTGGTATAACTTTCGCCTGCATATTCTACCAAGCCGATTCGGTCATTTGGTCTGCCCTGAATAAATTCGGCAGCCACTTCTTTTAGAGCTTCTAACCGATTTGGTTTTAAATCTTTTGCCAACATACTCGCAGATACATCAATAGCCATAACAATATCAATACCGCGTGTGGTTTTCGTTTTTGTACTGACATCTACCGAACGTGGTCGGGCTAATGCTGTAATTAAAGCGGCCAATGCCAACATACGCAGTACAAATAATAGATGTCTGAATTTTGGCAAAATAGATGGTGTTGCCTGAAAGCCTTTTATGCTGGATATTTTTAATTCAGCCGTTTGTTTATTATGTTTTATGACATACCAAACTATGGCAATTGGAATAAGCAACAATAGCCAAAAAAACTGTTTATCTAAAAAATCGACTCCTTCAAACATCATCATTCTGCTGTTGGTTTTAGTTCAACGGAATTTTCTATACGCGCCACCATTTCAGCGGCATATTCATCATCTTTTTGCCATATAATAATAATTTGCTGAATGATATTCTGTGTTGTAAAATGCAGCAATATATATTCCCCTTCCACAAAAGAATCTGAAGTACCAATTGGAAAGTTTGCATAACCAAAGGTTTTTAATCCTTCCGCATTATTAGGTGTTACAAACTTTTCGTTTTTTACAATAATGTTAGTAACGCCTTTACGTTCCAAATCTTGAATGGCTTTTTCTGCAACAGCTACTAAATTAATAGAGTCTTCAGGTTTCTGATTCTTTAAAACAGCTGTATTTAATGTGATATTTAAGTTGCTCCCTAAACTGCCATAATTAAATGTGGTATAGTCTACTTGCGTGTTTTCACTTTGGGTAGAATCTAATTGTATACGTTTTAAAACTTCAGGCGTTGAAATAATAATAGGAGGAAAACCATAATCACTGCGTACCCAATTACCTTCCAATAATTCCAAACTATTATTTCCAAGTAAGGTGTCTTTTACGTAATTGAAACCATATTTTAAGCCAAAACCTATGAAGGTGGCTATTAATAAACCAACAACCACCAAAGTTGAAATAATTACTTTTCGGCGTTTCTTTTTGCGTGCTTGGGCTTCCTTATATTGTTCGTCTAAAAGTTTTTCTTCTTCAGTAGGTTCTGGTAAAACTTCTTTTACGTGATCAATTTCTTCATCAATTGTTTTTCTATCAAATTTAGCTAATTCTTTATCTGGTGCTGATTTGGCGAATTTTACTAAATCGGCACGTTTAAAAATACTTTCTAGATTTTTAATGGTTTCCAGACTTAAATCAATTTGATTGCCGTCTTTTAATAATCGTAAACGGGAAATAAGCTCATCGGTGGTACTTTCTAAAGCGTGATCATAGACCTTTTCATCTAAATAACGACGGATGGCTAGGGTTAATTCAGAATAGTATTCTTTATAGGCTTCTTCTTCCAAATACCGATGCTCATCTAATTGTTTTAAAGCTAATTTAGCGCGATCATAAGGAGGTAACAACGCTATTTTCTCTTCTTCAGTTAGTGGTTTTTTACGCCAAAGAAACCAATATAATAAAGCTGCTACTAAAGCAATAGCTAATAAAATAATAAGTAGGGTTTTCCACCAGTTGCTGCTGCTTTTTTCTACTGAAATAATAGGCTTAATAGTGTATAAGCCCTGTTTGAGCGTATCAACAATGACTGGATTCACCATAACTTTAAGCGAATCCGTAAAAAGCGTTTTATCGTTTATTATAATTTTTTGCCTCGGAATGGTATACGATCCAGAATCGAATTGGGTTAATCCGTACTTTTTAATCAGATTGAATTTGTCTGCATTTTTAGTAGTATCAATGTCGTAGGTTTCAATAACTTCTAAAGGTAAAAATGTAGCGCCTTCCGGAAAAACAACTAAATCCGTACTATCTGTTTCTACTTCTATTTGAAAAGTAATTTGCTCACCAATTTTAATTTCAGAAACATCGGTAGCCGATTTTACTTGTGCTACAGAAACTGCCGAAAAAAGAAAAAACATACAAGAAAACAGAACCGCAAGTGGTAAACCAAAAACGGAAGATGTATGTTTCTTATAGTATAAATATGGATTCATAAATTGTAATATCAATTAGCTTCTTTGCTTGAAATAGCCTAATAATTTTTTAACATAACTTTCATCCACACGGCAATCAATAACACCTGCTCCTGATTTGGAAAAACTTTCTTTAAAATAAGTAACACGGTCATTATAATGTTTGCTGTAAGCTAAGCGCACACGTTTTGATGCCGTATTTACCAACATACTTTTACCTGTTTCTTGGTCTTGCATTTGGACCATTCCTAAATTTGGTATGTTTTCTTCATGCCTGTCATACACACGAATTCCAGAAATATCATGACGTCCAGCAGCAATTTTTAAATTATGACGATAATCGTCTGCCATAAAATCTGACAACATAAAAACAATGGCTTTCCGTTTCATAACATTCGATAAAAACTTCAAAGCTTCTGCTATATCGGTTTTCTGACTTAGTGGTTTAAACTCGATGAGCTCACGGATAATTCGCAACACATGCGAGCGTCCTTTTTTAGGTGGAATATAAAGTTCAATAGCATCTGAAAATAAAATCAGACCGATTTTATCATTATTTTGAGTAGCCGAAAATGCCAATGTTGCAGCAATTTCAGTAACTATCTCATTTTTAAATTGAGAATCTGTTCCAAAAAATTCAGAACCTGAAACATCTACCATTAACATCATGGTTAGTTCACGTTCCTCTTCAAAAACTTTTATGTGTGGTTCGTTGGTTCTGGCGGTAACATTCCAGTCTATATTTCGAACATCATCGCCATATTGATACTGACGCACTTCACTAAAAGTCATCCCACGACCTTTGAAGGTGGAATGGTATTCACCTCCAAAAATATGATCAGACAACCTGCGTGTCTTAATCTCTATTTTTCGTACTTTTTTTAGTAATTCTTTTGTATCCATCGCTTCAGTAAACAGTGTTCAGTCGCAGTTTTAAGCTTTTCTTGTATTCATATTCCAGCAAACCTTTTAACTGTTTACTGCAACTGAATACTAAAAACTCATTTTACGGTACTTCAATCTCATTTACAATTTTGCTAATAATATCTTCCGAGGTTACGTTTTCTGCTTCCGCTTCGTAAGTAATTCCAATTCTGTGGCGCAATACATCATAAATTACGGCACGAACATCTTCCGGGATTACATAACCACGACGCTTGATAAACGCATAGCATTTTGCAGCTGTTGCCAAGTTAATACTACCACGTGGAGAAGCTCCAAAAGAAATAAGTGGTTTTAATTCTGCCAACTTATATTTTTCTGGGTAACGCGTTGCGAAAATAATATCGAGAATATATTTTTCAATCTTTTCATCCATATAAACCTCGCGAACTGCTTTTTGAGCTTGTATAATTTGATCTACTGTAACAACAGGATTTACTTTATCAAAAGCACCTTTAAGGTTTGACCTCATAATGAGTTGTTCGTCTTCAATTTTTGGATAATCGATGACTGCTTTCAACATAAAACGGTCCACTTGTGCTTCTGGTAGCGGATAGGTTCCTTCTTGCTCAACCGGGTTCATAGTTGCCATTACTAAAAATGGTTTGTCTAAAACAAAGGTTTCATCACCAATAGTAACTTGCTTTTCCTGCATGGCTTCTAATAAAGCCGATTGCACTTTTGCAGGTGCACGGTTAATTTCATCGGCTAACACAAAATTGGCAAAGATGGGTCCTTTTTTTATCTTGAAATCATTTTCCTTCATGTTGTAAATTAGTGTACCAACAACATCTGCAGGTAACAAATCTGGTGTAAACTGGATTCTACTAAAGGAGCCATGAACAGCTTGAGACAGTGTGTTAATAGCTAATGTTTTTGCTAAACCAGGTACACCTTCTAATAAAATATGACCCTGTCCTAACAAACCAATCAGTAAACGTTCGAGCATGTGTTTTTGCCCAACTATTACTTTGTTCATTTCAAACATTAGTAATTCTATAAAAGCACTTTCTTTTTCAATTTTCTCGTTAATAGACGCAATGTCAATTGTACGCGTTTCTTCCATTCTTTTTTTAATTTAAAACACCCGAAAACAGTGGGTTTCTTTAAGAGTGCTAAATTGTTAAAATTTTTGCTTTCATGCTGTTAATAATTGGTTAAAAATTAATGTGTTTTTTATAAGTGAATTATTAAAAATTTAACGATTTCTTTTCAAATTCAAATATAAAACTGTTTAAATTTCATGAAATCACAATTTAATTAACAGGGATAATACAATTAAAAACCAATAGCTATTTAGAAGTATCGTTTTAATTTTTTTGTAATTTCACAGGTGTTTATTACTCCTAATAAACTATCAGAAAAATATAATATATAAATGACACACAAAACAGCTCTAATAACAGGCGCAACAAGCGGAATTGGTCGTGCCACTGCTCACGAATTTGCAAAACACGGCATTCACCTTATTTTATGTGGCAGACGCCAAGACCGTTTGGACACCATAAAAAGTGTGCTCCAAAAACAAACGGAAGTTTATGCCTTAAATTTTGATGTGCGTGACCTTGAAGCTGCACGAACCGCTTTTGAAAGCTTGCCCGCTGAATTCAAACAGATTGACATTTTAATTAACAACGCAGGAAATGCCCATGGTTTGGATACTATTCAAGACGGAAATACCGATGATTGGGATGCTATGATGGATATTAATGTAAAAGGGTTGCTCTATGTAAGCAAGCTAATCATGCCTCAAATGATTGAACGAACATCTGGACACATTATTAATATCGGTTCATCAGCTGGAAAGGAAGTTTACCCAAAAGGAAATATTTATTGTGCCACGAAACATGCGGTTTTGGCTATTACAGAAGGTATGCGAATAGATTTAAATCCCCATGGCATTAAGGTTAGTGCCATTAATCCAGGCTTGGTAGAAACTGAATTTTCTCAAGTTCGTTTTAAAGGTGGAGAACAAGCAAATTCCGTTTATACAGGATACAAAGCGCTGCAACCTGAAGATGTTGCAGAGATTATTTATTTTACCATTAGCAGACCAACTCATGTAAACATTGCCGATTTATTGGTGTTTCCATCCGCTCAAGCTAGTAGTACAATTGTAAAGAAAGATTTATAATTCTTGATTATTTATTTTCTATTATTATTTTTTATTGAAAACAAATTAAAAAAGATTCTCACTTTCGTGGGAATTAAGCATGATTAACAAACGCCTCCTCATAAAAAACTTACTAGCTCATAATGATGAGAACAGTTTCTATGATAAAAAGCGTCAAATAGATATTAGCCTCAAAGAAGGTAAAGCTAAATTTTTAAAGCATGTTTGCGCACTTTCCAATAGCAACCCTAAAAACAACTCCTATATTGTAATTGGAGTTGAAGATGAAGATAGCCAGATTATAGGTGTCGATTTTTTTGATGACAGTAAAATACAAAACCTCATCAATGCCTACTTAACCAATCCGCCAATAGTTCAATATGAGAATATTTCATTTCCGCATTTGCCAGAAGATAAAGTTGTAGGGCTTGTAACTATTAGAGGCACTGGTAAGATAACCTCCCTCCGTAAAAACATTTGGAAGTATTATGGCGGCGCCGTGTTTTTTAGAGATGGTAGCATAAGCATGCCCAAAGTGTTTGATATTGACATTACCGATAACAACTCCGAAATTGTTCAAGCCATTGAAGCACATTCTCAAAACAATATATCTCATACTTTGGACGGTGTTTTCGATTTTATGAAATCTCGAAAAGATTATGAACCACAATACAAAGTTTTTAAAGAGTATTTTGTTGTCTGTTGGGCCGGACAGAAAAAAACAGTAAAAAATGAAACCTTTTATTCGCGTGTAGATATTGAGCTTATTAATGAGCAAGTGCGATTATTTTATTCAGCTCTGGATGAAGTTTCCATATCCTTTACCGAAGATTCCTTTAAAATTATAGAGTACATTAATTTAGGATTGCAAAAAGCCTTTCGGTATTATCCGTTGGAAGAAACAAGTATTCACTTTTCCGAGCATGGAAAATACAATATTAATAGTACACTTGTTTTTGAACCTCCACAATACAATAAAAAAGTATTGCACCATATTTATAACGCTAATAATGCACTTCTAGAAAAAGTAACCAGTAATCACGTATTATCGGAACGTGAGCTCATTGATTTAAAAAATGTACCAGCCACATATTTAATTTGCTACTTAAATGGCTTTGAAGAAGCCATTAATAAACTTATTGACGCGAAATTACTATTGAAAAATTATCCTGAAATATACATACTCTATAAACAAACAATGCGCATTTTAAGAAAAGTACAATATGATTAATGTTAATTACACATAAATACATACCAAAAATAAATTATTTTCCACCAGTTATGTATTTCTTGAAATGTACATATCCTATTTTATCTACATTTGTCTTGCTATTAATCAACTAACATACAAAAGCCTCATTAAAAGTTATTTTACTTTTGGTTTGGCTTTTTGTTTTTTTAGGCACCCTCAATACAGATATAGAACCTTCCTCGATTATAATCATTTTCTTATGAATTTAAACGACATAAAAAAACCGCTATATTTCTAAACTGAAATAAAACGGTTTTTTAATTTCTATGTTGTCAGTCGCTTATAAATCGAACTTAATTCCTTGAGCTAATGGTAACTCATCAGAATAATTTATCGTATTTGTCTGACGTCGCATGTAAACCTTCCAAGCATCAGATCCAGACTCACGTCCACCACCTGTTTCCTTTTCTCCTCCAAAAGCACCACCAATTTCAGCACCTGATGTTCCAATGTTTACATTGGCAATACCACAATCTGAACCTGCGAATGATAAGAATTTCTCGGCTTCTTTCATTTCATTGGTCATAATAGCTGAAGATAATCCTTGTGCCACACCATTTTGTTTGTCAATAGCATTTTCTACGTCTCCTGAATATTTCATTAAATAAAGAACAGGAGCAAATGTTTCGTGCTGTACAATTTCATAATGGTTTTCAGCTTCAATAATAGCTGGTTTTACGTAACAGCCACTTTCGTAACCTTCACCTTCAAAAACACCACCTTCAACCAAAACGGTTCCGCCTTCTGCTTTGGCTCTTTCAATAGCTGACAAGTATGCGTTTACAGCATCTTTATCAATTAATGGTCCAATATGATTTTTTTCATCCAACGGGTTTCCAATAGTTAATTGTTTGTAAGCACCAACAATAGCATCTCTTACTTTATCATAAACCGATTCATGGATAATTAAACGACGTGTAGACGTACAACGCTGTCCAGCTGTTCCTACGGCGCCAAATACCGCACCTGGAACTACTACTTTTAAATCTGCCGTTGGTGTAATAATAATGGCATTATTTCCACCTAATTCTAATAAGGATTTTCCAAAACGTTCTGCAACGGTAACACCAACAATTCTACCCATTCGTGTAGACCCTGTAGCTGAAATTAATGGAATACGTGTGTCCGTAGTCATCATTTCACCAACCTTATAATCACCATTTATAATACAAGAAATACCTTCTGGTAAATTATTATCTTTTAAAACACTGGCAATAATATTTTGACATGCTATAGAACATAACGGCGTTTTTTCGGAAGCTTTCCAAACACAAACATCACCACAAACCCAAGCTAAAGCTGTATTCCAAGCCCAAACTGCCACCGGGAAGTTAAATGCTGAAATAATACCAACCACACCTAATGAATGCCATTGCTCGCGCATAACATGACCCGGGCGTTCTGATGGCATTGTCTGTCCGTTTAATTGTCTAGATAATCCTACGGCAAAATCGCAGATATCAATCATTTCTTGAACTTCTCCGTAACCTTCTTGAAGTGATTTCCCCATTTCAAAAGATACTAATCGTCCTAAAGGCTCTTTTAACTCACGTAATTTATTTCCAAACTGACGCACTATTTCACCACGTTGAGGTGCTGGCATAGCTCTCCAAATTGGGAAAGCAGCTGTTGCAGCATCCATCACTTTTTCATAATCTGCTTTAGTGGTTGTCTTAACTTTGGCAATTAATTTTCCATTAACTGGTGAAATACTCTCAATAACATCACCACTTGAAAAATTATTGGAACCTGTTGATGTTCCTTCATTTATATCTTTAACACCTAATGCTTTTAGGGCTTTTTCAATTCCGAAATCTGTTGCAACTTCTTGCATAAATCTATTTTTTTTAATTATTATTCTTACTATTCGCAAATATACTAATAAATGTCGCCTTACTAAAGTGAAACGTTTTAAAAATTGTTAACTTTCAGTTCTCATTTAAAAGTCATTACTTATGAAAAACCTCTTATATGTTTTAATTCTTTTAATTTTATTTTTCAACTGTAAAAGTAAAGAGGAGCTTGAAGCCATTTCCAATCTGAATAATCCAGAAGTTATAGATAGCACCAAACTACAGGTAAACAAATTTGCTATAGTTATTCATGGCGGTGCTGGAACAATTTTGAAAAAAAATATGACGGCCGAAGATGAAACTGCTTACGAAGCCAAACTAGAAGAAGCCATTCGCGTAGGCCACAAAATATTAAGTAACGGAGGAAGTAGTTTGGATGCTGTTGAAAAAACGATTAATATTTTAGAAGATTCGCCACTATTCAACGCAGGAAAAGGCGCTGTGTTCACCCATGCCGAAACCAATGAATTGGACGCATCTATTATGGATGGAAAAACCTTAAATGCTGGAGCCTCAGCTGGAACTAAAACAGTAAAAAACCCCATAAATTTAGCACGTGCTGTCATGGAAAAATCACCACACGTAATGCTATCTGGTTTAGGTGCCGAAACATTTGCCCAAGAACAAGGGTTAACAATTGTAGACTCTACTTACTTTTTTACGGAGAACAGATTTAATGGTTTAAAACGTTTGAAAGAACGCGAAGAAAAAGCACCTGCAAACAGAGTTAGCAAAAAAGAAATAGATAATAAATCTGCTTTTTATGATGCCACCATTAAAGATTCAAAATTTGGAACTGTGGGTTGTGTGGCTTTAGATAAAAATGGCAATTTAGCAGCGGGAACCTCAACAGGTGGTATGACTAACAAACGTTGGGGACGTATAGGCGATGCACCAATTATTGGGGCAGGAACCTATGCCAATAATAATACTTGTGCCGTTTCTAGTACAGGTTGGGGCGAATTTTTTATTCGTGCTATGGTAGCTCATGATATTTCAGCTTTAATGGATTATAAAGGTCTTACGCTTCAAGAGGCTGCACGCGAGGTTATCCAGAAAAAAGTTCCAGAACTTGGTGGAGATGGCGGGATTATTGCGGTAGACAAATATGGAAATTTGGTAATGGAATTTAACACAGCTGGCATGTATCGCGCTTCTATGAATGACCAAGGAGAATTAACCATCGGTATTTACAAAGACAATGAAAATTAATTGCAGCCTAAACTACCCTAACACTCAAAATTTCCTAGTCTAAAAACGTTAGGAAGAACATCAGTCATATTTATTCAACAAAAATTAATCGTATATGTTATTTAAAAAAATCGTAACCCTCATTGTCATCCTATTAGTTTTGGCGTCTTGTAAAAAGGAAGATACCGAAACAGATAATCTTTTTAAATTTCGCGAATACATAAGCTATACCACATCGGGTTTAAACTCTATTGCAGACCCAATTCAAATTAACCTAACCAAACCGGTTGAAAAATGGGAAATGGGACAGGAAATACTGGATGATATTGTAAAGGTTTCACCACATGTTACCGGTAAATTGATGGTGGTTAATCAGCAATCTCTTTTATTTACACCAGATGAACCCCTAGATCCTTCTACAGAATATACCGTTACCGTTAAACTCAAAAAAATCTATCCAGACATTCCCAATTACTTTGGCAATTACACCTTTCAGTTTAAAACCATCACGCCAAATTTTACGATTAATACCACTAATTTGCAATCTTACAGCAAGGAATGGCAGTATGTTGAAGCAGTTTTGCGTGCTTCCGATGTCATCTCCTTAAAGCAAGCTAAACAATTAGTAGAAGCTTCACAAAATGGCAAAAACTTACAGGTAGTTTTTAATGAATACAACCAAACATCACGCGTTTTTGAATTCAAAATTGACAGTATTCATAGAAAAATAGAGGATTCTGAAATTTTAGTTAAATGGCAAGGTGAAGCCATTAATGCTGACAATACAGGTGAAAACACTTTGACAATTCCTGGCATCAATAATTTCACCATTGTGGATGTGGAAGTGATTCAGTTACCCGAGCAATACGTATCCATTAACTTCTCGGATCCGCTTAAAAAACAGCAAAATTTTGATGGTTTAGTAACCATTGAAAAAAGCAAAAACCCCAAATTTATTGTTGAAGGAAATATTTTAAAAGTCTACCCAGAAAGCAAATTAGTTGGTGATATTCAAGTAGATATTTTTCAAGGGATATCCAATACAGATGGTTTTAAATTGAAGAAACCGTTTTCAGAAAAAATTACTTTTGAAAACTTAAAACCACAAGTTCGTTTAATTAGTAATGGAAGTATTCTACCAAATTCCAAGCAGCTTAAATTTAATTTTGAAGCGGTAAACCTAAAAGCGGTCGATGTCCGTATTATTAAGATATATCAAGATAATATATTACAGTTTTTACAGGAAAATAATTTAGATAGTAACAACTCTTATAATATCCGGCAAGTAGGTCGCAGGATTGCGAAACAAACTATAGAACTACAATCGGCAGCTGAAAACACCGGAAAATGGCGTGCTTATAGCATTGATTTATCCAAATTCTTTACGGCCGATCCTGGAGCCATTTACCGGGTAGAATTGAGCTTCAATAAAGATTATTCGTTATACGATTGTAGTGCTAACGAAACAGCCGCAGTAAACCATGATGATTATGACGATTACTACTATGAGGATGATTATTATGGTAATGATTACAACGAGGAATCCTACACCGAGGATGACGATTTACGGGAAGAAGCCTATTGGGATAATTTAATTTACAATTACAAAAACTACCCTTATAACTGGCGTGAGCGCGAAAATCCATGTCATGTAGCTTATTATAATGAAAACCGCATTGTATCTCAAAATTTACTCGCCTCCAATTTGGGTGTGATTGCCAAACGTGGCGAGAATAACTCCTATTATTTTGCGGTTACCAATATTTTAACAACCAATCCTGAAGCCAATGCATCCGTAACGCTTTACAATTTTCAGCAACAGGAAATGGTAACACTTTTCACAGATTCGGAAGGCTTATTAACCATTGATGCGGATAAGCATGCAGCTTTTGCCATTGTAAAAAAAGGCAGTAATACCTCGTATTTAAAACTAGCGGATGGCAACTCACTTTCCTTAAGTAAATTTGATGTTTCTGGTCATAAAATGCAACGTGGACTTAAAGGCTATTTGTATGGCGAGCGTGGTGTTTGGCGTCCTGGAGACACACTTCATTTAACCTTTATGTTGAATGATAAAGCGAATAAATTACCAAAAGCACATCCTGTGAAATTAGAAATAACAGATCCAAATGGAAAACTGACATACAAAAATATCACAACCGACAACCTTAATAATTTTTACAGATTTACAGTTCCTACAAACACAGAGGATAAAACCGGAAATTACAGCGCCAAAGTTTCCGTTGGTGGTGCTACATTTTATAAAACATTAAAGATTGAAACTGTTAAACCAAATCGTCTTAAAATTAAAGTCGATTTTGAAAACGAGATTTTAACCAACAATCAGCCACTAGCAGGAACGCTAGATGTAAAATGGCTGCATGGCGCAGTTGGAAAAAATCTGAAAGCTGAAATTAAAGCGAAAATTAGCAGTTCCAACTCCGGATTCAAAAATTACAAAAACTACATATTTTCCGATCCAACACGCGAATTTGAAACCGAAGAATTAACCGTTTTTGAAGGGAATGTGAATGCCGAAGGCATCGCAAAAATAAACAATCAATTAGAGGTTGGCAAAAATGCGCCTGGCATGTTAAACGTGCAGTTTTTAGTACGTGCTTTTGAAAATGGCGGCGATTTTTCAATGGATGCATTCACCATGCCTTTTGCACCTTACGAGTCCTTTGTCGGTTTACAATCGCCAGAACCAAAAGCATATGGTTCCTTTTTTACAGATGAAAATCAAACCTTTGATGTGGTGGTTGTAGATAAAGATGGAAAACCTATTCAACGCAATAATTTGGAAGTAAAAATCTATAAAATTGAATGGCGTTGGTGGTGGAATGCCTCTGAAGATAATCTGTCCAGTTACGTATCCAGTAATTATCACAGACCGTATTTAGATAGTAAAGTAAACACCAATGCCCAAGGCAAAGGAAGTTTCAATATAAAAATTCCAGACGAAGAAGGTGGACGTTACCTTATTCGAGTTATCGATCCCGTAAGTGGTCATGCTACTGGACGTACAGCTTACTTTTATAAAAACTGGTGGCAAAAAGCACCGACTAGCGATAAAGAAGCCGCAAAAATGTTAGTATTTTCCGCAGATAAAGAAACCTATAATGTTGGCGAAATGGCTACCATTACATTTAATTCTGGTAGTGAAGGTCGTGCGTTGGTAAGTGTAGAAAACGGTACGGAAGTCTTAGAAACCAAATGGGCAAAAACGCTTCCAGGCGAAACCAAAGTAACCATTCCAATTACGCCCGAAATGGCACCAAACGTATTTATTAATATTTCACTTTTGCAGCCGCATGCTATAACGGCAAACGATTTACCAATTCGTTTATTTGGTGTTATTCCATTAATGGTTGAAGATCCAAACACCAAATTGGAACCTCAACTTAAAATGCCGGAGGTGTTACAACCAGAACAGGAATTTAAGGTAACGGTTTCCGAAAAAAATAACAAAGCCATGACCTACACCATTGCCATGGTAGAGGAAGGCTTGCTAGATATAACGCGATTTAAAACACCAAATGCGTGGGACGAATTTTATGCACGTGAAGCTTTAGGCGTTAAAACCTGGGATATTTTTGATGCTATAATTGGCGCCTATTCTGGAAGTATCGATCAGGTTTTCGCAATTGGTGGTGATGGAAATGCTGTAGCAGGTAAAAACAAAAAAGCCAATCGCTTTAAACCGGTTGTAACGTATTTAGGACCTTTTAGTTTGAAGGCGGGCGAAAACAAATCGCACACGCTTAAACTACCAAATTATATTGGAGCAGTTCGGACCATGGTTGTCGCTGGAAACGCAAACAACGAAGCCTATGGTAGTGTAGATAAATCGGTTCAGGTGAAAAAACCGCTTATGGTTTTAGCTTCTTTACCAAGAAAATTAAGTCCAGGTGAAAAAGTAACCCTTCCTGTGACCGTTTTTGCTATGGAAAACAAAGTGAAAAATGTAGAAATCAGCTTGAAATTAAGCAATGGGATTTCTGTAGTTGGCGAAAAAACACAAAATATCACCTTCGATAAGCCAGACGAAAAAATGCGCTATTTTGAATTGGATGTCAGTCAAGCAAAAGGCTTTAATACTATTGAAGTTATTGCCAAAGGTAATGGCGAAAAATCGACCTATAAAGTTGAGATTGATGTGATGAACCCGAATCCGATTTCATCCAAACCTCTTGACAAATCGGTTGCTGCAAATGCTTCAGAAACACTAACCTTTACAACCTTTGGTGAAATAGGAACCAATTCGGCTACGGTAGAGTTTTCAACGTTGCCACCTATGGATTTCACAAGACGTTTACAATTCTTAATAAGATATCCACATGGCTGTTTAGAACAAACCACATCAGGTGTTTTTCCACAATTATATTTAAATGATATTTTCGATTTAACACTAAACAAAAAACAAGACATTCAGAAAAACATTGAAAGTGGCATCAAGCGTTTGGCGCAATTTCAAATGCCTAATGGCGGCATGAGTTATTGGATGGGCGAAAACACTACAAACGATTGGTCCACCAGTTATGCTGGTCACTTTATGCTAGAAGCAGAAAAGAAAGGCTATGTGTTACCATTAACATTTAAGAACAATTGGATATCCTATCAAAAACAAGCGGCTCGTGATTGGCGACCAAGTTACGGAACCTATAATTCAGATTTAGCACAAGCCTACCGACTTTACACATTGGCTTTAGCTGGACAAGCAGATTTAGCGGCAATGAACCGGTTACGTGAGTTTTCTGAAATATCCAACGAAGCTAAATGGCGTTTGGCAGCAGCTTATGCGTTGGCTGGACAAAATGAGGCGAGTCAGGCTATTTCAAAAACAGCTAATATTAATTTCCAACCACCAAAATATAATTACTACACCTACGGATCGGTAGATAGAAATCGTGCCATGGCTTTGGAAACTATGGTGCTGACTAAAAACCCACAACAACGTGAGTTAGCAGAATATGTAGCGAATGATTTATCGAGCAACCGCTGGATGAGTACCCAAACAACAGCTTATAGCTTGTTGGCTATGGCAAAAATGGTGGAAGCCAATGGTGGCAAAGATTTAAATCTTACGTACACTATCAACGGGAAATCTGAAACTATCCAATCCAAATCGGCTATTGCGCAACGTGATTTACCGATATATGATGGCTCAAATGAATTAACATTCACAAATAAAAAAGCCAATTTGGTGTATGTACGCGTGCTTAACTCTGGGAAACTTCCACTTGGTCAAGAGCTCACAGAACAACGTGGATTGAATGTTTCCGTCAACTATAAAGATTTAACTGGCTCTAAAATTAATATTTCCAATTTAAAACAAGGTCAGGATTTTGTGGCAAGCATTACAGTTAGCAATCTTAAAAATGAAAATATAAACGATGTGGCACTCACCCAATTATTCCCATCTGGTTGGGAAGTCATTAATACCCGTTTTACCGATTTTGGTGCGGCAACTACGAGTCAAGCACGTTATACCGATATTCGTGATAATGAGGTGAACTACTATTTCGATTTGCCACAAAAAGGAAAGCAAGGCAGTAAAACTTTTCATATTATGCTGAATGCGTCCTTTTTAGGAACCTATTATTTACCTGGCATTCAAGCGGAAGCTATGTATGACAATGATTATTTAGTGCGAAATAAAGGACAATGGATTACTGTTGAAAAATAATGCAAGCTAAAACCATATTAAAGCATACTAAACATCGAACTTTTGAAGTTCCTTCCCGTTCTTGGAAATTTTATCAAGAATGGAACGATGCTATTTTTTTACATTGGAAAGTATCTTCGAAATCCATAAAACCCTTTCTACCTAAAGGCATTCAATTAAATACTATAAATGGCGAAACATGGATTAGTTTAGTCGCTTTCAACATGAATCATATTGGCATTAGAAGTCTGCCAAAACTACCTCACATTTCCGATTTTCACGAGATAAATATTAGGGTTTATACCATTTGTAATGAAAAACCAAGTGTTTATTTTTTAAATATGGAAGGGAGCAAACGGTCCTCGTGCAAACTTTTAAAAACCATATCCAAATTCCCTTATCAGTATTCTAAAATGAAACGAACAGGCTATAGCTATGAATCTAACAACAAAAAAAATAACGATTCATTTTATATGGAATACAGAATAGGAAGTGACCCTATTATTAAAGATGAAACTGATATCTGGTTAACCGAACGTTATGCTGTTCATCAAGAACATAAAAATAAAATAATTGAATACGATGTACATCATCAAGAATGGCCAATGCAAGCTATTACGATCAAAAAATTAGAAATAGCGTATCCTAAATTCAATCAATTAGTAAATAATAAGCCTGATAAAGTTCACTATTCTAAAGGTGTTCAAGTGCTAACTTGGGATAAAAAGAAACTACAATTATGAGTAAAGACTTTAAACCCTATTACGCTGTTATTTTCACCTCAACACAAACAGACTGTATTGGAGGTTATCCTGAAATGGCAGAAAAAATGGAGACACTTGCCAAACAACAACCCGGATTTATTGGCATAGAATCCGCCAGAGACGGTTTGGGTATAACCGTTAGCTATTGGGAAAGTTTAGATGCCATTAAAAATTGGAAACAAGAAAGTGAACATATAATTGCGCAACAGAAAGGTCGTGAACACTGGTATAATTGGTATCACGTTCGGATTTGTAAAGTGGAACGGGAATACGAATTCCTACGAGAGTAGGAGTCTACATGAAGAAGATTATATCTTACATAAAAGCAAACAAAATAAAATCGGTAATAGTATTCCTATTACTTATTGCCTATTATTTCTGTTTACCCAATCCATTATTTACAGATTCAACAGCGACAGTCATTACTAGCCAAAACAATCGTCTTTTAGGTGCACAAATTGCACGTGATGGTCAATGGCGATTTCCACACAACGATTCTATTCCAGAAAAATTTAAAACCTGTATTATTGCTTTTGAAGATGCCTATTTCTACAAACATCCTGGTTTTAATCCAATTTCTATTTTTAAAGCCTTTAAAGAGAACTTAAAATCTAACGGTATTAAACGTGGTGGAAGCACACTCACACAACAAGTAATCCGTTTATCCCGAAAAGGCCAAAATAGAACCTACTTTGAAAAAGTTATTGAAATTATTTTAGCAACCCGTTTAGAACTTCGCGAAAGCAAAGATCAAATTTTAGCCTATTATGCCAGCAATGCACCATTTGGTGGAAACGTGGTTGGACTGGATGCCGCATCTTGGCGGTATTTTAATCGCGATGCCAATCAATTATCGTGGGCAGAACATGCAACCTTGGCTGTTTTACCCAATGCACCAAGTTTAATTTATCCTGGGAAAAATCAAGAACAATTACGTAATAAACGCAATCGTTTACTCAAAAAATTACGAGACAACGCTGTTATTGATTCTTTAACCTATCAACTATCTATTGCCGAAGGTTTACCGCAAAAACCGTATGCATTGCCACAAACGGCTCCACATTTATTACAAAAAGTAGCGACAAAACATTCGGGAAAACGCGTTCAAACAACAGTTGACAATCATTTACAAGTTCGTGTGAATCAACTTGTAAAAACACATTATAATCAACTAAAGCAAAACGGGATTCACAATGCGGCTGTTTTAGTTTTAGATGTTAAAACCAGAAAGGTTTTGGCTTATGTTGGAAATACACCAACAGACAAATTACACCAAAAAGATGTGGACATTATTGATAAACCACGAAGTACGGGTAGTATTTTAAAACCTTTTTTATATGCAGCCATGTTGGATGCTGGCGATTTATTACCAAACACATTAGTTGCGGACATACCAACACAGTATGGAAGTTATAATCCCGAAAACTACAACAAAACTTATGATGGAGCCGTACCGGCTAGTCGCGCCTTATCACGCTCTTTAAATGTGCCATCGGTTAGAATGTTGCAGGAATTTGGATTAGATCGCTTCTATCAATATCTAAAAAAACTTGAGCTTAAAGACCTTTCGGAATCTGCCAATTATTATGGATTATCGCTTATTTTAGGAGGTGCTGAAAGTAATTTATGGGATTTATGTAAGAGTTATGCTGCGCTATCTTCAACCCTAAATCATTTTTCGGAAACATCTAGTGAATATTTTAGTAACGAATTTACGGAACCCATTTTCATCAACTCCCAAACAGTCGACTTCGGAAAAAAAACAGCCGATAAAACGCTTATTGATGCCGCTTCCATCTATTTAACCTACGAAAGTTTGAAAACCGTAAACAGACCAGAAGGTGATGATAATTGGGAATTTTATGATGGCTCTAAACAAATAGCTTGGAAAACAGGTACTAGTTTCGGTTTCCGTGATGCTTGGGCTATTGGAACAACTAAAGATTATGTGGTTGGTGTTTGGGTTGGTAATGCCGATGGTGAGGGCAGACCTGGCTTGGTAGGTGTGCAAACTGCTGCACCCATTTTATTTGATGTATTTAATCTATTACCACATAGCGATTGGTTTTCAAAACCGTTTGATGAGATGCAGGAAGTTAGTATTTGTAAAAAAAGTGGTCATCGTGCATCGCCAAATTGTGATGTGGTAGAACAAAAATTTATTCAAGTTTCAGGATTAAAAACCAAGCCTTGTCCGTATCATGTATTGGTTCATTTAGATAATTTAGAGAAGTTTCAAGTGAATTCCTCCTGTGAGTCTATTGCCGATATTTCGCATAAATCGTGGTTTGTATTACCACCACTAATGGCTTATTATTATAAAACCAAAAATCCCTTTTACAAACCCTTACCACCTTTTAGAGCAGATTGTTTAGGAGAAAATGCCGTTTCTATGCAATTCATGTATCCCAATGATAACAACACCATTTTCCTTCCGAAGGATTTTGGAGGAAAAACTAATGAACTCATATTAAAAATAGCACATTCCAAACCTGAAACCACCGTATTTTGGTATTTGAATGAGCAGTTTTTAGGGAGTACGCAAAATATCCATGAATTTGGAATTATTCCTCAAAAAGGAAAACATTTGCTAACGGTTGTGGATACCTTTGGAAATGAAGCCAAACGCTGGATGACTATTTCCGAATAGTTGGTCTACTTATAAACGTTCGCAACATACTGTGATCTGATTTCCAAGTAGATATTTTATCCGTTTTACCTATTCTCAAATTATGAGACACCCAAATATGATCCAGTGATAAAAGTGGTAAATTCCAAAACCAAGTTTCTTTAAAGCCCTTTCCTTTAACAGAAAACGCATGATTGTAATTGTTTTTAAAGTCTTCAAAATAAATGGATTCTAAAGGTGTATTAAAATCGCCTAAAACAACCGAATTATTATGATATTCTATATTTGAGTATACAAATTGAAGCTCTTCTTTTCTGGAATTAAATATTTCAGCCGTTAAATCAACTGCATAAAAAATGATGTTATTTGTAGCAAATTTTAAAACGGTAGAATTGGTTTCAGAAGTAACTTCACTAATGATTTTTAGAGGCGTTCTGGAGAATATCCCTATTTCTTCTTCCGATAAGTGAAAGTAATAATTTGGATATGTATTTTGCGTTTTTTGAATGGATTTTAAATTGCATTCTATTAAAACCAAGACATCTGGAATCCGTTTATTTTCAAGAAAAGCCTCTTCAAAACTTTGATTATGTCCCGCATTCCAAACAACGACTTCCAAACCTTCAGTAGCGGCATTTTCATGATTTGAAACATAGCTTTTAAAATACCAGATAACACTTAAAACCAGTAGAAATAACATGGAGATTTTGCGCCATTTCTTATTAACTATAATTGAAAAAGAAGTTAATAGCATGATAATTGGAAGCGGAAATGCATAAAAGATGATGGCAGACACATAGAAGTAATCTTTAACCCTAAAATGTATGAGTACAGCAATAATAATTAAAACTTGAATACCTGTTTTTAATTGTTTCATTAAGGCTGTAGATTTTCAATTTTACCTGCTAATAAAGCAGCTATATTTCTATTGAAACTTACAAAATCCCTCATGAATTCCAATTTTTAAAAGGGTTCTTACTCAATTGCGAATTATAATATTTAGCATCACCTGTCACTTCTACTCCAAGCCAAGTCGGTTTTTTGAATATTTCGGTTGGATGCGATAATTCTACCTCGGCAACAATTAATCCCGTGTTATCACCAAAAAATTCGTCGACTTCAAATAGGTGATTACCCACTTCTATATCATAACGTATTTTATCAATAATGCCGGTTTCGCATAATTTTAATAAGGCATCAGCATCCGCTTTTGAAATCTCATGTTCCCATTCAAAACGTGAAACACCATCATCGGTAGAAGCGCCTTTAACAGTTATAAAACCTATTTCTCCTTTGAGGCGCACACGAACCGTTCGTGCCTTATCCGTATTTAAAAACCCTTGCTTAATCCGTGTTTTTCGAATGGCTTCAGTTTTAAATTGTTCTGAAGTGACTAAAAATTTGCGTTCTATTTCAATCATATTTAAAGATTTCGCTGAAGCGAAAATGCGTTATTGATTTGCAATGTGTTTAATATCATCCGACAAAATCCGACTATCTGGATAGCTGTTATTATCCAAAAAAATCATGCATTTAGCAATGGTTTCTGGTTGGATGGATTTGCATTTAGCCAATGAACCTATTAAAAATGGATTAACCACAGTCATAGCAATTTTAGCTAGTTTTTCACCTAAACGGTTTTCATCACGACTCCCACCAATTAGAGATGGTTGGAGCACGTAGGTATTTGATATTTGTTGTGCCAAAACGGCCTCTTCCATTCTACCTTTCGTACGATTGTAAAACACCTTACTGTTTTTATCAGCACCTAAGGCAGAAATCACAATATAGGTTTTAATCCCATTTTCTTTAGCCATTTCAGCAGCGGAAACAGGAATACCATAATCAATTTTTAAATAGGTTTCCTGGTCAGGCGTTTTGGCTTTGGTGGTTCCTATACAACAAAAGACCACGTTGCCTGTAAACTGTTCTTGGTGGGATTTTAATTCGAATAAATCCACCAAATGCTCTTCAATTTTGGGATTACCAATACCACAAGCCGATCGTGAAAACAACTTAATTTTATCATATCTGTTATCGTCCAGAAGTTGCTGCAATAGCAAACCGCCAGTTAATCCTGTTGCACCTAAAATGATAGCTGTTTTACCCATAATGACCTGTTTATATGCTAAAGATATTATAAATTTACATCATGCCAGACACATTTCCCATTAGAAAAATTATTCATGTGGATATGGACGCCTTTTATGCGTCTGTAGAGCAAATGGATAATCCTGAATTAAAAGGGAAGCCAGTGGCTGTTGGTGGTTCTGGTAATCGTGGTGTAGTTAGTGCTGCTAGTTATGAAGCTCGGAAGTTTGGCGTTCGTAGTGCCATGAGCGGTATGCAAGCCAGACGTTTGTGCCCTGACTTAATATTTACTAAAACCCGTTTTGATCGGTATCGTGAAATTTCTAAACAGATTCGGAACATTTTTTACGATTATACCGATTTGGTAGAACCTTTGTCTTTAGATGAAGCCTATCTAGACGTTACCGAAAATAAAAAAGGCAATCCCAGTGCGAGTTTAATAGCCCAAGAAATCCGAACGCGTATTTTTAATGAAGTCGGCTTAACAGCTTCCGCCGGAATTTCCATCAATAAATTTATTGCAAAAATTGCCAGTGATTACAACAAACCTAATGGCCAGAAAACGGTAAATCCTGAAGATGTTTTACCCTTTTTAGAAGGTTTAGATATTCGGAAATTTTATGGTGTTGGGAAAGTAACGGCCGAGAAAATGTATCAGCTCGGTATTTTTACAGGCACCGACTTGAAGTCGAAAACCATTGAATACCTAGACACACATTTTGGTAAATCTGGTCGTTTTTATTACCACGTGGTTCGCGGGATACATACCAGCGAAGTTAAACCAAATAGAATTCGAAAGTCATTAGCTGCCGAGCGGACCTTTAGTGAAAATTTATCCTCGGAAATTTTCATGTTGGAAAAGTTAGAACATATTGCAGACGAAGTGTCCAAACGATTAATAAAAAGTGATGTGGCGGGAAAAACCATCACTTTAAAAATAAAATATAGCGATTTTACCATGCAAACACGCAGTAAAACATTGCCGTATTTTGTGAGTGATGCCAGCGTAATTTTAGAAACAGCCAAAGATTTATTGTATCAAGAAAGTATGCAAAATTCGGTGCGACTTTTAGGAATCTCATTATCCAACCTCAACACCGATAAAAAAACCAAAAAACCCGAAGAAAAAAAAGCGGTTAGTGTGCAATTGCAGTTTGCTTTTTAGAATAGCACCTTGGGGGAGCGTTTAATAAATTAGAATTCAAAAAAAACCTCATTAGTTTTATGATTAATGAGGTCTTCCTATATTAAAATGGTGGTCGATTCTTAAAAATTACAACTTGTTATTTCAGTCACTCGAAGCGTATTTACCATGCCTTTATCCTGAATTGGCATAGCTGCTAAACTCACCAACATATCACCTTCTTCCAAATAGCCTTTTTGGCAAGCTATGGTATTAACATCTTCAATGGTTTCATCTGTACTCACAAATTTATCATAGAAAAATGCTTTTACACCCCAAAGTAAATTCAGTTGGGTTAAAATCCTGCGGTTAGACGAGAATACTAAAATATGTGCTTTTGGTCGCCATGCCGAAATTTGGAAAGCCGTATAACCACTATTTGTTAATGTAGAAATAGCTTTTGCATCAATTTCGTTTGCCATATTGGCGGCATGATAGCAAATAGATTTTGTTATAAAACGTTTGGTTCGAATATGAGGTGGCATTTGTGGTACTTTTATCAAGTTGGAATCTTCCACACTTTTGATAATATTAGACATTTGCCTAATTACCTGAACCGGATATTGCCCTACAGAAGTTTCACCTGAAAGCATAACGGCATCGGCACCATCCATAACTGAATTGGCCACGTCATTAACTTCCGCTCGTGTTGGTGTTAAACTGGAAATCATAGTTTCCATCATTTGTGTTGCAATAATTACGGGAATACGAGCTTGTTTTGCGCGTAGTACCAATTGCTTTTGAATGAGTGGCACTTCTTCCGCTGGAATTTCCACACCTAAATCGCCACGAGCTACCATTAAACCATCGCAATAGGCAACAATTTTATCGATATTTTCTACCGCTTCTGGCTTTTCAATTTTAGCAATAATTGGAATTTTATGGTCACTGTGCTTACTGATTAATTCTTCTAATTGCATTAAATCTTCTGCATGACGTACAAAGGATAAAGCCATCCAATCCACTTCCATTTTAATGGCAAAAATAGCATCTTCAATATCCTTTTCTGTTAAAGCCGGTTGCGATATATTTGTGTTTGGTAAATTAACGCCTTTTTTAGAGCGTAATGGTCCACCTTGAATAACGCGCGCTTTGACTTCCGATTTTTTATCGGTTGATACGACTTCAAAAATAAGTTTCCCGTCATCTAACAGAATCCGTTCGCCTGGTTTGGCATCTTGAGGAAACTTATCATAGGTCATATAAACCCGTTCTTTGGTTCCTTCAAAACGTTTTCCTGTTGCAAAAATAATTTCGTCTCCTTCATTTACAATCACCTCGCCTTTCATGGTTCCAACACGTAATTTTGGGCCTTGCAAATCACCTAAAATCGCGGCATTGTATCCAAATTCATCGTTTAATTCACGAATCATTCCAATGCGCTCTTCTACATCTTTATAATCGGCATGTGAAAAGTTAATTCTAAACACATTTACACCTTCATCTAGCATGGCCTTTAAAACGGCTTTCGTGCTTGTTGCTGGTCCTAATGTGGCTACTATTTTTGTTTTTTTTCTTTTTAACATTAATAAAATATTAAGTTGTTTTTAGATTTTAGTTCCGAAGGGTTGACACTATAAGCGGCAACAACATTCGGAATGGATTGAATTTTTTTAGTTAGCTCCTGAACTTGATCTTCTGTAATAGCGTCATCAGAAATTTTCAAAAAATAATTCACCGTTTTGTATTCGGGTATTAAATGATAGGTTTCTGTGGTTCGTTGATCTTGCGAACCAAAAAGAGAATTATCATTTTCCGTCGTTATTACTTCTACTTGGCAGCTATTTGATACTAAATGCCATGTGGCAAATTTATGCGCATCTACCCATTCAAAAATTTCGTACTGTGTGTTGTTTCCGAAGTCTAAATCCGCTTTTTGTCTTGATAAAAGAAGTTGTAATTCTTTATTTAGAAAATAGGCTAACCGGTAACTTTCTAAAGGGCTATGAATACCAATTAGTGCATAATCTATGGTATCTAAAAAATCGTTTAAGTCTAGTTTTTGCATTAGCATAATCATCAAAACTATTTGTAAAGATAGTGTATAATAGCTATAATTGGATGTTGTTTATATTAAACTTAACAGGAATGTGTTACACAAACGTTATCGTAACTTTATACGCTAGTTATCTTTGGACATCTGATTTTGAAAAACGAAAAAGGCGCGTTTAGAGGCTTTTTCTTCTGCCTTTTTCTTGGAGGTAGCTCGTGCTTTTGCTACTACTTTATTATCAATAGATAATTTTACGGCAAAATGGCGAATGTCATCATTACCAGTATCTTCATAAACATTATAATCGAAAACTTTTTTCTCCTTTTGGCACCATTCAATCAGTAAGCTTTTGTAGCTAATTACTTTACCTTCCAATTGAGAAATATCTACATATGGGATAATAACTTTTTTGTAGATAAACTTTTCGCAATACTTATACCCACGATCTAAAAATATAGCGCCAACTAACGCTTCAAATAAATTGCCATAAATATTATCGCCAAAATGACCTTTAGGTATTTTACTTTCAACTAAATCAATTAAATTTAAGTCTTTTCCAAGCTCGTTAAGATGCTCGCGACTTACAATTTTAGAACGCATTTTTGTTAAATAGCCTTCATCGCCACTTGGCACTTCAGAATATAAATGTGATGCAATTACAGACCCTAGCATAGCATCGCCTAAAAATTCTAGACGCTCATAATTAATGGGGTGACCTTCCGCATCCTTAATGTTCATGGAGCGATGGGTGAATGCTTTTTTGTAATAGGCTATATTTTTGGGTTTGAAGCCAAGAATATTATGGATACATACAAAAAAATTCCCGCCAGATTTTGAACGGGAATTTAATATGTTTCGAATGTTTTTCATTCGTTGTTTAATCAATTTTTTTAAATAATACGCATGCATTATGGCCACCAAAACCAAACGTATTACTCATGGCAACTTTAACATCGCGTTTTTGTGCTTTGTTTAACGTTAAATTTAATTCAGAATCAATATTTTCATCAGCAACCTCATGATTTATAGTTGGTGGTACCATACCGTGTTCCATTGCTAATATAGACGCAATAGACTCAATAGCACCAGCAGCTCCTAACAGGTGACCTGTCATAGACTTTGTTGAATTGATATTAATATTTTTAGCATGCGCTCCAAACACTTCAGAAATTGCTTTCAGTTCGGCAACATCTCCTAGAGGTGTTGACGTTCCATGCGTGTTGATATGATCAACTTCTTCTGGTTTTAAGCCTGCGTTTTCTAAACAATTTCTCATTACTGCAATCACACCAATCCCTTCTGGATGTGGCGCTGTCATGTGGTAGGCATCTGAAGACATACCGCCTCCTAATACTTCCGCATAAATTTTAGCTCCACGCGCTTTGGCATGTTCGTAATCTTCTAGTACAATAGCACCAGCACCTTCACCTAATACAAAACCATCTCTGGTAGCATCAAAAGGTCTTGAGGCTGTTTCTGGGCTTTCATTTCTAGTTGACAAGGCATGCATGGCGTTAAAACCACCCATACCTGCAATAGTTACTGCAGCTTCACTTCCACCGGTTACTATAACATCACAATGTCCTAAACGAATATAGTTTAGCGCATCAATCATAGCATTGGCCGAAGATGCACAAGCAGATACTGTTGTATAATTAGGCCCCATAAATCCATGTTTAATGGAAATGTTTCCTGGTGCAATATCTGCAATCATTTTCGGAATGAAGAATGGGTTAAATCTTGGTGTGCCATCACCAGCAGCAAAGTTTAAAACTTCGTCCTGGAAGGTTTCCAAACCACCTATTCCTGCTCCCCAAATAACACCGACTCTTAATTTGTTTACCGCGTCTAGGTCCAGTTTAGAATCTGCAATAGCTTCATCTGAAGCTACCATAGCATACTGCGTAAACCGGTCCATTTTTCGCGCTTCTTTTCTGTCAAGAAAATCGGTGGCATTAAAGTTTTTTAATTCGCAAGCGAATTTTGTCTTGAACTTTTCAGTATCAAAATACGTTATAGGTGCAGCACCACTCTTTCCACTTACTAGTGCTTCCCAAAATTCATCTTTGGTATTCCCTATAGGTGTTAGTGCTCCTAAACCAGTAACTACAACTCGCTTTAATTCCATAAATTCTAATGAATTATTTTGCTGTTTCTATATAAGAGATAGCTTGACCAACCGTTGCAATGTTTTCTGCTTGATCGTCTGGGATTTGAATATCGAATTCCTTTTCGAATTCCATGATTAATTCTACAGTGTCTAATGAATCTGCTCCTAAATCGTTCGTGAAGCTAGCTTCAGTTACAACTTCGTTTTCATCAACACCTAATTTGTCTACGATAATCGCTTTTACTCTTGATGCAATGTCTGACATAATCTTTTAATTTTAAGTTTTAATTAGTTGGCAAAAATAAAAATTTTATTCTTATTCCACACCTTTACTGCAAAAATGTGGTTGTAATTTACTAAATTTCCTTTAAGTAAATCCTTTTTACCTTCTAATTGTTATAATTTATTCTTTTTTTTGCGGAACTAATCATGACATGACAAGCTGCTATATGAAACGTATTGTAATTTTTGCGTCCGGATCTGGATCTAATGCTGAAAATTTAATTAAGTTTTTTCTAAACAACGCGGATGTTGAAGTTACGCATGTTATGACCAACAATCCTCATGCCAAAGTACTGGAGCGTGCTAAAAATCTAAATATTAGCGCGTTTTCATTCAATAGACAAGCGTTTTTAAAGTCCGATGATGTTTTGAATATCCTAAAAACCTTTCAACCCGATTTAATTGTGTTAGCGGGTTTTCTTTGGAAATTTCCCGAGCATATCTTGGCAGCGTTCCCAAATAAAGTTATTAATATTCACCCTGCACTTTTGCCTAATTATGGTGGTAAAGGTATGTATGGTATGCATGTTCATCATGCTATTGTTGCAAATAAAGAAATTGAAACAGGTATTAGTATTCATTATGTAAACGAACATTATGATGAGGGCGCACTCATATTTCAAGCAACCTGTCCTGTTTTACCTACAGATACTGCCGAAGGTGTAGCCGAAAAAATTCATGCATTGGAAATGGAACATTTTCCGAAAGTAATTGAGGAACTATTAAGCAAATAAATGGCATTCAGAAGGAGGTACGACTTAAGAATCTCTATAGAATATGGAATAAAAGAGATTCATCGCTATTGCTCTGAATGACCAAGCAAAACACCAATACTATTTTAAACTAAACCGCATAATTCGTGTCCAAAAAGAAGAAGAAAAAATATTATACCGTTTGGAAAGGTCATAAAACTGGTGTTTTTGAAACTTGGAACGACTGTAAAGCGCAGGTTAAGGATTACCAAGGTGCAGTTTATAAATCTTTTGACACTTTTGATGCGGCCAAAAAAGCTTTAAACAGTAATTACAAAGATTTTATTGGCAAGAAGAAAGGATTTAAAAGTGAATTATCTGAAGTCCAGCTTAAAAAAATAGGACAACCTAATTACAATTCAATAGCTGTTGATGCGGCATCGTCTGGAAATCCAGGTATTATGGAATATAGAGGTGTAGACACTAAATCTAAAAAACAATTATTTATTCAAGGTCCTTTTCCCGAAGGAACTAATAATATTGGCGAATTTTTAGCGCTTGTTCACGGATTAGCCTTTTTAAAGCAACATAATAGCGACCGCATTTTGTACACCGATTCTAAAATAGCTATGAGTTGGGTGCGCAAAAAAACCTGCAATACCAAATTACCACGAAATGAAAAAAACGCTAAACTTTTTGAATTGGTAGACCGTGGCGTAAAATGGCTAAATGAAAACACGTACACCACAACCATTGTAAAATGGGAAACCAAAGCTTGGGGAGAAATTCCTGCAGATTTTGGCAGGAAATAAAAAACGCTATATCTTTTAAAAGATACAGCGTTCTTGATGCCTGTGTTAGCAAAAACATTGAGTTGTTTAATCTTTAATAAATTTTACGGTGTTACCATTTTCTAATTTTAAAAAGTACAAACCATTGGCGAAGCTTTTAATATCAATAGCCTCATTATCAGAAGTTTTACCATGAGTGATTTTTGAACCTAATGCATTATAAATACTATATGTTGCTATATTTTTTAAGCCTGAAACTTTAATATATTCGGAAGCGGGATTTGGTAATACTTTTATACTATTGGAAACACTAAACGCATCAAGACCTAATGTATCTTCTGAAATTGAAACTGAAAATTTGGCATCGGTTAAAGATAAACTAGCTCCATCCCGGAAAGTATTACCTCCAGAATATCCATTAGTAAAATCAGCAACAATACTCATACCTGTATCTATGGTAAATTCAAAAGTATATTGGTTGCCTTGAGTTACATTTACGTTGCCAGTAACATTTATTCTAATAGGGTCGTTTGCTTGACTAATGGTTATTTCAGGATACGCTTGCGTATAAATAGGTGTTCCACTAACCGTATTACCACTATATACTTTAAGCGTACCAGCTGATATTGTACCAGTTGTACCGGCAAGGAATTGAACGTACTCTAAAGCACCACTACACTCTGCAGTAAAGCCTTGACCTATAGACCAATTTGCGGTACTTTCCCAAGGGAATGCAAATTGAGGGTTATTGCTTACAACACACTGTGCTGTTAAATTTTGTAATAAAAACGTGAAAGCTAGAACTAAGGTTGTTTTAATGGATAAGTAATTTTTTTTCATTTTTTTTTCAATTAAGTTGAGTAATTATTTTTTGCTGCTAACAAAGGCATAGCGTTTTTATAATCTTCACTAAAACGTAAACCCGATTGGTATGTTAATTGACATTGAAAAATCTTAAACACCAAAAGTTGGGTTTAAACAAACCTGTCACTTTAAAGAAACATCTATTGCTTCAGGTGTGATTAACGTTTCAGAAATAGCATATTGTTTAATATAATACTAGAATAAAGCTTTGCTGATCATCATTTTAAGTGTTATATACTTGCCAAGACTGTAAGAAATGGAGCCGTTTGAGATGGTTCCATAGTTTTGTCCAAGTACTGTAGTGACAAGCCTTAAAATATCATAGAATAGAAAAGTACTTTTTGGTCATAAAATTTGGGGTTAAAATTAATTTCGGCCGCAAAAATAAAAATTAAATGTCAAAAAAATCCAAAGAAAATAGAACTTTACACTGAAAAAAAGAGTAAAAAACTAAAAATCAAACACATAAATAAACCGTTGGGTTATAGCATACTTAAATAAAACTTTACAGTATGCTTAATAAGTATTATTGTGTTCATCTAACACCTGCAAGCCTGTTAACCAAATCTAAAAAAACAATCAGACCTCAAACACCAACCATAAATGCACTGATAAAATTAATTCGGAATTTAGTAACTAAAAACCGTATCTTTGCACCAAATTTTCAAACCTTTTTATGAGTAAATTAGTAATTGTAGGAACCGTAGCTTTTGATGCTATTGAAACACCTTTTGGAAAAACTGATAAAATTTTAGGAGGCGCAGCTACATATATTGGACTTGCCGCTTCGCAATTTAATGTGGATGCAGCAGCTGTTTCAGTTGTTGGTGGCGATTTTCCACAGGAATATTTAAATTTATTATCAGAAAGAAACGTTGATATTTCAGGTGTTGAAATTGTAAAGGAAGGCAAAACATTTTTCTGGAGTGGTAAATATCATAATGATATGAACACGCGTGACACCTTGGCAACAGAGCTGAATGTATTAGCAGATTTCCAACCAGTAGTTCCAACCAATTATCGTGATGCCAAAATTGTGATGCTTGGAAACCTACATCCTTTAGTGCAATTAAGCGTTTTAGAACAAATGGAAAACAAGCCAGAATTGGTGATTTTAGACACCATGAATTTCTGGATGGATTGTGCATTAGACGATTTGCTAAACGTAATTAAAAAGGTAGATGTAATTACCATTAATGATGAAGAAGCAAGACAACTTACTGGCGAATATTCGTTAGTTGTTGCGGCTAGAAAAATTCATGATATGGGACCAAAATATGTGGTGATTAAGAAAGGTGAACATGGTGCATTATTGTTTCATAATGATAAAGTATTCTACGCCCCAGCTTTACCATTAGAAGAAGTTTTTGATCCTACAGGTGCTGGAGATACATTTGCTGGTGGTTTTGCAGGTTATTTAGCAAAATCTGATGATGTTTCGTTTGACAACATGAAGAATGCCGTGATCTATGGGTCTACATTAGCCTCCTTTTGTGTCGAGAAATTTGGCACAGAACGCATGGTGAATTTAAAAAGTAACGAAGTTCACCAACGCTTGCAACAGTTTAAGAGTTTAACACAATTCGATATTGAATTAACATAATACAAACGCGCTCATAAATTGAGCGCGTTTTTAATTTACATAATAGTACACACTACAACACAACACAACAATGAGTGACGCTTTAAAACATGAATGTGGTATTGCACAAATTCGCTTACTAAAACCACTGGAATTCTATAAAGAAAAATACGGTAGCGCCTTTTATGGTGTTAATAAAATGTATTTGTTAATGGAAAAACAGCACAACCGAGGACAAGATGGTGCTGGTTTTGCTAGTATTAAATTAGATACGCAACCTGGCGAACGCTACATTAGTCGTGTCCGCTCCATTGCACAACAACCTATTCAGGACATTTTTGCACAAATAAATGAACGCATTAATAAGGAGCTTACCGAAAACCCGGAATATGTTGATAATGTGGAACTTCAAAAAAAACACATTCCATATATAGGTGAAGTACTTTTAGGACATGTGCGTTACGGAACATTTGGTAAAAATAGTGTTGAGAGTGTCCATCCATTTTTACGCCAAAACAACTGGATGCATAGAAACCTGATTGTTGCTGGAAACTTTAACATGACCAATGTTAATGAGCTTTTTGATGGTTTGGTGCGTATAGGTCAGCATCCTAAAGAGATGGCAGATACCGTTACTATTATGGAAAAAATAGGTCACTTCTTAGATGATGCTGTTTCCAAAATATACAGAAAATTAAAAAAAGAAGGATATAACAAGCATGAATGCTCACCATTAATTGCTGAGCGTTTAAATGTTGCTAAAATCCTAAAAAAATCGGCTAAAGATTGGGATGGTGGTTATGCTATGGCTGGATTATTAGGACATGGAGATTCCTTTGTTCTTCGCGATCCAGCAGGAATAAGACCAGTTTATTACTATAAGGATGATGAAGTAGTTGTAGTAGCTTCTGAACGCCCTGTTATTCAGACTGTTTTCAATGTGGATTTTGATGATGTTAAGGAGCTAGAACCTGGACATGCCATTATTACCAAAAAATCTGGTGAAGTTGCAATTAAAAAAATACTGGAACCTTTGGAGCGCAAAGCCTGTTCATTTGAACGTATTTATTTTTCGCGTGGTAGTGATGCTGAAATTTATCAAGAACGAAAAAACTTGGGTAAATTTTTAATGCCTAAGGTTTTAGAAGCCATTGATAACGACACCAAGAATACTGTGTTTTCATATATCCCTAATACTGCGGAAACGTCTTTCTTTGGAATGATAGAAACAGTTGAGGAACATTTAAACAAGAAAAAAACGCAAGCTATTTTAGATGGTAATGGCAAATTAAGCGCTGAAGTTGTTACTAATATTTTATCTGAACGACCACGTATTGAAAAAATAGCCATAAAGGATGTTAAGTTAAGAACCTTTATTACGGAAGATAGTAGTCGCGACGATTTAGTAGCTCACGTTTATGATGTAACCTATGGAGTCATTAAACCAACCGATAATTTGGTAATTATTGACGATAGTATTGTTCGTGGTACCACATTAAAGAAAAGTATTATAAAAATGATGGATCGCTTACATCCTAAAAAGATTATAGTCGTTTCATCTGCACCACAAATTAGATATCCCGATTGTTATGGTATAGATATGGCACGTTTGGAAGATTTAATTGCCTTCAGAGCCATGTTAGAATTATTGGAAGAAAACAACAAATACCATTTAATACAAGAGGTTTACGACAAATGTAAGGCCCAAGTTGAATTGGAAGATAAAGATGTTCGGAATTTTGTAAAAGATTTGTATTCACAATTTTCAGCTGATGCCATTTCGGATAAAATAGCCCAATTAATATCTAATGAAAACATTAACGCGGAAGTTGTTGCCATATTCCAGCCCATAGAAAATTTACATAAAGCGTGTCCTAAAAATTTAGGCGATTGGTACTTTACGGGCAATTATCCAACAGCAGGAGGTAATCGTGTTGTAAATCGTGCCTTTATTAACTTCTTTGAAGGAAACAAAGATCGTGCGTATTAACACATTGAATATGTGCTAATTACCTGTATAATATTGCTTTTTATCGAGTTTATTAGCATTTCATCGGATTAATAGTTTTTAAGCTTAAAAATAATATACTTTAGAATCACCATAACATAAGTAGGTTAAGTTCATGGTAGATTTGGGGCAAAAAAAGGTGAACTTCTGTTCGCCTTTTTTTATTTTTAATAAACACCTAAAATTGAAACCATTTTCATTATTATTGAATTCTACCCTTAATCAGCGAGCAAGTTGCTCTTACTTCTCAATTATAGCATATTAATTGATTTTACCATTCATTTTCAAGGACTTACAAACTTCAGCTTTATAATTAAAAAAAATAGATTTTAAAGCTTAAATATTCGTTTGTCCCAGTTTATAAGTCGTTTGTCTAGTTTTTTTTTTAGTGGAAAATAAGTGCCGTTTATTTGTTTCACCATAACATAAGTAGGTTAAGTTTATGGTAGATTTGGGGCAAAAAAGGTGAACATCTGTTCGCCTTTTTTCATTTTCAATACTTTCATGTTCAAAAAAAAAGCAAACCCTTTCAGATTTGCTTTCCATATAATTAAACGTTTTACGCCTTATTTTGCCTCAGCATAACGTCTTTCAACTTCATTCCAATTGATTACATTAAAAAATGCATCAATATAATCAGGACGTCTGTTTTGGTAATTTAAGTAATATGCATGTTCCCAAACATCCAATCCTAAAATTGGTGTTCCACCACAACCAACACCTGGCATTAGTGGGTTATCTTGATTTGGTGTCGAGCAAATTTCAACTTTACCACCTTTATGAACACATAGCCAAGCCCATCCAGAACCAAACTGTGTTGCTGCGGCATTACTAAATTTTGTTTTAAATTCTTCCATGTTTCCATAAGCTGCTTCAATAGCATCTTTTAGGTCGCCAGACAAACGGCCTTTTCCTTCTGGATTCATTACGTCCCAAAATAAGGAGTGGTTATAAAATCCACCGCCATTATTTCTAACCGCTTTGTTATCCATATCCAAATTAATAAGGATATTATCTATTGTTTTTCCCTCTAAATCCGTACCTTTTATAGCATCATTTAATTTTGAAGTATAACCAGCATGGTGCTTTGAGTGATGTATTTCCATTGTGCGTGCATCTATGTGCGGCTCTAACGCATCATAAGCATATTTTAATTTCGGTAATTCGAAAGCCATAATATATCTGTTTTTAGTGTTAATAATTTAATTCTCTCAAATTTACGGAATATCGCTATCAATTAAAAATAATAAATACCTATCAACTCATCGATAGTTTTTATATTGTATAAAATTTCAAATTCCTTATGCCGGCCAACCATCCGTTTCTTATTTATAATGCTTCAGCTGGAAGTGGTAAAACTTATACTTTAGTTAAAGCCTATTTAACTATTTTATTACAAGCTTCTAGTATGCTGGCTTTTAAAAACATTCTCGCTATTACCTTTACCAATAAAGCAGCTGGCGAAATGAAAACACGAATAATAGATGCTTTAAAAAATTTTTCTTCAGAAGATATATCCACACAATCAAATCCCATGTTTGATGAACTTTGTCGCGATTTAAATTTGTCTGCAGATGATTTAACCGCCAAAAGCCATAAGATTCTTGATGCTATTATGCATAATTACGCGGCTTTTGATATATCCACGATAGATGGTTTTACACACAAGATTATCAGAACTTTTGCCCACGATTTAAAATTACCTTTAAATTTTGAAGTCGCTTTAGATGTTGAAACCCTATTAAATGAAGCAGTAGACCGATTAATTTCCAAAGCCGGAACTGATAAGCGCTTAACCAAAACCTTGGTCGATTTTGCTATTGAAAAGGCCGATGATGATAAAAGTTGGGACGTATCCAGAGATTTTTATGCCATTTCAAAATTGCTAGTTAATGAGAACGACAGACCGTTTATTGAAAATCTTCAAGACAAAACGTTAGACGATTTTAAAGCTTTAAAAAACACACTACGTGAGGAAATTAAAAAAACAGAACAATTAAGTATGAATAGCGCAGCGCAAGCGCTAGATTTCATAGCCGATAATGGATTGGTATATGAAAATTTCTCACGCGGGTCTATTCCTAATTATTTCAAAAAGGTATCGGACGGCGATTTTAATCAAAATGTAGATACCGTAAAATGGCCTACCGAATTAGTAGAAGGCAGCACGATTTACCCAAAATCCAAAACTGATGCAAACACTGCGGCAATTATTGAAAGCGTCCAACCGCAATTAGCCGAGTTTTTTATTACCACCAAAACGGCCGTATTAAATTTCAAACTGTTAAAAGCTATATATAGAAACCTAACACCACTATCCGTTTTAAGCGCTATAAATACCGAACTTCAACTTATTAAAGAGGAACAAAATGTGATGCTTATTTCCGAGTTTAATGGCTTAATTAGTCAGGAAATAAAAAACCAACCAACCCCTTTTATTTATGAACGAATTGGCGAAAAGTTCAAGCATTATTTTATTGATGAGTTTCAAGACACATCTGAATTACAATGGCAAAATTTAACGCCCTTATTGGATAATGCCATAGCATCACAACCAGGAAGCATGATGTTGGTAGGCGATGCTAAACAAGCTATTTACAGATGGCGTGGTGGAAAAGCCGAACAGTTTATCAACTTATATAACCAAACAGAAAACCCTTTCCATTTAGAACCTAAAATAATTCCGTTAGAATCAAATTTTAGAAGCTTTCAAGAAATTATCAATTTCAACAATGGTTTCTTTAACTATTTATCTGACACTATTTTTAGTCATCCAGATCATAGTGGTTTATATCAAATGGCTAATCAGCTTACAAGAAAAGAGGAGACTGGTTATGTGCAATTAGAGTTTTTGGATTTAAATGATGTAGATGATAAAGCTTTAGCTTATTCCGAAGAAGTATATAACACCATTAAATCCTGTTTGGAAAACGGGTATCAGGAAGCCGATATTTGCGTCTTGGTCCGAAAGAAAAAAGAGGGTATTGCCATAGCTAATTATTTAAGTGAACAAGGCTTGAACATCATGTCGTCTGAAACTTTATTATTAAATAGCTCGCAAAATGTGCAGTTTGTCAACAACGTGTTACGCTTACTTTTACAGCCTGAAAATCAAGAAACCAAAGCTGAAATTCTGCTACATATTGCCCATTTATGTGCCATTGAAGATAAACATAGCTTTTTAAAAGCCCATATTCCTTTTCATGTATCGGCCTTGTTCAAGCAATTGGAGTCGCTAGACTTTTTTATTGATTATAATGAATTGATTCAGCTGTCATTTTATGATTTGGTAGAAACCATTATTCGCCAATTTAAATTAGTAAAACATTCGGATGCATTTATTCAATATTATATGGATGTGGTTTTAGAATTTTCCGAAAAACAACTAGCGGATATTGGTAGCTTTTTGCATTATTTCGACTCTAAAAACGAGAAATTAAGTATTGTAACGCCTGAAGGTTATCAGGCTATTCAGATCATGACGGTTCACAAATCTAAAGGCCTCGAATTTCCAGTGGTTATATTCCCTTTTGCGGATTTGGATATATATCGAGAAATTACACCTCAAGAGTGGTTTCCTATTAATCCAGAAACCTTTAATGGTTTTAGTCACACCCTATTAAATTACAGTAAAGCTTTTGAAAATTTTGGTGATGCTGGAAAGCAGATTTTTAATAGGCATCAATCCGAATTAGAACTCGATAATATTAATATTTTATATGTAGCCCTTACCAGACCTGTTGAGCAATTATACGTAATTTCAAAATTGGATATCAATGCCAAAGGAGATGTCAACCAAAAAAGTTATGCTGGCTTTTTAATTAGCTATTTGCAACAAATAGGTACATGGGAAAACAGGCAATTACGCTATCAATTTGGAAATCAAAAAAAGGAATCCAAAACCAAGACTAAAGAGCCGTCAACAATTATTCGGAATAGTTTTATATCAACACCAAAAGAAGCACACAATATTAAAATTATTACGCGTTCGGCAAGTTTATGGGATACCATTCAAGAAAAAGCTATTGAAAAAGGAAACCTGATTCATGATATTATGGCAGAAATTAAAACGGAAGCTGATGTAGATTATGTATTGCAATCTTTTTTAGAAAATGGCACCATTAATCAAACACAAGAACCTATTTTAAAGGAAACGGTATTACAAATTATTAATCATCCAAAACTGGCACCTTATTATAAGAATGAAAACATAACAGTTTATAATGAGCGTGATATTATTTCTAATGATGGCGGCATTTTAAGACCAGACCGATTGGTGATTCAAAATAATAAAGATGCTGTAATAATAGATTATAAAGCAGGAAAGGAACTACCAACTCATATTCAGCAATTAGAAAGCTATGAATCTATTTTAAAGGTTATGAACTTTCAAGTCACTAAAAAAATACTTATCTATATAAATGATGGCATTGCTATAAAAGAATTTTAACTTTGTAAAAACATTAAAGATTATGTACGGAAAAATTCAACAACACTTAGAGAACGAGTTAGAAGAAATAAAAGATAACGGACTTTATAAAACCGAACGTGTCATTACCTCTGCACAAGGAGCGCAAATTACATTAAGCACAGGCGAGACGGTTTTAAACTTTTGTGCGAATAATTATTTAGGGTTGTCCTCACACCCAGATGTTATTCAAGCAGCAAAAGATGTTATGGATACACATGGATTTGGTTTATCTTCAGTACGTTTTATTTGTGGAACACAAGATATCCACAAAGAATTAGAACAAAAAATAGCCGATTTTTACGGAACGGAAGACACCATATTATACGCCGCCGCTTTTGATGCTAATGGTGGTGTTTTTGAACCTTTGTTTGACAAAGAAGATGCTATCATTTCTGATTCTTTAAATCACGCGTCTATAATTGATGGTGTTCGTTTATGTAAGGCCGCCCGATATCGATACCAAAATAACGATATGGAAGATTTGGAAAAACAATTAATTGCCGCTAATAAAAACGGTGCGCGCCATAAAATTATAGTTACAGATGGTGTTTTCTCTATGGACGGTTTGTTAGCACCTCTAGATGAAATTTGCGATTTAGCAGATAAATATGATGCTATGGTAATGATTGATGAATGTCATGCTACAGGTTTTATAGGAAAAACAGGACGTGGAACCCTTGAAGAAAAAGGTGTTATGGATCGTGTTGATATCATTACTGGAACTTTAGGAAAAGCCATGGGTGGTGCAATGGGAGGTTATACTACAGCTAAAAAAGAAATTATTGAAATATTACGTCAACGTTCGAGACCATATTTATTTTCAAATTCTTTAGCACCAGCTATTGTTGGTGCGTCTATAAAGGTGTTTGATATGTTATCTAAAGATACTACCTTACGTGATAAACTAGCGTGGAACACAGAATACTTTAAAGCAGGTATTAAAAAAGCAGGTTTTGATATTGTGGACGGCGACTCGGCTATTGTTCCTATTATGTTATATGACGCAAAATTATCGCAAACTATGGCAAATATGTTACTTAAAGAAGGTATTTATGTTATTGGCTTCTTTTTTCCAGTAGTACCAAAGGATAAAGCACGTATTCGAGTGCAACTATCGGCCGCACATGAAAAAGAGCATTTGGATCAAGCCATTTCTGCTTTTATAAAAGTCGGCAAACAATTAGAAATTATTTAAAATAATGACAAACAAGCAGATTTTAGGGGAATTATACAATATTTTTCTATATTTGTCTTTGTTAATAATATTTAACAACTTACTTTTGTTTACAATTAACACTTAAAAATTAAATTTTTGAATATGAAAAATCTTAGCAGATTATTGTTCGCTATGTTAGGTATGAGTAACACGTACGCACAAGATGAAAACAATCCTTGGGCTATTACCCTAGGAACTAACGCAGTTGATTTTTACCCAACGGGTGAAAACGCGCCACTTGGTGAATATTTTGATGAATACTTTAATGCTACAGACCACTGGAACATTTTGCCATCATTATCTTCATTAACAGTAGGCCGTTATTTAAGTAATGGATTTACATTAGGTGCAACAGCTTCCTTAAACAAAATTGATAAATTTGGAGATGATTCTAGTAAATATGCTGATGTCACATATTACGGACTTGACGGTATTGTAAAATATAGTTTTGGTCAATTAATTGATGTCTCTTGGTTAGATCCTTACCTAGGAGTAGGTGGTGGTTACACATGGGTTGATGACATTGGTGCTGGAACATTAAACGGAACTTTAGGAATTAATTTTTGGGTTAGTGAAAACGTAGGACTTACAGTTCAGTCAGCATACAAGCATGCATTCGAAGATTATTTAGACACACATTTCCAACATACAGCTGGTATTACAGTTAAATTCGGAGGAAAAGACACAGATGGTGATGGAATATATGACAAAGATGACGCTTGTCCAGAAGTATTTGGTTTAGCAGCTTTCAACGGTTGTCCTGATACAGATGGTGACGGCATTGAAGATAGTAAAGATTCTTGTCCAAACGAGGCTGGTCCAGCTGAATTTAACGGATGTCCTGATACAGATGGTGACGGTGTTCCAGACAAAGACGATGATTGCCCAACAGTTGCTGGTTTAAAATCTTTAAACGGTTGTCCTGATGCTGATGGTGACGGTGTTGCTGATCATTTAGACGAATGTCCAAATGTAGCAGGTCCTGCAGCTAATAAAGGTTGTCCTTGGCCAGATAGAGATGGTGACGGTGTTGCTGATAAAGATGATTTATGTCCAGACAAAGTTGGTACTGTTGCTAACAATGGTTGTCCAGAAGTAACTGAAGCTGTACAAAAAGCTTTAAATGCTTATGCTAAAACAATCTTATTTGATACAGGTAAATCTTCTATCAAAAAACAATCTGAAAAAGTACTTGAAGATATCATTGCTATCTTAAATGAGTACCCTAATGCTAAATTTACAGTAGAAGGTCATACGGATAGTGTTGGTAGTGAGAAACTTAATCAAGAATTATCTGAAGCTAGAGCGTTATCAGTTAAGGATTACTTAACAAGTAATGGTATCGATCAATTCAGATTATCTTCTAAAGGTTTTGGTGAAGCTAAGCCAATTGACTCTAATAAAACTAGAGCTGGTAGAGCTAACAACAGACGTGTAGAAATCAATTTAGTGAAATAATTTATTTCACATAAATAAATAGAAAAACGCTCCGAATATTCGGAGCGTTTTTTATTTTTATAATATGACAACTTTTATACATGACGTCCTTGCCGATTTAAACAAAAAGCAAGTTGATATTTCCAATATTACACTTATTCTGCCTAGCAAACGTGCTGGTGTGTTTTTAAAACATGAATTATCCACGTCATTATTACAACCTATATTTTCTCCAACTATACTAAGTATTGAAGAGTTTGTAGAAGAACTTTCACAACTTAAAGCGATATCCAATACCGAATTGCTTTTTGAGTTTTACGAAACTTACCTTCAAGTTCACAACACGAAAAATCCCGATAGTTTTGATACCTTTTCTAAATGGGCACAAATACTACTTCAAGATTTTAATGAAATTGACAGATACCTTATTCCTCAAGAAAAGATATTCGACTATTTAAGTGCTATAAAAGAAATAAACCACTGGTCCGTAGATACCAACCAAACCGATTTTATAAAAAATTATCTCGTATTTTGGAAAAGACTTAAAATATACTACAACCAACTTACCGAAAATCTCGTTAATAAAAAGAAAGGCTATCAAGGATTAATTTATAGGGAAGCTGTTGAAAGCATTCAGAATTATATTGAAGCCAACCCTGAAAAACATCACGTCTTTTTAGGTTTCAATGCGCTAAATAAAGCTGAAGAAACCATCATCCAAGAACTATTAGAAAATAGTCATGCTGATATTTATTGGGATATTGATGACGCTTTTTTTGAAAACAAAAATCATGATGCCAGTCTATTTATCAGACAACATAAAAAAAACTGGACTTATTTTGAAACCAATTCTATGAATTGGATAGCGGACAACTACACAAAACCAAAAGACATTTCGGTTATTGGTGTGCCTAAAAATGTAGGGCAGGCTAAATGTATTGGTAACATCCTTAAAAAGCTCCATAAAGAAAATAATACGCTCAATAATACAGCAGTTGTATTAGGCGAAGAATCCCTGCTTCTTCCTGTATTGAATTCTATACCAGAATCTATAAATGCACTGAATATCACCATGGGATTGCCCTTAAAATCCATTCCATTAGCAACCCTTTTTGAACAGTTATTCTTTATCCACAAAAAGGAAACAAATGATTTTTATTATAAAGACGTTATTAAATTATTATCACATCAATTTATAAGTCCACTACTCCAATCTGGTACTTCAAACGACTTGCAAAAGGTGGTTCAGATAATAGAATCGAATAATTTAATCTACATATCTTTAACACGATTAACGGCTTTAGCACCTCAACACGAAGGCTTATTTCTGCTTTTATTTGGAAATTGGAATAACAACCCATCCATCGCTTTAACGAGTTGCCAAGCGTTAATTTTAAAAATAAAAACACATTTAGAACAGCACAAAAAAGAAAATATATTAGCATTAGAGCATCTGTTCAAATTCAATACGCTTTTTAATGAGCTTACGCTTCTGGATAATCAGTATAAACATCTAAAAGATATTACCAGTCTATTTAGCGTATACAAAGAGCTATTAGGTTCCGAAACATTAGATTTTAAAGGTGAACCATTAGAAGGCTTACAAATTATGGGGATGTTAGAATCCCGTGTTTTAGATTTTGAAACCGTTATTATATCATCCGTTAATGAAGGCATTTTACCATCGGGAAAAAGTAATAATTCCTTTATTCCTTTTGATGTAAAACTGGAAAACAAACTCCCAACCTATAAAGAAAAAGATGCTGTTTATACCTATCACTTTTACCGATTATTACAACGTGCTAGACGTGTATTCATAATTTATAACACTGAAATTGATGCGTTAAAAGGTGGTGAGAAAAGTCGTTTTATAACCCAATTGAATCTAGAAAACATTCATAAAATTAAGCATACTATTGCTGTTCCCGATATTGCTATGGATGCGAATTTGAACGAAATTGTAATAGCTAAAAATGACGATGTTCTAAATCAGATTAAAACCTATGCAGCCAGAGGGTTTTCACCATCTGCTTTAACCAGTTATATTCGGAATCCTATCGATTTTTATTTTCAGAAGGTATTGAAAATAAAAGAACATGATGATGTAGAAGAAACGGTTGCTGCCAACACATTAGGAACGGTTATCCATAATACACTAGAAGATTTCTACAAACCTTTTGAAGGCCAACAAATAACCTGGGAACAGGTTGCAGAAATGAAACTCAAAATAAATGCAACCGTTACCAAACATTTTAAAGATTTATATAAAGAAGGTGATATTACCAAAGGCAAAAATTTAATTGTCTTTGAAATTGCCAAGCGCTACATCTCTAATTTTTTAGATTTAGAAGTAGCCGACTTAAAAGACGGCAACATTCTTGAAATTATAGCTATTGAACTTAATAATACTGCAGAAATACAAATTCCTGAACTGGATTTTCCGGTTAGAATTACGGGCAAAGTCGATCGTGTTGACAAACGAAATGGTATTATACGTATTATAGATTATAAATCGGGTCGGGTAGATCCTGCTAAAGTACAAATAACCAATTGGGACGATTTGACAACGGATTACGACAAGTACAGTAAATCATTCCAGGTTTTAACGTATGCGTACCTAATGCATGCTAAAAAGCCTTTTACGGAACCTGTAGAAGCGGGAATAATTTCGTTTAAGAACCTAAGCGCTGGATTTTTAAAATTTCAAAAAAAACAATCGGGAAGTCGCGATAAGGAAGCGCTTATTTCCAATGAGATATTAGCAGATTATGAAGTTCAATTAAAACAGCTTATTTTAGAAATTTGCAACCAAAAAGTAGATTTTATTGAAAAAAAGATTTCGTGATACACAAAAATTTAATTTTACATAGAAAGCATCAGAAACCAATTCTTTGGGATGCTTTTTTTAATAAAAATGGCGAACAAAAACCATTAGTTGTGTTCTGTCATGGCTATAAAGGTTTTAAAGATTGGGGACCATGGAATTTGGTAGCTGAACAGTTTTCAAAAGCTAATTTGTTTTTTGTTAAATTCAATTTTTCACATAATGGCGGTACCGCTGAAAACCCAATTGATTTTCCGGATTTAGAAGCCTTTGCAGAAAATAATTACAGTAAAGAGCTGAATGATTTGGGGGACTTTCTAAATTTTTTAATGTCTGAAAAAAATGAATTATTAAAAGAAATTAATCCCAATAATGTGACGCTCATTGGCCATTCACGTGGTGGTGGAATTTCAATATTGAAAGCGTCCAATGACACTAGAATAAAAAAACTCATTACTTGGGCCAGTGTTTCTAATTTTTCCAATAGAACGGCAACGATAGGCAATTTAAAAGCATGGAAAGAAGAAGGCGTTAAGTATGTTTTAAACAGTAGAACCCAACAACAAATGCCTCATAATTATCAATTTTATGAAGATTTTAAAACTCATGAAAAACAACTCAATATTGAAGCAGCAACTAAAAAAATTAAAATTCCGCAGCTAATAATACACGGTATTGATGATTCCTCCGTAAACTTTAAGGAGGCAGAAGCATTGCATAAATGGAATACAAATAGTCAGTTAATTGGAATAGAAAATTCTAATCACGTTTTTAATGGTCAACACCCTTGGAATAATTTGGCTTTGCCTGCAGCACTTGAAACTGCTGTTTCATCAAGTATTTCTTTTATAATGACGCCAAAAAAATCCTAATTTTAATATTCTCTAACCTATATTTTTCATTTTCTCAAAAAGCTACTCAACACATTTTTAGTATCTTACAGTAAGTAATCGATGAAATACCACCGATATGTTTACTGTAAAAGTTGAAAACACCCTGATTGCCCATTGCGAAACTATTGTTAAAACGTACAATTTCGGAAAGCGTTTCACGGCTAATGGTACCAAAAAACAACAACTAACGGGTATTATTGGTCAGTCTGTGGTGATGTCTTTTTTTAATTTAGATCTAGTAGATGGTTCTGGTGGGTGTGATGATGGTGTTGATTTAATTGTGAACAACAAAACTATTGATGTAAAAACAATGGGGAGAACAACAGATGTTAGGAAAAATTACACCAACAATTTTTTAAAACTTCAAGACTATTTTAAAACAGAAATTTATATTTTTTGTAGTTATCATAAAACCAAACGGGAGTTGACCGTTTGTGGATGGATTGATAAAGTTAGTTTCATAGAAAAAAGACGATTTTTCCCTAAAGGAACCATTCGTACCCGAACCAATAATACAACATTTACAACCTTTGCTGATTTATTTGAAATTGATAATTGCCATTTAAATGATGTTGTTGACATTCCAGATTTAAAACAGCAACTTAACTTTTAAGCTGGTTTAGCAAAAAAAGCAGTACAATTACCAATTTTATCAAATAGGAGCGCTTTATTTACTGGCTTGGTCATGTAGTCGGTCATACCCATATCAATAACTTTCTGTTGTGTTTCCTGCATTGCATCAGCAGTAACTGCAATAATTGGAATATTTTTATTCTTTAAACCCAACTGTCCACTTCTAATTATTTCAGTGGCTTCATATCCATCCATAATTGGCATTTGCAAATCCATTAAAACAACATCAAAGCAGGTTTCTTTTAGCATATTTATAGCTTTTAAGCCATTTTCGGCTACTTCAAATGTAAATTTCGAGTTCATTTGTAGCAGCTTCTTCATAATCATTTGATTCATTACATTATCCTCTACAATTAAAATATGCTTTTCAGCATTTGAATCGTTATTTAGGGGATTTAGTGGTTTTTGCTGTTTTTCACGATTAATTTCTAATGGAATATCAATATAAACATCTGTCCCTACGCCTTCTTCACTATCAATAGTTATGTTGCCTTCAAAACGTTTTACTAAATGATTTACAATAGTTAACCCTAATCCCAATCCACCAAATTGGCGTTTGTTATCATATCGCATTTGACTAAAACTATCAAAAACATCTTCTCGTAAATTTAATGGTATGCCTACACCAGTATCGGAAAAATGAAAAGAAAACCGACTTGTAGTATTGGAAATAGCAACGCATTGCATTTCAAAAGAAACGGTGCCAGACTTCGTGAACTTTACCGCGTTTCCAAGAACATTATTAATAATTTGTATAAACCGATCGCTATCGCCAAGAACACTTTTTGGTACTGTGCCTTTAATTTGAAACGTATAGTGTAAACCTTTATTTTCGGCTTGCAGTTTCCAATTTTCGCTAATCTGCTGTAGTAACTCTAACGGTTTGAATGCATCATGCTTTAAAATTAATTCGTTTTTCTCAATTTTTTACAAAATCTAAAATATCATTTATATTACTGAGTAAGCTATAGGAGGCATTTTTAATAATTTCTAAACAGGAACTATCTACTGCTCCGTTTTGCTGTTCCAATTGTTCTTGTGTGGCGCCTAAAATAGCATTGAGAGGCGTTCGTAATTCATGACTCATATTAGACATGAAATAGGTTTTTACCTCACTAATTTCTTCTGATTTTTTTAAAGCTAAAGCTTGAGAAACTTCTTTTTCTTCACGTAACTTTCTAATTAGGTTCGTCATGGATAAGGATAAGAATATCACCTCAAGACCCGATCCAAATTTGGCACTATTTTCAGTGTAAAAATTATTTGGCAACAAGCTCAAGTTGTTCATGACAAAACCTAGTAAACCAATCACTAAAAACAAAATGCCTATAGAGAAAAAAGCATCTAAAGCAATCTTTCTATAACGCATAACAAATACTGTAAACAAGATTAATAGCAAACTAATTAAACCATTAACATTACTAATAGGATACGTTATTTTTAAAGTAAATTCATTAATAAAAATACATGTAAATAGGCTAATTATCACGACATAAATAACTTGATAGTACTTAACTATGTTTTTAAAATGGCTTTTTATATCTAAAAAATGTTCGCAATACTTCAACAAGAATAAATTGGATAATAATGCGGTAATTAATACCATCCTACTATTTAAATAACCACTTTCGGGCCAAACAAATTCAAATAATAATCCATCTAATGCCGCTTGAAGCAGAGCTATTGAAAACACATAAAGGCCGTAATATAAAAATGAACGTTCTTTTAAACTGATGTAGAAAAACAAATAAATTATACCTGCAAGCAATAAAACACCGTAAAACAAACCAAGAAATAATTGTTGGTGGTAGGTGTTTTGTAAAAATTCAGACTCATTATATAAATTTAAAGGTATGTTTATGGTTTCACCATCACTTTTTAAATGCACATAAAAATGTTGGGTTGAATTAGGTGGCAGTTTAATTTTAAAAACAGTTGCTCTGTGGTTAACCTGGCGCTCACTAAATGCTATTTGGTCGCCACTTTTAAAACGTTCAGTGCCAGCTGCTGCTATTTGATATAAATTGGCAACATCTGTAATAGGTCTAGCTGTTTCTAAATAATAAACATGTTCCGTTGCTTGCGAGTTGGTTAGTTTAAACTGAATCCAAAAATTATCAGACGTAAAACCCACACTGTGGTTTTCTGATTGCAACGGTTTATAAATTAAATCGTTGTTTAATTGAATATCTTCAATACTGTAGGCCGCATCGCCAACATTGGTATAACTTGCCAGTTGATATAGTGGAACATCATTAGTTTCTGGATTAAATTCTTGGCTTTGAGCGTTTATAGAATAGCTACAAAAAAGGGCAATTAATAAAACAAATTTCATAGTAAGTTAGGTTGGGACCATATCTACGCAGTACTCATTTATGAGGTTTTAAAAAGCTTCCAATATTCGACAAAACCCTCAAAAAAATCTTTGAATTACAAATTGTTTCTGAAATTGCAAAAAACTATTATGAAATTTAGGCATAAAAAAAGCAATGCTTTCACATTGCTTTTTAAGTGGAGAATATCGGAGTCGAACCGATGACCTCTACGCTGCCAGCGTAGCGCTCTAGCCAGCTGAGCTAATCCCCCAAAATAAACTTTAGACTAGAAATTCGTTTATTGAGCAACGAAAATAAACTATTTTTATTTAGGTTTTATCCTTCTGCTGAAGAAATATTTATTTCACACCACTTAATACTAAAACTGGAAGTGTGTTGCTCTGAAAATCTTTTTTCAAAATAGTATTTTTCTCCCATAGTTTAGAGAAAAATCCACGCTTACGCCTTACCACGCATAACATATCCGGATCATTATCCTTATAATGTTCTAATACGCCTTGAAATGTTGTAGCATTTTCCGTTTTAGTAATATTGGTTATTAATTTGGCTAAATCTGGATTTATTTCAAAATCACCTTCATTATAGAATGGTGTTTGTACGAGTAATAAATTTACAATAGATCGGAACTGATCTTTAATAGCAATTAACGGCTTTAAGGCAGATTCCTTTTTAATTATAGCAGACTTTAAAGCCACTAAAATATAAACAATAGGTTTAAAACTGACGCCTTCAGGGACAATTAATGCGGGAATATTGGTTTGTTTAATAATTTTTCCAGACGTTTTTCCAAGATATACTTCTTCTCGTAAAGAGTTGGTCCGTGGTTCTATCATAATTAAATCAATATCTAAAGAGTGACAAACTAACTCAAGTGTATCCACCAATTTGCCTTTAAATGATTTTACAACAATCTCAACACCTTTAGTGTCCACTTGCGCTACGTGCGACTTTAAAAACTCATAACTTTCACGCTCTAAAATATGATCCACTTTTATCATGGTTCCAGCTTTGGAATAGATATTATAAACTTGAACCACATAAATTTTTGCACCAAATGCTTTGGCAAAATCCACAGCATACTGCAAATGACTAACCGCATTTTTAGACGATCCTACTGGCACTAAAATATTCTTCATATTGAAAAAATTATAACTAATTTAGGTGAAAATTTACGCAAAAATACGCTTTTATTATGATTCGGAAAGGAACCAATGAAGATATTGATACAATTTTAGAAATTACCAAAGCCTGTGCTATTGATATGATTTCTAAAAACATACAACAATGGAATTCTAAATACCCTAACCGAAGTGCCTTTGAAAATGATGTGGCTAGAAACGAATTATACGTTCTAGAGGAAGCTAAAAAAATTATAGGCTGTTTAGTGCTTTCTACTAAAATGGATGCCGAATACGAAACTATAGACTGGCTAACACCAAACTCCAATAACTTATATGTTCATAGGGTAGCTATACACCCGGATTACCAAGGTAAAGGATGGGCTAGAAAACTGATGAATTTTGCCGAAAATATGGCAAACAAAAATGAATTTACCTCTATCAGATTAGATACCTTTTCAAAGAACGCTAGAAACCAAAAGTTTTACGAACTTCGCGGTTATAAAAAATTAGGGTCTATTTATTTTCCAAAACAAAGCGAACATCCCTTTTACTGTTATGAATTTGTATTGTGAGCACCAACATTAGTTTAAAACATATTAATAAATTAGCCATTCCTGCATTAATTGCTGGAGTGGCAGAACCTATTTTGTCTATTACTGATACGGCTATTGTAGGAAATATTTCTGAAAACGCCACAGAATCATTAGCAGCCGTAGGTATTGTTGGCACCTTTATTTCCATGCTAATTTGGGTTTTAGGGCAAACACGTAGTGCTATTTCATCTATTGTTTCGCAATATGTTGGTGCAAATAATTTAGATAAGGTGAAAAACCTGCCAGCTCAAGCTATTTTTATAATTACATCACTAAGTATTTTTATCATTCTAGGAACCTATCCGTTTGCCGAAAGTATTTTTAAACTCTACAATGCCTCTGATTTAATTCTGAATTATAGTGTAGAGTATTACCAAATTCGCGTTTTTGGTTTTCCATTTACCCTATTTACCATTGCCATTTTTGGCACCTTTAGAGGGCTTCAAAACACCTTTTACCCAATGATTATTGCCATTGTTGGCGCCAGTGTTAATATTGTTCTAGACATCGTTTTGGTTTATGGTATAGAAGGTTATGTTCCTGCCCTGAATATTAAAGGTGCAGCTTATGCAAGTGTTATTGCTCAAATATTAATGGCTATTATTTCGGCTTATTATTTATTGACCAAAACAGCTATTCCATTGCGTTTTAGTTTTCCGTTTAACAAAGAAATTAATCGGTTTGCAATAATGATTCTCAATTTGTTTGTTAGAACGCTTGCTTTGAACGTTACCCTTTACTTTGCGAGTTCATTTTCTACCAGTTATGGTAAACAATACATTGCCGCATACACCATTGCTATAAATTTATGGTTTTTAGGTGCTTTTATAATTGATGGTTATGCCAGTGCAGGAAACATTTTATCAGGAAAATTATTAGGAGGAAAGGAATATGGTAAATTAATTACCTTAAGTAATAAACTAATAACATATGGTGTTATTTTAGGGATGGTTATGGCTGCCTTTGGTGCTATTTTCTATCAGTTTATTGGTTTTGTTTTTACAAAAGAAGAGTCCGTTTTAACCGAATTTTATAATGTGTTCTGGATTGTTTTAGCCATGCAACCACTATGCGCTATTGCCTTTATTTTTGATGGTATGTTTAAAGGGCTTGGTAAAATGAAAGTTCTTCGCAATGTATTATTGATGGCAACCTTTCTCGTTTTTGTTCCGCTATTATTTTTATTGGACAGCTTGGATTACAAGCTTTATGGCATTTTTATAGCTTTTACATTTTGGATTATTGCTAGAGGATTGCCACTAATTATAAAATTTAGACAAGAATTTTTACCGCTTTCGGAAAAACAGTAACTTTGACTTCTAATTATTTAGTAAAATGATGGCACTTATTTCAATTTTGCAAGAAATAAATATTGAAGAGAAAGTAAAAAACGCACCTAATAGCGATTATGAAATAGGCGTATTTATAGGCTCATTTCTACCATTTTTAGTACTTGTAATAATTGCTTATGCGCTTTATAGATATAATAAAAACAACTCAAATATAGATTAGTATGGGCGGAAATATGCTTTTTTTAGTATTGGCAATTGTATTGATAATTATTTATGTTTATAACCGCAATAAACGCAGATAATTAGCGCGTTTTAAGCCAACCAGTAATACTCAATCGTTCGGTTTTAACGGGCTTGACTTCGTGTTCTAATAATTGACTTTCAAAAATAACCACACGTCCAGGAAATGGATAAATTACTTTTTCGGTTTCTTCACCATTTTCATTTACATACAACACCAATTCGCCACCGTTTTCAGGTAGCCAACCATCTTCATTTAAATAACATACAAAGGATAATTTTCGTCTGTCGTCATTCTGAAACGTATCCAAATGCCGTTTGTAAAATGTGCCTTCTGGATATAATGCATAGTGAAACTCCTTATGTAAAATTCCCAAGAAACACGTTTTATTTAAGTAATCTATTAGGTTATTTATTTTGTTGAAGAAAGCGACTTCTAACGGATCTGCCCGGTTTTCATCTATCCATAAAATCACATCACCACGAATGGATTTTTCAATGACTTCATTTACCCTATTGCCAATAGCCGCTTTTTTAAAAACATCAGCTTCATGTTTTTCTAATAATGATTTTCTTAATTCCAAAACCTCGAGATTGGTGAAAAAATTTTCAACCAAACTGTACTTCTTTGTTAAAATATCATCAATAATACGCTCATATTGTAAATTTTCAACAAAAGCAATTTCTTCAAATAATTGATTCATAAGTATATGCAAAATAAAAAGTGGGCAAATGTACTCTAAAAACCGTTTCCTTTTACAAAACGATTATCTTTGCATGGAAAATTAATAGTATGGGAAATATTCGAATTACAAAACAGTTCTCATTCGAGACAGGACATGCCCTTTATGGCTATGATGGGAAATGTAAAAATGTACATGGCCATAGCTATAAATTATCGGTAACCGTTATTGGAAAACCAATTTCAGATTCGGGTAATGTTAAGTTTGGAATGGTGATTGATTTTGGAGATTTAAAAAAAATTGTGAAAACAGAAATTGTTGATGTGTTTGATCATGCCACTGTTTTTAACAAAAACACACCACATGTAGAATTAGCGAAGGAACTTCAAGACCGTGGTCATAATGTACTTTTGGTGGATTATCAGCCAACTAGTGAAATGATGGTGATTGATTTTGCCAATAAAATAAAATCCTTTTTACCGAGCCATATTGCATTACATTCCTTAAAACTTCAGGAAACCGATACCAGTTTTGCCGAGTGGTATGCTAGTGATAACGAATCCGAATAAAAATAGGAATTAATTATATTTACCTCATGAACATCCCAAAAGGAAAAAAAATATACTTCGCATCCGATAATCATTTGGGTGCACCAACAGCAGAAGCCTCACGACCTCGCGAACAAAAATTTGTAGCGTGGTTAGAGGAAATTAAGTACGATGCTGCTGCTATTTTCTTGATGGGTGATTTATTCGATTTTTGGTTTGAATATAAAACCGTGGTACCAAAAGGTTTTACAAGAACGTTGGGTAAGCTTGCCGAGATAACGGACGCTGGTATTCCTATTTATTTTTTTGTTGGCAATCACGATTTATGGATGGATGGCTATTTTGAAGAAGAATTGGGAATTTCTGTCTACCATAAGCCCCAAGAATATACGTTTAACAATAAAACGTTTTTAATTGGTCATGGTGATGGATTAGGCCCTGGTGATACCGGTTATAAACGGATGAAAAAAATATTTACTAGTCGTTTTGGCAAATGGCTATTTCGCTGGTTGCATCCTGATATTGGGGTTAGAATTGCCCAATATTTAAGTGTAAAAAACAAACTAATTTCCGGTGATGATGACGCCAAATTTTTAGGCGAAGACAATGAATGGTTGGTACAATATTGCAAACGAAAATTAGAAACCAAACACAGCGACTATTTTATTTTTGGCCACAGACATTTACCGTTAGAAATAGACCTCAACGAAAATTCAAAATATGTGAATCTAGGCGATTGGATACAATATTATACCTATGGTGTTTTTGATGGTGAAAATTTAGAGTTAAAGAAATTCTAAAAACTTATCATTCCGCATTCTCATGCTCCTCCAAATCGGCTGTTAAATCTAGCTTTCTAAACGAAGGCGAAACAATTCCAGTGGTAACTGCTGTAATTAAGGTCATGGTTCCGCCAAAAACAACGGCTGTTACAGTTCCCATTAATTTTGCGGTAACGCCACTTTCAAAAGCACCAAGCTCGTTGGATGAGCCCACAAACATGGAGTTTACGGATGCCACGCGACCACGCATATTGTCGGGTGTTTTAATTTGCAATATGGTTTGTCTAATTACCATAGAAACACCATCGGTTACACCACTAAAAAATAGCGCAACTACCGAAATCCAGAATATAGAGGACAGTCCAAAAACAATTATACACATACCAAAACCAAACACAGCCGCTAATAACTTCATTCCCGCATTTTTACTAATGGGAATATAGGCTGTAATTAACATGGTTAAAAAAGCACCAACGGCGGGAGCCGCTCGTAGTACACCAAATCCTTCGGACCCGACATGAAGAATATCTTGTGCAAAAATGGGCAATAAGGCAATGGCGCCACCAAATAAAACGGCAACCATATCCAAGGTTAAAGCACCTAAAATAGCTTTAGTTTTAAATACAAAATTCAAACCTTCTTTTAAACTTTGCATCACAGGTTCGCCTATTTTTGGGTTTAAAATCGGTTTCTTTTTTATTTGCGTAAGTGTCATTAATGCAAAAACAACAAGTCCGAAAACAAAACAAAGCGACCAATGCACACCAATAACACTTATTAAAACCCCAGCTGTTGCTGGTCCTAAAACCGATGCCATTTGCCATGTAGAACTACTCCAAGTAGCGGCATTTGGATATATTTTCTTGGGTACAATTAAAGCAACCAATGAAAAAATAGTTGGCCCGAAAAAGGAACGTAAAAATCCACCAAAAAAAACGAGCGCATAAATAGAATATAAAATGGTATTGGAAGACCAATCTGCTACAATTTTTGGCCAAGTTAAAAGAAATAAGCCCAAACTTATTAACGAAAATAATGCCATGCAAACAGCCAATAAATTGCGTTTTTCACGTTGATCCACAATATGTCCAGCAAATAAAGCCATGGTTAAAGCTGGAATAATTTCCATCAAGCCAATAATACCAAGCGATAACGGATCTTTTGTAATACTATACACTTGCCATTCAATAATTATAAATTGCATAGACCACGCAAATACTAATGCAAAACGAAGTACTAAAAAAATATTGAATTCTTTGATACGCAAGGCTGCGTATGGATCTTTTTTAGACATACTTGTTTCCTACAAAAGCAGGGACCTTTTTATTTTAAAACTACAAGTTTATTTAAAACGTTGCAGATAATTATTGATTTTTATTCTATTAAAATATTATCATTTCAAATGAAGTAAAACACGTTTATAAAACCGATTCCAATCCAAGAGAAAAAAAGAAAGCACAAAAGTACAACACGAAGCCTTTCTAATAAAACCTTTTAAGACGAAATTAGTTTTAATGGTCCAATAAATTGGGAATTTTAAGTTGCGAGCTGTTGAAACTAAATTTACAAGTCATAAAAGTTTTGGACGGCACTCATTCTGACAAAAAACGGATATATATTTTTAAAATTCAGTTTCAAATGAAATCAAAGTATAAAACAAGCAACGCAACCTTTAAACGTATTGTGCATCTAACTATAAAAAAGGAAATATGTTTAAAAATTTATTGAAGGTTATAATAATTGCACCTTTTCTAGTAGCAACTACCTGCGAGGACGACCTTGAAGCGGACAAATTGGTTTATAATGTTTATAAAGCAAATGTATCCACTGATTATAGTTACTCCATTAATGATACAATTTGGATACGTGGAAAAATTTCTAGTAATCTATTTAATGCGTCTATTAACGATTCGATATTTATGGAAATTCCACAATCAGACCATTTTTCAATTTATAAATTTATTGAACCCACGAATGCTTCAAACTGCCAAGATGCAATTGATTCGTTTGAGTTAGTTAGGACTAATGGTCAGCTTACATTTTCAAATTACTGCGAAAATGGAACTATAATAGCCTTTCCTGAACTTGAGAATAATCGGGAATTTTATAGTTATAGAATAGGTTTAAAACCCAAATTTAATGGTGACTATGTAATTAGTTGGCGTAATGGAATGCTTCAAAACTCCAATAGAAATGAATTTATAATAGAAAACTATCCAATAGAAAATTTCCCGAATCAAATTGGATTCAATAGTTGTGGAGATGTTTCTTGGAGATATTTAAATGAATCTGACAAAGAATATTATTTTAAAGTTGAATAGAACATTTTATAATAGGATATAAATTGGTCTATTAACACAAAATAAATCGCGAAAATCTTTACTGCTTGTTATAATATTCCAACCACAAGTAGGTTCAGGTTATATTAGTACAATAGGCAACTAATTTTATAGTAAGCCGAAATTTTTACACTATTAGTTTTTACACAAATGATTTAAATAGTCGTTTAACTCCAATTGAAACAAGGTGCCTTTTAATAAGTCTTCTAATTGTAATAATTCGGTTTCGTTTACTGCTAAACTTACTTTATCACTAGGAGATTTTATCATAATACCGCGTTTATCACAGTCTTCACGACAACAAACATCGGTTTCCAATTGTTTGGTTGCGTAAATACAATTATAAAATTCTTTAATTTCAACTAAAGATAAGTAGAATCCCATATCTCGGAATACTAATTGTACTTTTTTTGGCTTCTTTTTTTGTTCGGGGAATTTCCATTGAAAAGCAATTCCAATGCTATTATGATATATTTTATGAATGTCATTTTCCATGCTTGCAGGTTTTAAACTATGCAAATATAAGTTTATTTAGAATAAATCTAAATAATAATTATAGTTTTATAAGCTTAAATTCTACACGTCTATTTAAGGCGCGCCCAGCCTGGGTAGCATTAGTAGTTTGGGGAAAGCGATTGCCAAAACCACGAGCTTTAATACGTTCAGGCCGTAAACCTTTCGAAATTAAATACAAGGCTACTTCTTTAGCGCGAAGTAAGGATAATTCATCGTTACGTTCCTGTGTTCCTACATTATCCGTATGACCATAAATTTCAATCTGTAAACGCTTATGGTTGTCTAAATAATTGTATAATTGATCGAGTTCTTGTACAGATGACCCTAAAAGTTTATGCTGATTAAAATTGAAAAATACTTTTCTTAAAGCGTAAACCTTATCAGTTTTTAACGTTTGTTCAGCCTCTATGGTTTTCACTTTAATATCAACAGGGTCGGCAGGTTTAAAAGCTTCCAAACGGATATCGTCTAGATAATAATACGCTGCATCTGGATTTTTAGATTTTTGAACTTCATGTTTCGTTATTTTGGCATTTTTATCAAAATTTCCAATAATAAAAAACCGTTCGAATCCTTTCGCTGTGTATTCAAAAGTTACTTTTTCCCACGCATCTTTTTCGGTATAAAATTGTTGACTGCTTATACTTATAAAATGACTATTCTTTTCGTTACTAAAAACCTTATTGATATTAATAACCCCTTCCGATTGCATTTTCAAGGGTTTACCTAAAAATAATATCCCTAAATCTTTAATGGCATGACTGGAGTTTTCCGCAAGACTCACATAAAAAGTCATGGTATATTTTTCTTGAGCAGTCAAAGTTTCTAACAATTCACCTTGAATATACTCTCGATAATTTTCTGGTGCTAAAACATACACTCCACTATAAGCTTTACCCGTTCTAGCCTTTTGACTTCCAAAAAAATTTATAAACCCAACCGTTTTACTACAAGCATGAAAATAATCTGTTGAACCCCAATTTGGCGTAGACCAATGTGTAACCAAATGATTAAAATTTCCAAGCAATGATGGGCAACGCTTATAGTCTTCAAAACTTGGGTTGTGTACTAAATTTTGAGATATCGCAAACTGGAAAATGAAACCAATAACAAGTGTTAATGAACTTTTCATGATACAATAGTTTATGCACTTTTACTTAATATCCCGTAATTTCAATTGCAAGGACACTTGATTATTCCAATGATTTTCATCAATAGAATATACGGCAGAAAAAGGTTTTTTATCTGTAATTATATCCAGCTTATCACCTAACCCAAAACCTATGCAGACTAATGTATTGGTGCGTTCTGGATTGGTAGCTGTAATCCGAAGGTGACTTTTATCTTCACCAACACATTTGCCATACCCGGTATCATGCAGGTTATCGGTCATAAAAACTGGCGACATATTGCCTGGTCCAAATGGCGCAAACTGTTTTAAAATGCGATAGAATTTCGGCGTTACATCACGCAATTCAATTTGAGCATCAATCTTAATTTCTGGTATTAATAAGGATTTATCAATAGTTTCTGAAACCACATCTTCAAAAGCTTGTTTAAAAGCTTCGTAATTTTCGGATTTCAAGGTTAATCCAGCTGCGTATTTATGACCTCCAAATTGTTCAATATGATCTGCACAGGCTTCCAAGGCATTGTACACATCAAAACCACTTACGGAACGTGCTGATGCTGCTAACCTATCACCACTTTTGGTAAACACCAAAGTTGGCCTGTAGTAGGTTTCTATTAATCGAGACGCTACAATACCAATAACACCTTTGTGCCAGGCTTCGTGATATACAACGGTTGTAAAACCGTCCTGCTCATTATTGGTTTCTATTTGCTGTAGCGCTTCAAGGGTGATTTGTTTATCGGTTTCTTTTCTATCTGTATTGAAAAATTCAATTTCCTCCGCATAACTTTTTGCTAATTCAGGATTGATTTCCGTTAATAAAGTCACCGCAAAATTACCGTGTTTCATACGTCCAGCGGCATTAATTCGCGGCGCAACAATAAAAACCACATCGGTAATGGTTAAATGCTCCTTTTTTACTTCTGCAATAATAGCTTGAATGCCTGGTCTGGGATTGCTATTAATAACATCCAAACCTAGTGAAGCCAGTGCGCGATTTTCACCTGTAATAGGTACAATATCAGCGCCAATAGCCGTTGCTACTAAATCGAGATATTCGGTTAAATCGGCAGTTGTTTGCCCCTGTTTAGCAGCTAAAGCTTGAATGAGTTTAAACCCAACACCACACCCACATAATTCCTTATATGGATACGAGCAATCGTCTCGTTTAGGGTCTAAAATAGCAATAGCTTTTGGTAATTCTGCTCCTGGTCTGTGGTGATCACAAATAATAAAATCAATGCCTTTTTCGTTGGCATAAGCCACTTTATCAATAGCTTTTACGCCACAATCTAAAGCAATAATGAGCGAGAATCCATTATCTTCTGCAAAATCAATACCTTTAAAAGACACACCATATCCTTCATCATATCTATCAGGAATATAGGTTGCTACATTTTCAGTTCGGGTTTTTAAATAAGAACTCATTAAGGCTACAGATGTCGTGCCATCCACATCATAATCGCCATAAACCATAATGTTTTCGCCAGTTTCTAGTGCTTTTTCAATTCGTGAAACCGCAATATCCATGTCTTTCATTAAGAATGGATCGTGTAGATCTTTTAAACTTGGCCTGAAAAATGTTTTGGCAGCATCATAGGTTTCAATACCACGTTGCAATAGTAAGCTAGCAACAATGGGTTCCACGTTGAGTGCTTTTTGCAAAGCATCCACATTTTTAGATTCCGGTTTTGGTTTAATGGTCCAGCGCATGAGTTGAATTCTAATTGATAAGGTAAATGATAAAAGCCTAAAGGTAAGAATTTTTCAATGACACCTTTAGACTTTTAAATTGACCTTTAACGCCAAATACTATATGGCATGTACCTGTTTACTCGATAATGATTTTATGCGTAAATACTTGGTTATTATAAACTAATGAAGCAATATAAACACCCGAAGACAACCCAGAAACATCAACTTTTTGATTGCTTTCAGTAGTATGAAGCTTTGTATTTAGAACTTCTTGACCTACAACATTATAAACTTTAAAAGAACTGGAATAAGATTGCATGTTGTCATTTAACTTAATATACAAAACATCATTAGCAGGGTTAGGATATATAGCAAAAGGTGACGTAGCTGATTCTGCCACACTTAAATTACTTGGTGAAAATTTATTTATATATCCTTGAGAACCTTCTAAATATGTACTTTCTAAAGTATCAATGTTTTCAGAACTAGACGTTCTTCCTGCGACGTAAAGTGCATCCTCAAAAGGAAAAACCCAAGGAATACTTTCGTCATCCTCACCACCCAAATAAGTACCCCATTCGCGTTCGCCTTCTGTAGAAAACTTCATAATAAAAGCATCATATTGTCCATACAAAGTATTTCCATAAAGACTTTCCATAAAAGCACCTTCGGTGGCAATATCCACATACATACTTGTTTGCCCGGTAAAATACACGCCATCTTTTGCCGAGAATACCGATTTTATTCTATAAACATGGCTAACACTACTTCCTCCACAACTAATCGTGCTGCCTTCATAGGCTTCTTCTACCCAATCCAGCGTATAGGTAAGCCAGTCTATCTCGCCAGAACGGTTTAATTTGGCTAGAAACCCATTACCACAACCATTTGTTTCCTTATAAGCTCCTGCTGTAGCCATCCCTGATGTGTCACCACCGGTATTCCCTCCAGATTGACCAGCAATATACAGTCCCGTTTCATCTAAAACCAAAGGCGACATCCCTAAAAATTCTACTCCAGAGGTTCCCAGATACCGACTCCACAGTCGGGTACTCCCATCTAATGATAAGCGGGATACAAAAGCGTCATGGATATTGGAAAAAGAAAACTCGTACTCCCCAAAGGTATCAAAATAGGTATTGGGCACATAAGGCGAAGTAGGGAAGTCTTCTTTAGTGCCTGCCACATACAGCCCCGAGTCATCTACAGCAATTCCAGTAATATCAGAACCGTTTATGCCATAATAGGTAGTCCAAACTCTATCTCCCGAAGGCGAAAACCTACTTATTGTTGTTCCAGCATCATAGGAGTCTGTTTGAAAAGCATCTAGAGTTGTAATATTATCACTTGTTTGATGGCTAACGTAATCTGATAAATAAATAAAAATTTCATCAGCGTTATTTATAGCTACACCAGCTTTAATATATTGTTGTGACCGAAAATCTGTAGTAAAGTTGAAAGGTTCGTTGTCGTCTGGACGGGTAGCGGCATTATAAAAATGCGTGCCCCAAAGCTGGTTGCCATCTGCAGTAAATTTGGCTATAAAAGCACCACCACCACGATCGGTAGGCTGTTCTTGAAACGCGCCAGAGGTTGCTATGCCTGTTGTAGAATAGGTATAACCCACCACAACTATATTATTACTATTGTCTATGTCAATACCCTCTATAACGTCAAAATCTTCACCTCCAAAATAAGTTCCCCATAAAAAGTTACCATCACTGCTGTATTTTGTAATAAAGCCATCTGCTTGGCCACCACCGTAGATGGGTTGGTGAGAAGCTGCAGTTGTAGGAAACACATCTGTATCTGTTACAAAACCTACGGAATAAATATTCCCTTCACTGTCCATAGCGTGAGCACGAGTATTTTTCGTAAACTCCGTGTAAGTACCCCATTCCCGTTCGTAAGGAAAAGTTTGGCACATTCCATTATAGAACATACCAAACAAAAGTAAAAATAGGTTAATTTTTTTCATAATAAATTTGGTTTAAATTAAATATATGAAAAATTCACATAACATAACAAATTACAGAATTTAGCTAAAATTCTTATCTATCGGAACTTTTTAAACTACATGATAATGAATACTCGTTTTTACAGTGGCAAATTTTCGGAACATTTCCATAACGCCACAGTATTTTTCTATGGATAAATCGACGGCTTTTTTTATTTTATTTTCATCTAGATTGTCACCATAAAAATGATATTCTACAGTAACGGTATGGTAATACTTAGGGTGTTCTTCGGTGAGTTCTCCATAAGTATCCATTCTGAAATCGGAGATTTTCACTTTCATTTTATCTAAAACAGACACCACATCCAATCCTGAACAACCTGCTAAAGCCGAAAGCATCATGGCTTTTGGTGATAAGCCTGAACTATGACCACCATGTTCTGGACTGGTGTCCATTAAAACCGTTTTCCCATTTGGGTTATCCGATTCAAATTGTAGATTCCCTTTCCAATGTGTGATTACTTTATTTGTATTTGCCATGTATGTTGATTTTTTTGTTACTTGTTAGGATTAAAACTTAATTCTGAAATGGGCATATATTAAAACTGTTTTCAGTTCAATAATGCTTGTTTATTCAAAAATACCAATAAAAAAATAGACTATGCCACTTGTAACACCATTATCCGCAGACCACGATTTAGAAACGAAAGAATTAGCCGAATTTTTTAATGAAACACTAGGTTTTTGCCCAAACTCTGTATTAACCATGCAACGCAGACCGGCAATTTCCAAGGCATTTATAAACCTCAACAAAGCGGTTATGGCCAATGAAGGTCGTGTAACATCTGCTTTAAAACGCATGATTGCCTGGGTTTCAAGCAACGCAACAGGTTGCAGATATTGTCAAGCTCATGCCATTCGTGCTGCGGAACGCTATGGTGCAGAACAGGAACAGTTAGATAATATTTGGGACTATAGAACACATCCAGCTTTTTCGGAAGCCGAACGAGCTGCTCTCGATTTTAGTTTAGCCGCAAGTCAAGTGCCAAATGCGGTGGATGAAACCATTCAAAAACGCTTACACCAATATTGGAATGAAGGCGAAATTGTAGAAATGTTGGGCGTTATTTCACTGTTTGGCTATTTAAATAGATGGAATGACAGCATGGGAACAACTTTAGAACATGACGCCATAGAAAGTGGAAATCAATTTTTAGGAAAACATGGTTTTGAGGTTGGGAAACACGTGTGATTAGAACCTAGATTTTAGACCGCTTTGCTGTTAGAAATTAGATAAAACCTTACTAAAAATAGTGAGGTTTTTATTTACTCAACTCCAAAAGCGCAGCTTCTGAAGTTGCCCGAACCGAAGCTTGTGCTTTCTCAATAGCTTCTTTTAAAGACGTTGCTTCTGGCGACATATCAATTGTTGTGGCTATGGCTTTTACATACCAATCTTCCCAAGCTTTAATAATTTCAATTTGTTCCGCAAGCTTATCACCTTTCTTAATGGCTATTTTTCCTTGTTTTAATTCTTCATGCAATCTGGAAATAGCTGCGGTTTCAATATGGGTAATTATTGTTTTAGCAGTTGTTGCATCAGAATTCAACAAAGTATACGCAGATAGCAATGACGCTGTCCCTACATTTTTAAGCGTTTCTTTAGATACTTTATCCAATCTGTCGTTATCCGTATGATAAAACTGATCAGTAAAATGCCAAAACAAGACACTTGGAATATTACTTCGTAAAAAAGGCATGTGATCGCTTCCTCCTTCAAACGGATTAGTATTAACTTCCCAATTGGCACGTTTGCCTTGAGCTTCAAATTCACCAATTACAAAATCGTTTAAATAATGGGGTTTCATTTGGTCTAAACTCATTTTACTTCCGCCCCATTCTGAATGTTTATCATTACCACGAGTCCAAATAGCACTAGGATCTGGCATTTTTTCTATTAAAAAAGAACCACCTGTGATGTCTGTATTTTCGCCTACCATGTCCAAGCTAATTCCCCATTTTATATCTTGAGCACGCATTTTATCCTCTTGGACATAACGACCTGTGGATACAATTTCGTCTCCCCAAAGAAAGGTTAATGTTCTGGTAGGATTCCATGTATTATTTTTTAATAATTTCGCTGAAAGCGTTGCCATTTCCAATGCAACACCAACGCCTGTAGCATTATCGTTGGCACCCGGTTCCTGAACATGCGCGCTAAAAACCAAGCGCTCATTGGGTAGTTTATTTCCTTTAATATCAGCAACAATTGTTAGTTCTTCCGATTCGTATATTTTAGTTTCTATTTGAACATTTAAAGTAATTGGCCCATTAGAAAGTGATTCTTTTAAACGCTCTTTAGCTTGATAAGACAAGGCAATTGCCCAAGGCTTTAATTTAGAATTTAAAGGAATGGAACGAAATTGAATAGAGGTTGTATTTTTTTCTGGTTGTAAATAGGATGGGTTATCATAGGTCATTAAGCCAATAGCGCCACCTTTAACAATGGCATCATTATAAATGCGTGATGGACTGGTTTCAGCGAAAACAATTTTTCCTTTCACATCCATTTTTTTTAGTTTCTGAACATCTTCCACATAAACCACTTCAGCAGTAACTCCTTCCTTTGGCGTGCTGTAGGAATTTAAAGCCACCATATTTCGGTTGGTTTTATGTGCTAAAAGCGGTGCTTCTTTGCTGTTAAAGGTTACGAGGGCATCTACCATTTCCCACGTAGGATTTTTTAATGGACGCTTTTCAATTCGGTAGGTAAGTCGGTTGTTTGGTTTTGCTTTTTCTTCTAAAATGAAACCAGCACTTTCTAAATTTTGAGCGATGAAATGAATACTTTCATTAAATCCTTTATTTCCAACCACACGCCAGTATTTTTCAACAAATGCTGTGGTTTCGTATGCTAAATCGCCTGAAAAACTAGTTATAACGGTTTGCTCTAAACTTTCTTTTGTGCTTTGTTTTTTTATGGCTTGTGCTTGGGTTAAGCTTGAAAAAGTTACACTGAAAAGGCCAAGAAATAGTATTTTTTTAATCATGATAATTGGGTTTTAACCGAAAAAATAAAGATAGATTTTTTATTTGATTAGGCTATGGACTTTTGTTTTTAATATAGGTAAAACTTCGGTTTGAAACCAAGGGTTTTTAGTTAACCAAAACCGATTTCTAGGCGATGGGTGTGGCAAGGGTAAATACATGGGCAAATAGGCTTGAAAATTATCAACGGTTTCTGTAAGTGTTTTTTTAGCACTACTTTTTAAATAATAGCGCTGTGCATACATACCAATGAGTAGAATTAATTCCACATGCGGCATTTGCTTTAATAATTGTTGATGCCACTGTGGCGCACATTCTGGCCTTGGCGGTAAATCCCCCGATTTCCCTTTTCCTGGATAACAGAATCCCATAGGCATAATGGCAAAATTTTCGGGGTTATAAAATTGTTCTTTGCTAACATCTAGCCAATTCCGTAATTGCTTTCCGCTAGCATCATCCCATGGAATTCCGGAAGCATGAACTTTAGTCCCTGGTGCTTGACCTATAATGATAATTTTAGAATTTTTATGAGCAGTTACTACAGGTCTTGGACCTAACGGCAAATGATCTTTACAGATGGTACATTGACTAATGCTATGAAGTAATTCTTGCATGTTTTTCATTTCAATATTTAAAGCAATTTGGTAATATATTGATTCTCTTTTTGCTTTCAATATCTATTCATTTTCCATCATCGTTTTCATATCTATAACATAAGATGGATAGGTGAAAACCATACGCTTAAATTCTTTTACCGTCATTTTATTATAAATAGCCGTTGCAAAAACGTTGATACTTTCATTGGCTTCTGAGCTTAAAATATGAGCACCTACAATTTCGTCAGTACGTTCATTAACTAAAATGGTGTAGGCATAGGTGTCTTCATTTTCTTTTTTAGCATTAAACCAATTACTAACTTCACCTTGATACACTTTTACATTTTTATAACGCGCTTTGGCGTCTTCTTCACCATATCCCACCGATGATAAATTGGGTGTTGTAAACACAGTGGACGGTATGCATGGAACATCAAATGTTTTAGATTTTTCTTTAATTATATTATGTCCAGCTATATAACCTTGAAGTCCAGATAGTGGCGTTAATGCTAACGATTTATTGGAAACATCACCACAAGCATATACTTTTGGATGCGATTTACTTTGCAAGTAATCATTGACCACAATGCCATTATGATCGGCTTCAACAACGGCTTTTTCAAGATCTAAAGCCGCAATGGCAGGAACTCTGCCTGCCGAATTAATAACTAATCGCGATTTGTGCGTGGTAACTTCGCCATCAATAGAAAAAGTAACTTTTAAATTCTTTTTTAATTTTTGAACACCTGTTACATCCGCATTAAAAATAAATTTCACACCTAAACTTTCAAGTTTAGTAATTAATTTTTTTACTAAAAATGGATCAAAATTAGCTAGAGCTGTATTCCCTTGTTCTAAAATGGTAACCTGACTTCCTAGCGTGGCAAGCATACAAGCAAATTCCATGGCAATATATCCCGATCCAATGAAGGTAATAGATTTTGGAATTTTCTTTAAATCCAATACGTCTTCACTCACTTTTAAAAATTCGTTTCCCTCAATATCTAACGGTCTTGGAATATTTCCAGTGGCAATTATAAAATAATCGGCAGATACGACTTTGCCTTCGACCTCAACTTCATTTTTACTGATAAATTTTGGCGATTGGTGGTACAATGACATACCTAAATCTTTTAAGTTTTGTTCTGTTTTTGGAGGAATGGGGTTTGAAAAAGAACGTCTGAATTTTTGAACTTGCTTCCAATTTAACTTCGGATTTTTTTTAACGCCTCGTCCTTTTAAATTGTTACTTTTATATACTAATTGCGAAAATTGCAACAATATTTTTTTGGAATCGCAACCCCTATTGGCACAAGTTCCACCAAATTCTCTATTATCGGAAATAGCGACGCTTAAATTATTTTCTCGGCATATTTTTGCCGCGGTTTGTCCGGCAATACCACTTCCTATAACGAATACGTTGTAATGCTTATTTTTCATAATCTTAATTTGTAGTGATTAAGATACTGAAATTTTAGACAGATACTGTTAGGGAAAATTTAAAGTTTGCAACTGGAGCTTCGTACTACAAAAAAGATTTCCATAATTGTTTTTTAAACAAAATTTACTTTTTACCACCTACAACTACCACAATTTCACCTTTTGGAGGTTTGTTGGTGTAATGTTCTAAAACGTCCTTGGCAGTGCCACGAATGGTTTCTTCATAGAGTTTAGAGAGTTCTCGGGAAACAGAAACAGGTCTGTCTTCTCCAAAATATTCACAAAAATGAGTGAGTGTTTTAATTAGTTTATGCGGACTTTCGTAAAAAATGATGGTTCTAGTTTCTTCCGCAAGAAGCAATAAACGTGTTTGACGTCCTTTTTTTACGGGTAAAAAGCCTTCAAAAACAAACTTATCATTTGGCATGCCGCTATTTACTAAAGCTGGCACAAAAGCAGTTGCGCCTGGTAAGCAATCCACTTCAATATTATTTTCAATACAAGCTCTGGTTAATAAAAATCCAGGGTCGGAAATAGCAGGTGTCCCAGCATCGCTAATTAAAGCCATGGTAACACCACTTTTTAATTTATTAATTAAACCATCAACTGTTTTATGCTCGTTATGCATGTGGTGCGATTGTGATGGTGTATCTACATCAAAATGCTTTAATAGTTTTCCAGAAGTTCGGGTGTCTTCAGCAAGAATTAAATCCACTGATTTTAAAACATCTATGGCTCTAAAAGTCATGTCTTGCAGATTACCAATAGGTGTTGGAACAATGTAAAGTTTCATAAAGCGAACTGATTTCTATTTAGATTTCAATCTTCTGATGTGTTTCAACATTCAAAATCATGCATAATAAAAGATAGGTTGAGAAATATTCTAGTTAATCGAATTTGCTTTCAACAAGTTCCATAAAACGCGTTTCATAAACCTCTTTACCTTCCCAATTATTATAATCAGGTTTTACAATGTTTAAAACTAAGTTCTGAACCTCCTCCACTGAATTCAAGGTGTTTATTTGCGAAATCACACGGTTGTAATCATCGCCTTCACCATTAAATAAATGTTTAATAAAAGCTATTTTATCATTAAGCCCAATTACCAAGCCTTTTTTAAGTTTATCGTTAAGGGATTTCTTTAAATTAGCATCCGTTTTTTTAACGGGATCAAAGATAGGTTGGTTATCAAAACCAGCTGTTATATCATCCAAATCAATTTTATGAACTTGGGTTTTTGGGGTTGCCTTTTCAAAAAGTGAATCCACCATTTGCGCTTCATGAGGCATTTGGGCTACCATATCTTTTATTTTTTCAATGGCAGGTTCCATAATTTCTTCGTGTTCAGACTCATCAAGATTTATGTAGGTCTTATCTTCAAATTCAATATTGTCGCTCACTTTATTATTAAAAGCTACATCTAACATATCAAAAAATGACGAATCGTTACCAATAGTAGGAATATCATCCTCAAAATTTTCTTTGGCAAATTTTAATACCGTTAATTTTTCATATAAAGCAGCCACTTCTAGATGCATTTTATTTAAATCATCTTTACCTTTTAATTTTAAGATTCTATGTGCAATACTCATTAATTCAGCTTCTAACTTCTTCTTCATAACTTTTTAACTTTAAAACCTATTTATGCTTTTGATTTTTAATAAATTTACGCCACCTTTATACAAAACGAACAATCCGTTTATTTTAGTGTTAAAATTACAAAATGTTTCTCGAAAATACAGTAAATCATAAAGAACAATTTGGCTGGATCGAAGTTATTTGCGGTTCTATGTTTTCCGGTAAAACGGAAGAATTAATTCGTAGACTCAAGCGTGCACAATTTGCCAAACAGAAGGTTGAAATTTTTAAACCTACGGTAGATATACGCTATGATGAAGAAATGGTGGTTTCTCATGATGCCAACAAAATCCGCTCCACAGCAGTTCCTGCGGCCGCTAATATCCCTATGTTGGCAGACGACTGTGATGTGGTTGGTATTGACGAGGCCCAATTTTTTGATGATGAAATTGTTCGGGTTTGTAATGATTTAGCCAACAAAGGTATTCGCGTTATTGTTGCTGGTTTAGATATGGATTTTAAAGGTAACCCATTTGGTCCTATGCCAAATTTAATGGCAACGGCCGAGTATGTAACCAAGGTGCATGCCATCTGCACCAAAACAGGAAATTTAGCACAATATAGCTATCGAAAAGCGAAAAGTGATGACCTCGTTTTATTAGGTGAAGTGGATGAGTACGAACCTTTAAGTCGTGCTGCTTATTACAAATCTATGCAACGTGATAAAATACGTAGCATGAAAGTTGAAGGTGAAGAAGAAATTGAAAACAATACCAAAGACTCCAATGGAAAAAGTGCATGAAACTGTTCTTGAAATTGATTTAAATGCCTTAACGAAAAATTTTCAGTACTTAAAGTCTAGAACAAATTCACAAACCAAAATATTAGCCGTTGTTAAAGCGTATGCCTATGGCAGTGATGCTTCAGAAATTGCTAAACACCTAGAAACTTTACATATTGATTATTTGGCGGTAGCCTACACAAATGAAGGTGTCGCCTTGCGTGATGCTGGAATTCGAACACCGATTTTAGTGCTTCACCCACAATCGGCAAATTTCAAAACGCTTATAGAACGTTGTTTAGAGCCTAGTTTATACAGCCCTTTTGTTTTAAATGAATTTATAAAAGTTGCAGAAGCCGAAAAACAAAGCAACTTTCCCGTTCATATTAAATTTAATACCGGTTTAAATCGGTTAGGTTTTGAGGAAACCGATGTTCCTAAAATAGTATCCACATTAACCAAGACACATAGTATTCAGGTAAAATCTATTTTTTCACATTTAGCAGCTAGCGAAGATTTTAATGAAAAAGCCTTCACTAAAAAACAAATTGAATTATTTACACAGATTTCAGATTCTTTCATACATGCTATTGGCTACAAACCCATGTTACATATTTGCAATACGTCTGGAATTTTAAATTATCCTGAAGCTCATTATGATATGGTACGTTCAGGAATTGGATTATATGGTTTTGGTAATTCGGAATTAGAAGATAAAAATTTCACACCTATTGCATCCTTAAAGTCAATTGTTTCGCAAATACATAGCATAGAAAAAGGAGATAGTGTTGGTTATAATCGTGCATTTATTGCCACAAAAAAAACAAAAACAGCTACCATTCCTATTGGCCATGCAGATGGTATTGGTAGGCAATACGGAAACGGTAAGGGGTTCGTTACCATCAATAACAAACAAGCTTATATTTTGGGAAATGTGTGTATGGATATGATTATGGTGGACATTACGGATATTGACTGTCAGGAAGGAGATGAAGTTATTATCTTCGGAAAAACACCCACAGCAAACGCATTCGCTAATACAGCAAAAAGTATTTCTTATGAGATTATAACCGCTGTTTCACAACGTGTAAAACGGATTTTTTTAAAATAATTTCTTGTCAATTCGTTTACATTCAAACTTTTATTTAAATTTAAAACATAAATCACTAACTAAAATAATTTATTATGCTTAAAGAATTCAAAAAATTTATCATGACAGGGAACGTCATAGACCTTGCTGTTGCCGTTATACTGGCTGGCGCAGTTAGTTTAGTTGTTAAAGGGTTTGTAACCTATATCATGATGCCAATAATTGGTCATTTCTCGGGTGGAATTGATTTTTCTGATATGAAAATCATTCTAGACGATGCTGTTTTGGCAGCAGATGGAACAATAGCAACACCAGAAAATGCTATTATGTATGGCGAATGGATTAATACTATTATCAATTTAATTATAGTTGGTTTTGTATTATTTATGATTGTGAAAGCGTATAATAAAACTAAAAAACCTGTTGAGGCAGCTCCAGAAGCTCCTAAAGGACCATCGGATAACGAATTATTAATGGAAATACGTGATCTTTTAAAAAAATAAGACGTAGTAACCGCTACATTGCATATTCTAACCCTAAACCACTTCGTAATAGAAGTGGTTTTTTTATGTTATATTTTAAACAATTACCTTAATAATTATTTAGTTTTGTAATTAAAATAATAAAGATGAAAGTAGCTGTAGTTGGTGCCACAGGCATGGTAGGAGAAGTGATGTTGAAAGTTTTAGAAGAGCGTCAATTTCCGGTTACCGAATTAATACCTGTAGCCTCAGAGAAATCTGTTGGTAAAAAAGTTGATTTCAAGGATAAAACATATACCGTTGTTAATCTTGAAACAGCACTTTCACTAAAACCCGAAATAGCTTTATTTTCGGCCGGTGGTGAAACATCATTACAATGGGCTCCAAAATTTGCAGCTGCTGGAACCACGGTAATTGACAACTCGTCTGCTTGGCGTATGGACGTCAACACCAAATTAATTGTACCAGAAATTAATGCATCTACATTAACTAAAGCTGATAAAATTATTGCCAATCCTAATTGCTCTACCATTCAAATGGTGCTTGTTTTAGCGCCACTTCATAAAAAGTATAACATCAAACGTATTGTTGTTTCTACCTATCAATCAATCACAGGAACTGGATTAAAAGCTGTAAAACAATTAGAAAATGAAATGGCTGGTATTAATGGCGAAATGGCATATCCCTATCCAATTCACCAAAATGCCTTACCACATTGTGATGTGTTTGAAGCTAATGGATATACCAAGGAAGAAATGAAGTTGGTTCGTGAAACGCAAAAAATTCTAGATAATAAATCTATAGCAGTAACGGCAACAGCCGTAAGAATCCCAACAGCTGGAGGTCATAGTGAGGCGGTAAATATTGAATTTGAAACGGATTTCGTGTTAAGTGACGTTCGTAAACTTCTAAACGAAACGGAAGGCGTTATTTTACAAGACAATACAGATGTAAACACGTACCCAATGCCTATTTATGCTAACGGAAAAGATGACGTATTTGTTGGCAGAATCCGTAGAGACGAATCGCAGCCAAACACTATAAACATGTGGATTGTAGCCGATAATTTAAGAAAAGGCGCCGCAACAAACACTGTTCAAATTGCAGAATATTTACTAAAAAATGGTTTGGTTTAACGTTTACGCATTCTAAATATATAAATACCACGCTTTAATCAAGATATTGGCATTTTTTTTCTTAAATTCGTAGTCGTCTTTTAAGTCGATTATGGAAAAAAACTACCTCATTTTATTACTTTTTGGTCTCACATTGCTTGCTTGTAAATCAGAAGATGATGATTATATAGCCTTGCAAATTCAAACACAAGCGGATACTGCACAAGTATTTCAAAATAGCTTTGTTGAAATTGATGTGCTTGCCAATGATAGAAATATTCCGGAAACAGGTGTATTAACGGTTACAACTACAACCTATGCCACGATTTCCATTCTTGATAATAATACCCCGAACAATCCAAGTGATAATAAGATACGTTATACACCAACTGGCAATTACATAGGCACTGATAGTTTTGTATATACAATTTGTTCTTCAAATAATAATTGCGCAACAGGAACCGTAACGGTTACTATTTTACCAACTTCACCAGTTGTTTATAATCCAGATGACTTGCCATATCCCAACTTATCAGATTATAATTTTTTTGAAGGCGATTTAAAAAATTTAGAGCCTGTTTCAGGTGTTATTCCCTACGATTTAAATTCAGCATTATTTAGTGATTATGCACACAAAAAACGATTTGTATGGATGCCAAATGGCAGTAAAGCCAATTATGATATCGATTACACACCCTTTAATTTTCCCGTTGGTGCTTTTCTAATAAAGAATTTTTATTACGATAACGTGTTGCCAGCAGGTAATACCAGAATTATTGAAACACGCATCATGTATTTTACAGATAGCGGATGGGAATTTGCCGAATATGTTTGGAATGAAGAACAAACCGAGGCAAGCTTTACAACCACTGGTAGCTTTGTAAATTTAGACTGGAACGAAGCAGGTACAGTTAAAAACGTTAATTACCGTGTTCCATCAAGAGCCGAATGTTTTACGTGCCATAATAAGTTTGGAACACCTGTTCCAATAGGTCCAAAACCGCAGAATTTAAATAAAAACTATGTGTACCAAGATGGCACAAGCAATCAATTACAGAAATGGGTAGACCTCGGTTATTTAAACGCTGATTATCCTGGAAATATTGACACCATGGTGGCTTGGGATGACACATCAGAATCCCTAACCATGCGTGCACGCTCTTATTTAGATATTAATTGTGCCCATTGTCATTCAGAAGAAAGCTATTGCGAATACAGACCTATGCGTTTTGCATTTAATGAAAATGAATTGGCAAGCAATATGGGTATTTGCGTAGAACCCGACACCAATATTGGAGACGAATATCCATTAATTATGAATCCCGCCAATGCCGATGCTTCGGTAGCTGTTTTTAGAATGACTTCTGTAGAAGAACAATATCGTATGCCTTTATTAGGACGCACATTACAACATACGGAAGGTGTTGCTTTAATTACCGAATGGGTGAATTCTTTAACCGATAGATGTGAATAAACCTAAGACCTTAAAATAAAGAATAAAAAAACACTTATATTAGTGAAATATCAAGCTATAAATCAATTACTTAAGTCATGAAAACAAAATTACTTTTACTCGCACTTTTAACGCTTGCCGCTACACATGCCCAAACAAGTTCCAATACGTGTACTGAAGCAGATGCTGCAACGCCCATTACGCAACCAGGCATTTATAGTGTATCTTTAATAGACGGTAGCGAAGTTCCTAGCCCTAATTGTAATACTAGCTCAAATTCAGCGAGTCTAGGCGAGTGGTTTAAATATGTACCAGAATCGGATACGTATCTAACCGTTTCAACCGATTTAACGCAAAATGCTGGTCGTGATACACGTGTACATATTTTTAGTGGAACATGTGGCGCACTAATTTGCGAAGGTGGTGATGATGACAGCGGCAGTGTATATTTGTCCATTGCCACTTTAAATGTTTTAGCAGGCCAAACTTATTATATTGCATTTGATAACCGTTGGGACGCAAATGGTTTTGATTTTGAAATTGCAGAAAGCGATCCTCCAACACCTCCTGCAGTAACTTTTACAGTTAGTAGTCTTTCTACAACAGGAACCAATAGAGCCGTTGTCGATATGAATGGTGATCATTTAGATGATATTGTTTCGGTTTCCAATACCAATATTAATATTCAGGAACAATTACCATCTGGCGGATTTCAAAGCATGGATATTACCACATCATATGCAGACAACACGCCTGGTTGGAGTTTAGCTGCAGCTGATTATAATGCGGATGGCTTTACTGATCTTTTATATGGAGGTGGAAATGGTGTAACATTCATGAGGTCTAATGGTGATGGTACTTTTACCGAAGATTCTCATGACCCTTATGTGTTTTCGCAACGCTCCAATTTTGTGGACATTAATAACGATGGCCATTTAGATGCTTTTGTATGTCATGATGTAGCACCAAACGTTTACTTTATAAACGATGGGCAAGGTAACTTAACCTATTATCAAGGTGAAAATGTTCAAGGTGTACCAAGCGGATTGGGTCTTTATGAGTCCGGAGGAAATTATGGTTCCGTTTGGATTGATTATGATAATGATAGAAACCAAGATTTATTTATAGCCAAATGCGGTGGTGAAGAAGCTAGACGTATGGATCAATTACATAAAAATAATGGCGATGGTACATTTTCTGAAATTTCAGCAGCTTTAAATTTAGCCGATCCTATGCAAACATGGTCATCTGCCTGGGGTGATTTTGATAATGATGGTGATATGGATGTTTTTGTTGGTGCCAGTTCTGGACCACACAAAATGATGCGAAATGATTTGGTAACCGATAATCAAGGAAATACAACAATAATGTTTACAAATGTTACAACCGCTTCAGGTGTTCAACTGTTATCTGAAACAGGTATAGAGAATGTAACCTATGACTTTGATAATGATGGCAATTTAGATATAGCATCCAATGGAAATATCCTATTTGGAAATGGCGACTTAACATTTTCACTTCATGAAAATTTAATATCAGGAAGTAATGGTTCCTTTGGCGATTTAAATAATGATGGATTTATAGATTCTTTCAGTAATGGAAATATTTATATGAACAGTGGGAATGCTAATAATTGGATTAGTATCTGTACGGTTGGAACAGAAGGTTATAGTAATATAAACGGAATTGGAGCACGTGTAGAAATTCACACACCTTCAGGCATTCAAATTCGCGATGTTAGAAGCGGTGAAGGTTTTAGATTTATGAGCACATTAAATACACATTTTGGACTAGGAACAGAAACAACCATTGATAATTTAATCATATACTGGCCATCAGGTGTTGTAGATAATATTCCAAACCCAACAATTAACCAAAGACTTTGTGTTACAGAAGGCGAGGCGTTAACAGTTCAAGATTATGAGCTAGCAGCATTAACAATTTACCCGAACCCAGTAGAAAATACCCTTAATATTTCGGCACCTGTTTCTTTAGATGGTAAAATTGCAACCGTTTTTGACATAAATGGTAAAAAAGTACTAAACTCTAAATTACAAACAAACACTTTAGATGTTTCAAAATTACAAACGGGGTTTTACATTTTACGATTAGAATCTGAAGGTCGCGTTATAAACAGAAAATTTATTAAGCAATAACATAGATTCATCAACATAGTAAATTCGCTTCTATTCTTTTAGAAGCGAATTTTTTTTGCCGTATTTTTGCTAGATGCTAAACGTAAAAAACCTCAATTTTGCCTATAAAAAAACACCTGTTTTACAGGCTGTAAACTTGCGTATACAACCAGGTGAAAATACAGCTATAATTGGCGAAAGCGGTTCGGGAAAAAGCACACTATTAAAACTCCTTTATGGTGAGTATGATTTAGATTCCGGTCATATTTTTTGGAAAGACACAGAGATTCTCGGGCCTAAACACAATTTAGTGGTTGGCTATGATTTCATGAAATATGTAGCTCAAGAATTTGATTTGATGCCGTTTATAACCGTGGAAGAAAATATAGGAAAGCACTTATCTAATTTTTTTCCGAAAGAAAAGAAAGAACGCACAGCTGAACTTCTTGACGTAGTTGCACTCACCGAATTTTCAAAAACCAAAGTCACCCTTTTAAGTGGTGGTCAAAAACAGCGTGTAGCTCTAGCTCGCGCCTTAGCTCAAGAACCAGAAATTTTATTATTAGATGAACCCTTTAGTCATATTGATAATTTCCAAAAACAGGCATTAAGGCGTCGTGTTTTTAACTATCTGAAAAAGAAAAATATTGCCTGTTTGGTGGCCACTCACGACCAAGAAGATGTTTTAGGCTTTGCGGATCAGATTATTGTATTAAACAACCAAACTATTGCTGCTCAAGGAAAGCCACAAGATCTTTATAACAAACCTGAAAGTGCTTTAATTGCTGCTTTTTTCGGCGAATTTAATCGTATTAAAGGTCAGTTTATTTATGCACACCAACTGAAAGTGGTTGAAAAATCGGATATAAAAGTAGTCGTTAAAAAAGCGTATTTTAAAGGCTCTTATTTTTTGATAGAGGCGAAATTTGAAGAATCCTCTATTTTATTTGAACATCCTTTAGAATTGCAAAAAGGTGATATGGTTTATTTAGAAATTTTTAAATAATAGCTTCAATTTTAATCGTCTGATTATTAAATGCAATCTCGTTCAGTACGGTTTTCCCTAATAATAATTTTCCAATAGGCGTTTGTGGTGAAATGGCATAAAACAATTCACCAGCAATTGAAAACGCGCCGGCACTAATAGCAACAAAATAATTGGACTTGGACGTATACACCACACTTCCTAAACAGATGGTTTTGGAGGTATTTAAAACCTTCACTTTAGTAAGCGTGTTCTGTTGCTTTTGTATTTCAGAAAGCTGCACACCTGCTTTTTCACGCTCTAGTTGTAACATGGCACGCCCTGTTTCATGCTTATCGCCTGCACTACTTTTGGTTTCACTGGTTAAAGATTCTTGAATTTCAGCAATTTTTGTCTGAACGGCCTCCAACCGATGGTTTAAAGACAGTAAGCACAAATTGTATAATTCACTTTTTATGGCATTATTTTTTTTCATTGGTTTGGTTGTAATCTAATCTTCCAAAATATCCCATTTGCCTTACTATCCAAGACTTTCTTCCGACAATATAATTACTAGCTGGTTGGGCTCTATATTTTAACGGATTTGGTAAAATAGCAGCTATTGAAGCCGCTTCCATGGCCGATAGTTTTGCAGCTGATTTATTATGCCAATAGCGCGCTGCGGCTTCAGCACCATAAATACCTTTACCCATTTCTATACTATTTAAATACACTTCCATAATGCGTTCCTTGCTCCAAGTTAACTCTATTAAGAAGGTAAAATAGGTTTCCAAACCTTTGCGTAACCAACTCCTATTTGGCCATAAAAAAACATTTTTAGCCGTTTGTTGGCTTATGGTACTAGCACCTTTTATGCGCTTACCTTTTTTATTATTTTCAATAGCTTTTTCAATAGCTTTTATATCAAACCCATTGTGCTTTAAAAAATTCTGATCTTCACTACAAATTACGGCTAGTTGTAAATTTTTTGATATATCATCAATTGAAACCCAATCATGTTCCCAAGTCATTTTATTACCTTTTTGGTATTCTTCAACACCACGGATAACCATTAATGGGGTAATAGGCACGGGAACCCATTTAAATAATACAACCATAGCTACAGATAACACTATAAGCCATAGAATACATTTAAAAATAAATTTGAATAGTTTTTTTATCATATTACTTTAATAATTGGGCAAGTTCTTTTCCTATTATACTACCAATAGCGACACCCATTCCGCCTAACCGCACACCACAATATACATGATTGGATAGTTGCTTAACAATTGGTTTTTTCTGGTTTCCAACACCCATTATGCCACTCCAGCAATAATCAATTTCAAAAGGGATATTGGGTAAAATTGTTGTTTTCATTACCTGTTCCAAATGATTTTGAATAAGAGCGGTTTCGTTCATTACTGTCGTTTCTTCACCTTTAAAATCTAAATTTCTACCACCACCTAACAGGATTCTATTATTAATATTTCGGAAGTAATAATAACCTTTATCTAAATGAAAAGTTCCGGTAAAAGGTAAATTAGGTATTGCTTTTGTTATGAGTACTTGGGCTCTAGCCGGTTTTACATCTTCATTTATTAATTGGGATGCAAAGCCATTGGTTGCTATTAATAATTTATCGGTTATAAATTGAAAGTGGCTGGTTTTTACATCAACCTGGCCGTTTAATTCTGTGTACGCTTCAACGGTTACGTTATTGAGTATTTTGATACCTGCTGATTGCACTTTTATTAATAAAGCCTCCATCATTTCGCCTGTATCAATTTGTCCTTCAAATGGATTAAAAATGAGTTTCTTGCGAATTTTTTTAAATCCGAAAACATTGGTTTTAAGTGAAAATATGGATTCTTTTAAAACTGGAAACAGCAATTTATTAATCGATGCTCTTTCCGCTAAACAGGTATCATATAATGCTTGATTATCCTTGTTGAACAATTCATAGCCTCCCAATTGCTGATAATTTATAGCTTGATCTGAAAGATTTTGACGTAATAAATGCAATCCGTCAATCCGTTTTTGAACGAGTTTAATAACCTCATCTTCTGAATGGGTTTTTAAATCGTCTAGAATTTCGCTTAAACTTCCAAAGCAAGCAAAACCTGCATTTTTAGTGCTAGCACCTTGCGGTAATATGCCTCGCTCAAGAATTAAAATTTTGGCTTTTGGAAACTGTAGTTTTAGTTGTAATGCACAATTTAAACCAACAATACCACTACCAACAATAGTATAATTTACGTGACTTAACCAGGTTTTATGTTCCCAATACGATAGATTCATAGGGCTAATTTACTGATTTTTTACATGCTATAGTGCCATTAAAAATGGTGTTATACATAAAAATATAGATTTCAAAAAGTGCGATGCTAATTTTAAAGTTGGTCAAGGTATTCCTAATTATTATTAAGTAATGGACTCCTAATATTACGAAATTCATTAGCCTACTGTAAATCTTTACTTTTGTTTCAATACATGAAAAGAAAGCAAAAAAAACTCCGAAATTGCTTTCGGAGTTCTTATGAATGAAATTAAAATTATGATATTACTTGTTAGTTAACAATTAACTTTTTAGTAATTTTCTGGCTTCCTTGAGTCACATTTAATAAGTACATACCAGCTTGGGCATTACTTAACGAGATAGACTCGTTAAAATCACCTGTACTGTTATACGTTTTATTATAGACATTTCGACCTCTTATATCAAACACTTCTACACTAATGGATTCGTTTGTGGAAGGCTTAAATTTAATTGAGAAATCACCGTTATTTGGATTTGGGAATACCGCAAATGAAGCATCTAATCCAAATTCATCCACACTTAATTCTGGAACAAAAATACCAGACTCACAAATTGTCAGTGTTGCAGAATTCCATGTTACTCTCACGCCATCTACCTCAACATCCCCAATAAAGAAAACCCAATTACCTAAAGAATTAAGACCGTCAGCAAAACTTAAAGGTTGCGCTGGTAATACCACATCGTTATTAGCTGTATCTGCACAGTTAATAGGGTTTCCAGCATCATCAAACGTTAAAATAAGATCTGTAGAACCCGCACATGATCCCCAATACACTTGATTAAAACCTGATGCTTGAGATGGTGGTCTGATAGCTGCACGAATTTGACCACTATTTGGCGTCGTAGCATCTATGCTTATTTTAAGATCTGAAATAGTTTTAGAATCGCCAATATTTAAATTAAAGCCGCTAAATTGAGTTGAATTTTCATCTAATAATATGCCTGCGTTAAAGAAATACTCTTCACAGCTATCACCCGGCACATAAATATAGTCCCCTATCGCGAAATAATTATCATTTATATTAAAAAATGACCCATCTGCCGCTTCTACTAGAATTCTAGAATAGGCAGAAGTCACAGTAGGAACTACAACTTGGTAAGAACCATTATTAGGAACATTTGTCGCTAAAACTGTTGTAAAATCAGTGTCTGGTGTTAATGATGTTGATAATAAAATATTTACGTTAGCAGCATTGATGTCGTTTGCTGTTGTACCAGCCACATTCCAAGTTATGGTTTCAGTTTCACCTGGCGTCCATACAATTTGATCTGTTCCTTGTGATGTTACCACAAAAGGTCCTGCCATATTGCTCCACGTAACACGCATATCATCGAAAGCATTAGCTGCACCTCCTGGTCTATTATCTCTAACAGTTAATCTGAAATCTGCATTTCTTCCTACAGTAGGAATCTGTTCGTATAACGTACCATTAACACCAAAGTTTACTAAATCCTCCATTTTAGGAAATGTTCTTGTTGGGTTTGTAGTTGGTAAATACGATCTGAATTGCGGTTCATTACTATTGGTTGATGTTGGGTCTGGAAATTCAGTTACACCATTATTCTCGTCAAATTGCTCCCAGCAATAAGTAATTACATCATTGGCATCCGCATCCGATCCTATACCTGTTAATCTAAAAGGAGTTCCTTTAGGTAACGTAATATTAGCGCCAGCATTTGCCGTTGGGATATTATTTCCTGTATCTGTTTCAACATCACATGTTCTAGAACTCACATGTGTATTGACTTGCTGAATAGATATAGCATGAAAATAAGGATCTACAAAAGGTTGTACATCAGACGTACCTGTAATACCTGCGTAACTCATTATTGTACTACCACTACCTGGTTCCATTTGAGCTATTCCACCTTCAGATCGAAATGTGAATGTATGGTTTGCGCCAAATTGGTGTCCCATTTCGTGCGCAACATAATCTACATCAAAATTTACACCTATTGGGTTTGTACTTGTTGTATAACCACTTCCTTTTTGATTAGCAACACACACACAACCAATACAACCAGCATTACCATTATTACCAATACCACCCATTAAATGACCAATATCATAATTAGCATTACCTATAACTGAATTTAAAGTTGATTGTAAAACACCATTGTACCCCGAATCAGTAGTACTACTATATGGCGAAGTTGCCGTCGTTAAATAAACAACAGCATCATTATTTGGAATTAATACCATGTTCACATTAAACTCATTTTCAAAAATAGCATTGACAACGGTCATGGTATTCACGATAGCGGCATTAACTTGTGGCAAGGTTCCACCGTGAAAAATAGAATATTCTGCTGTTACAGACATTGCTAGATCAAAAGTATGTAAGGTACCATTAGCACCTGTACGGTTGGTATTTACAATTTCTCCGATTTCTTGATTTAAGGCTTCAGGTGTTGAACATTCAAAACTTTGAATTTCTGAATTTGAATTTTGTTTCTCACGAACAATAAATTGAGATACATTATTTTTTACAGGCTCTATAACTAGACCCTTTCCTTCTACACCAGATAAAACAATACCTGACATTCCTTTGTAAGGAGAAACACTAAAACGTAAATATGAACTAGGCGTGTCAATTCCATATCCAACATACGATCTTATTTCTGGATATTGCGCTTGTAGGCCTGGCGACATAACAGATGCTTCTTGAATTAAGTACTTTTCTAAATCCCCATCAAGGTTAGGTACTTCAATTACAAGATTATTAAGTTGTTCTCGCGAGTCTCCTCGCTGCTGTGCTTTACTCAAATCGCTCATTAAATGATTAATATCCATTGAATACGTGGTATTAATCATCATAGTGTTTTCTTGTCCTGTAGTCACTTTTTTAAAGTGTTGATCTTGGCTAAAAGCTGACAAACAAAACATAAGAATTACGAATGGTAAAACTTTGTGTAAATTTTTTTTCATGTTTTCTTGTATAAATAAATTATTTTGCCACTAAAGTAACTATTTTCCGCATTGAATTCAAGTTATATACAAATCTTTTAAGTAGAAAGGAAATAGTTGTTTTGAGAAAATAAAGACGTATAAATAATTCACCCCCTTTTAATGCAAGTTTAAGCGCATAAATCCTGAAATATTAATTGCACGGAGCGGTTATAAAACAGAGGGAGCTATGCGTTTAACACCAGACATAATTTAGTAAAACAGGAATAGATAACTACAGTATTAGTTTTACACAATACGTTTGAATTTAGAACTCAATCCAAACATATTTGAGTATAGTGGTAATTTTTACATTTAGACATTAAATAACCTAATACTAAACTTTAAAAATGTTTAAATAAGGTATAAATTACAAGCAATATAGAATTGGAAATCTATTCTAATACGGATGTTACGCGTACTATAATAAAATAATTTTTAATAAAAAAAGCTCCGAAAATATTTTCGGAGCTTTTTTTATTAATTATCACTTGGCTTTTCTATCACAAAATCTTCCATAAATTTAGTGGTGTAGTTTCCGGCTAAATAATCTGGATCCTCCATGAGTTGTCTATGGAAAGGAATGGTTGTTTTAATACCTTCAATAACAAATTCATCAAGAGCTCGTTTCATTTTATTAATAGCCTCTTCACGTGTTTGCGCTGTGGTAATTAATTTCGCAATCATAGAGTCATAATACGGCGGAATAACATAACCAGCATAAACATGCGTATCTAAACGGACACCATGTCCACCTGGTGCATGAAGTGTGGTTATTCTACCTGGTGAAGGTCTAAAGTCATTAAATGGATCTTCCGCATTAATTCGGCATTCTATTGAATGTAATTTTGGTGTATAATTTTTACCAGAAATTGGCACACCATATGCCACTAAAATTTGTTCACGAATTAAATCGAAATCAATTACTTGCTCTGTTATTGGGTGTTCTACTTGGATACGTGTATTCATTTCCATAAAATAGAAATTACGGTGTTTATCCACTAAAAACTCAACCGTTCCTGCACCTTCATACTTAATATATTCGGCAGCTTTTACGGCAGCATCGCCCATTTTATTACGAAGGGCTTTCGTCATAAATGGCGAAGGAACTTCTTCTGTTAATTTTTGATGACGACGTTGAATTGAACAGTCACGTTCTGATAAATGACATGCTTTTCCTGTAGAATCGCCCACAATTTGGATTTCAATATGTCTTGGCTCTTCAATGAGTTTTTCCATGTACATATCGTCGTTCCCAAACGCGGCTTTAGATTCCTGTCTAGCGGATTCCCAAGCGTCTTTTAGGTTTTCTTTTTTCCAAACAGCGCGCATACCTTTTCCGCCACCACCTGCAGATGCTTTAAGCATGACAGGATATCCAACTTCTTCGGCTAATTTTTCGCAGTGTTTGTAATCATTAATAATTCCTTCACTACCAGGAACACAAGGTACACCTGCTTCAATCATGGTTGCTTTCGCATTGGCTTTGTCACCCATACGATTAATCATGTCTGCAGAGGCTCCAATAAATTTGATGTCATGTTCTTCACAAATTTTTGAAAATTTGGCATTTTCAGATAAAAAGCCATATCCTGGATGAATAGCATCTGCATTGGTAATTTCGGCTGCAGCAATAATATTCGACATTTTTAAATAGGATTCACTACTTGGAGGAGGTCCTATACAAACCGCTTCATCTGCAAACTTTACGTGCAGACTTTCAGCATCTGCCGTTGAATACACAGCTACCGTTTTAATGCCCATTTCTTTACAGGTTCTAATAACACGTAAGGCTATTTCCCCTCTATTGGCAACTAATATTTTTTTAAACATAATTCTATTGAGTTTATAAGTTTATGGTTTTGTACGTTTATTGTTCAAGCTAAAAAACTGGAACTTTAAATTTTAAACTTTAAACTTTAGATTATGATGGATCGACTAAAAATAGTGGTTGATCAAATTCCACTGGAGAAGAATCATCAACTAATACTTTTACTATTTTACCTGAAACTTCAGATTCAATTTCATTGAATAATTTCATAGCTTCAATAATACAAAGTACATCACCTTCTTTTATAGTTTGGCCTACTTCAACAAAAACTGGTTTGTCTGGAGATGGTTTTCTATAAAGTGTTCCAATAATTGGCGACTTGATAGTGATATATTTAGAATCTTCCGTTGTTGCTTCTGGAGCAGCAGCAGCGGCCACTGGTGCTGGTGCTGGAGCTGCAGGGGCGTGTCCAACAGGTGCACCTACTGGAATTTGCTGAACATAAGTTGTTGTTTCAGCTTTTTCATCACTACCTGTTTTAATGGTAATTTTAACGTCATCAGTTTCTAATTTTACTTCACTAGCACCTGATTTTGCTACAAACTTAATTAAGTTTTGAATATCTTTTAAATCCATAATTATTTAGATTTTAGTTTTGATTTTAATTTTTTAGTTAGTTAAGAGTTATAAGCCCATTTTAAATAAATAGAGCCCCAGGTAAATCCACCTCCAAAGGCTGCAAAAATAATTTTATCGCCTTTTTTTAATTGAGATTCGTAATCGTTCAATAATAATGGTAAGGTAGCCGAAGTGGTATTACCATATTTTTGAATATTCATCATGACTTTGTTTTCGTCAAGATCTATTCTATTTGCTGTGGCATCAATAATACGTTTGTTGGCCTGATGTGCAGCCAACCATGAAACATCATCTTTGCTTAAATTATTGCGCTCAAGTATTTTAACAACCACGTCTGCCATATTAAAAACGGCGTTTTTAAATACGGTTTTGCCATCTTGAAATACAAAATGTTTGCCTTCTGCAACGGCTTCTGGTGTTGATGGATACGATGAGCCACCGTAAGTTGCTTGTAAAAACTCGCGTCCAGCACCATCACTTCTTAAGTATTCATCTTGTAAACCCAAATTTTCAGTATTGGGTTCAAATAAAACGGCACCTGCACCATCACCAAAAATAATACATGTGGCGCGATCTTTATAATCTATAAATGATGAATTTTTATCCGCACCTATTAATAGTATTTTTTTGTAGCGACCCGATTCAATATAACTAGAAGCGGTGGACATTCCGAATAAAAAACTAGAACATGCGGCTTCCAGATCGAATGAAAACGCATTAGTAGCGCCTATTTCGGTAGCTGTAAAAGCTGCTGTTGAAGCTGCTTTCATATCTGGTGTTGCGGTTGCAACAATTACTAAATCTATTTCTTTGGGATTGAGACCTGTTTTTTTGATTAGGTCTTTTGCTGCGTTAATAGCAAGAAACGAAGTGCCTTTGCCTTCTTCCTTTAATATTCTACGCTCTTTAATGCCTGTTCTGGAGGTGATCCATTCATCATTAGTATCGACCAACGTTTCAAGAATTTGGTTAGTCAACACATAGTCTGGCACATAGGCACCTACAGCTGTAATGGCTGCTGAGATTTTACTCATACGTATAAATTATTTCGCTAAAACCATTAAAACGAGACGTTTTTGATGAAATTTCGTCAAAACGCACCGATATTCGGTTTAATTTAGTGCAAATTAAGTCGTTTTTGGCTTCTATAAAAATTTATCATAAAAAAAACGCTCAGTAACGAGCGTTTTCTTGTATGCACGCATAGTAGTTATGCTGCGTTTTCTTCTGCTACCGAGTTGTCAATTAATACTTGACCTCTGTAATATAGTTTTCCTTCAAACCAATGAGCTCTGTGATATAAGTGCGCTTCACCAGTAGTTGGGCAAGTTGCAATTTGTGGAGCTACTGCTTTATAATGGGTTCTTCTTTTATCTCTTCTTGTTTTAGAGATTTTTCTTTTAGGATGTGCCATTGTTATTATTATTTATCCGTTAATAGTTTCTTTAATGTATTCCAACGCGGATCAATGTCCTCGTTATCTTCTTTTTCTTGTTTTTCTTTAGGGCTTAATTCTTCTAATTTTTCAAGTATATCAGACTGTAAGGTGCCATCTTCTACGCCTGGATGAATTAATTTTGAAGGCACTGTCAATATAATTATCTCATATATATATTGTTGTACATTCACTTCATATTCTCCGTGTGGTAAAACTAATAGATCAATTTCTTCATCATTGTAGTCTTCACCAAATTTAACCACCAAATCAAAATTATTACTAATTTCCTGATTATAAGGCTCATTTGTTAAATCGCAATTCACATTTACAGTTCCTGATATTTCAAAATGTAATTCTAATAAGGTTGTTTTCTTGTTTAACTCCAAGTCCACAACAATATCAGCATCATTAAAATCTTGATATTCAAAAAAATCAAAGAACGTCTTATCTATTTTGTACTCAAATTGATGTTTCCCTAATTTTAACCCTACAAATGGTATTGTAAACGTTTTCAATTCCCTCATTATCACATCTATTTTGAGCCTGCAAATATATAAAAATTATTTAGCTTATAACACTTATAAACATTTTTTTGTTTATATCTTTTTTTGCGGTGTAACTAATGGATTTTTAGCTAATTCAGCATTCTCCATTCTATTATGATATAATTTAAGGGCTAAAAAGACGGCTTCTTTAAATGAATTTTCATTCGCTTCCCCTTTTCCTGCAATTTCAAATGCCGTTCCATGGTCTGGTGAGGTTCTAATTTTGGATAAACCAGCTGTGTAATTTACACCATTACCGAATGATAGCGTTTTAAATGGAATTAAGCCTTGATCGTGATAGGATGCAATAATAGCATCAAAATTTTTGTAATTACTAGAACCAAAAAAGCTATCAGCTGCATAGGGTCCATAAACTAATTTTCCTTTTTCATTAAGCGCTTTTAGTGTTGGACGCATAACCTCATCATCCTCTTTACCAATAACACCATTATCCCCTGTATGTGGGTTGATGCCCAAGACTGCAATTTTTGGTCGTCTGATATTAAAATCGTTTTGTAAACTCTTATATACCGTATTTACTTTGCTTTCTATAAGTTCTGGTGTAATATGACTTGCTATATCTTTTATTGGAACATGATCCGTTAATAAACCAATGCGCAAATCATTAGAAATCATAAACATTAAACTCTCACCACCTAATTCTTGAGCTAGATAATCAGTATGACCTGGAAAATTAAATTGTTCTGACTGAATGGTATGTTTATTTATAGGTGCTGTAACCAAAACATCAATAGCGTTTTCTTTTAAAGCTTTGGTTGCTGTAAAAAGTGATTTTATAGCAAACTCACCAATTATTGGATCTTCTTTACCAAAATTAATATCGGTACGATCATTCCAGGCATTAAACACATTAATTTTACCTGTTATAACTTGATCTAAATTAGTAATCCCATTAAAGTTAATATCTATATCGAAATGGTTTTTTAAAAATGTAATGGTTTTCGCAGAAGCAAAAATTACAGGTGTAAAAAATTCAAGCATTCTTACATCTGCCAAAGTCTTTAAAACAATCTCTCCTCCAATACCATTTAAATCTCCAATAGAAATCCCTACGATAACATTTTCTGCTTTCCTCATTAATTAACTAACTTTTGTTTGTAATTTTGTTTTGCAAATTTAACTAAATAATCCATACTTATGTTCACTGGCATCATAGAAGATATTGGCACCATCCAACAAATAGAAAAAGAAGACCAAAATCTGCATATTACGGTTAGCTCTAATATAACTTCTGAATTAAAAATAGATCAGAGTGTGGCGCACAACGGTATCTGTTTAACAGTTGTTAAAATTGATGGTAAAAACTATACAGTAACAGCTATTAATGAAACCATAAAAAAAACAAACATTTCAGACTTACAAGTTGGGGATTCGGTTAATTTAGAGCGTGCAATGAAATTAGGAGCGCGTTTAGATGGCCATATGGTTCAAGGACATGTAGATCAAACAGCAATTTGTACAGCAGTTGAAGAAGCGGCTGGAAGTTGGATTTTTACGTTTGAATATGATGAAACACTAAATAATATTACAATTGAAAAAGGCTCAATTACAATTAATGGGGTGAGTTTAACCGTAGTAAATTCGACAAAAAATAGTTTTAGTGTGGCTATTATTCCTTACACCTATGAATTTACAAACTTTAACACTTTTAAAGTTGGAACGGTAGTAAATTTAGAATTTGACGTAATTGGAAAGTATGTTTCAAAGCTTTTTGAATTGAACAAATAACGAAACTATTTAGCTTTAAAAAGTCTGTATACGCCATAGAATAAACCTGAAATTAACCCCATAACAATACCGCCATCAATAGGTAAACCCGGTGGCACTGGTGGTTGCGGCGGTGGTGGCACCGTTTGTGAAAAACAAACAAAACTTATTAATAAAAATAAGATTGAGGCAACTATTTTTGTGTTTTGTGACTTCATTCAGCGGTAAATGTATAAAAAAAACTGGCTTAACAAAATTTATAGATTAAAAAAACATCTATTAAGTGCAAAAAACTTCGATAAAATGTATTCTTGTGGAGTCAATCTCTAAATTACCCTACAAAAATCAAATATATGTTTTTTTAAAAATAAATTCAATAATTTATCGACAACAACCTTTAAATAATTGTTATCACGTTAGTTATTAAAACATGAACGTCATTATAAACGAATGAATATACTATTTTATTTGAAAAGAATTAGCGCTTTAATGAAAAATGAGAATTAAATTGTTTGATTTGCCCAAATTCCTCGTAAGTTAACACAAACCAATAATCGTTTGATGGTACGATATCCCAATAGTAAGATTTATAATATCTCTAAAACGGATATCCAATAGCAAAATTTAATATAGGAGAACCAACATCAAAATTAAAACGTTCTCCTTTCGGTAATGCTGGATCATGAAAAGGTGCAGCCAAATCAAAACGAATTACAAAACTTTGTATATCCACACGAAGGCCTATTCCTGCTCCCATTCCAAGCTCACTAATAAATCCACTTCCAAATTTATCTTTCCCATTATAAATAGGGTTTTCTTTAGAGTTCCAGATGTTTCCAGCATCGGCAAAAACGGCTCCTTTTAAAAATGATACAATAGGAAAGCGGTATTCTACATTGGCTTCGAGTCTTATATTTCCTGTTTTATCGAAAACAATATCGCCATCAGTTGTATCTGAATTTGGGTTATAGGTTCCTGGACCTAAAGATCTAATATTAAAGGCACGAACACTATATGGACCACCAGAATAATACTGTTTTACAAAAGGAATAACATCTGAATTTCCATAAGCAAAACCATAACCTCCAAAAAGTCTAGCTGCAATTACCCGTTCTTTTCCTAAATTAAAATGATAATGAAAATCAACATCTGCTTTAGCATATTGTGCATATTCAAAGCCTAGAAATGTTTTTGGGCTTTCCGTTCCTTGATCTTTACTAAATAAACTAATAGTATTTCCAGCAATATCAAAGGTGAAATTAAAATAAAATTGATGTTTTAATTGGGCATTTATCATTTCGTTATAAGTAAATGCATAAGTTAATCCAGCTATAAACTGCTGTTCAAAACTGCGTCTTAAAAAAGGATCATTTTCTAGTATATCTTCAAATTCTGGCGTGGTGTTTAAAAGTTCTGTATAACTTAATGATATTGGATTAATTTCATGAGTTACATACCTATTGGCATCCCATGAATAACCAAATAAAGCTGTTCCTGATAGTAAGGTATATAAATCGCTTCTATCTAAATAATCAATACTTAAAGAGGTTTTTGTTTTAGGAATGGAATATTCGAAAAAATCCTCATTTATCTTAATAGGGAAAAGGACTCGGGGAAAAATAAGCTCGTTGTGCAACCCTAACTCTAAACTACTATTACCAGAATCTTGACCACCTCCTAATTGTTTTTCGTACCCTATTTTAGGTGTAATATTATAGGTTTCACCACCTCCAAATAAATTTCTATTACTTAAAGTTAGTGTTAAGGCAGGACCAGCAAAACTATTAGATTTAGTTACAACCTGAAGCTCTGCACGAAGTGCACGCTTATTTAATGGCGATAAGTAAATATTAGCCTCTAAAAGTCCTAAATTATCATCGGCCAAAGTATCCAATTCTTTATATTGAATATTTACGTATTTATAGGCACCAATAGTGGAAAGCCTTCTGGCGGTGTTACGAGAATCGTCAGGATTATAATACTCCCCTTCATCTAACACTATAAAAGGATCTAAATATTTAGGTTTAAAGAACCTTTCCTTTTGTATAAAATTTTTCTCATTAAAGCGTGTTGGTGTTATGGAAGCCGAATCTGAAACTTCATAATTAGGATACACATTAACTTTTGAAATTTTATATGGAATCAAACTTTTTTTAGGCACTTCGTTTTTTAATTTTAAGAATAAGTCGAAGTTTTTATTAGAATATTGATTTGTGTCTGCTTCAAAAATTAAAAAATTATCATTAAAATTAAAATAGCCTTTGCTTTTAAGAGCCTTATCAATACGCTGACGTTCTAATTTCATGTTATTCAAATCGAAACGCATACCATTTTTAAACTGCGATTCCGACACCAATTTCTCCATAGTTTCATGAATGCTAACAGGCATGGAATCCATTGTGTAGCTAGCCATTCTATATGGTTTTGGAACAGTAACCGTATAATTTAATGAGGCTTTATTTTCAGTTTCTTCAAAAGCTGAAGCTGCACGACTATAGAAAAACCCTCTGTTTTCTAATCGGTTTAATAGTAAGTCTTCAATTTCATAGGTTTCCACATCCGATTGATAAACGGGTTCTTCACCAAACTGTTTGTAGAGCCAACGATTAATAAATCCAGGTTTTTCTTTCTGATTTTTATAATAGTAATACAAGCCAAGATGCATACCTAAAAAGGTGGAATTTGGTTCCGGACGTAAAACCGATTCTAATTCAGATTTCAAACCTGATTCGTTTACAATAGTACTATCAGACTCAATGGTAAGCGTAGCGCCTGTGTACAAACGTTCATCTTCTGGAATCTGCTTAGTTATGCTACAAGAGTAAAAACTCCCTATCCAAATAAGCATACAAATGTGTTTAAATGTTTGGTACGGTTTCAATTTATACTATTTTATTTATCGCGCTTTTAGTTCTTTTTTTCTTCAATACTATTATTAGTAGCTTCTTCTTTTTTCTTCCTTTTTTCTTTAGCAGCTTGCTTTTCAGCTTCTTTTTTCGCTTTTTCAGCCTTTTCTTTTTCTGTTTCAGATTTAAACAAGGCATCCCAAAGTTCATTATACTTATTAAATTCCTGTGTGAAAATTAAGGCTATTCCACTCACTACGGTTTGCCCATCAATTACGTTTTCAAATTCATTTCTACTAAAACCTTTTAAACGATAACGACCACTTTCAGTTAGCAAATACTCGATACTTACATTACCAATTATTGGTGTTTCTTCGCCAGTAGAACTGCTTCCTTCAATATCTACTTCGCTACCAACACGTACAATTAAACGATCATCAAATAGTTTTTGCTGTGCTGCAATATCTAATTGCGTACGTTGTTGCGGTGATGTGCCTTGGTAATCCGTAAAACTATTTAGTCCAAAATCGAGTTCGAAACCAGAATTTCCTAATAATTTATCGGAAAACATATTAAGCTGATCTGCTACGGCATCGTTTAAATTATCTCGTGCTATGGAAGCCACGCCTCCAGAACTACCATCGCTACCGGGATCTGGGTAAAAACGGTTCAACACCAAAAGTGAAAAAACTTGTCGATTTAATTCATCCTCCTGATTATTTAATTGCTGAATTCTACCATATACCTGTCCACCAATTGCACCTTGTTCCTCCTCTGGCATATCCAAATTGAAGGCAATTTCAGGTTCCATAAGTTGTCCCGAAATATTTAAAAACACATAATAGGGCAACACTTGTCGGAATTTCCCTTTAACTGCCGGGTCACTTCCTGAATAAACAGGAGCCATTAATGGTGAAGCCGATGCTTCTACTTGATAAACTGCTTTAACATCTAGTTTTGCATCAAAAGGATCCCCAGACCATGTAACACGACTACCTGGAACCAAATTGAATTTTCGGTTTACTATTTTATATAAATTTAATTCATAATGACCAGATAAAACTTCGTAAACACCTGAAAGTCTAACATTCCCATTTGGGTTCATGGTCATATTAAAATCACCTTCACCAGATACTTTAAAATTATCGCCTGTTTGCTCATCCAAAATAATCGTTACGGTTGCTTCTTTTCCTATTTTTAAAAGTGCTGCAATATCCAAACCTTTTATAGTTGCTGTTTTTTCTGTTGTTCTAGTTAAAATAGCATCTGGATTTTCCCGATTTACAAACACAACAACACCATCACGCTCTTCCACATTTACCGTAGCTGACGGTAAAATATAAGTAACATCCGTATCTGAACTTATGGTCATGTCCATGTCTATTTTGGGCACTTGTAAATCGCCAGTTATTTTAGCACTCCCAGCAAAACTGGCATTTCCATATAGAAAATCATTGTCTTCTTTTGTAGCATTAAGAACTTGAAAATCATTGGCCGTGACTTGTAAGTCGAAAGTTGGATTAATGAAATTTTCGGTGCCAATTTTTCCAGACATTTCAAAAGTGCTTTGGTTTTCATCCTGAATGGTAAAATTAGTCATGGACAATCCAGAATTATCAATATTCAAGGTTTCATTTTGTAGTGTGAAAGCCGAATTGAACATGGCCACTTTAAAATCTGCATCGTTAAATTCTAATTGCCCAGTGTATTTTGGTTCTCTAGTTGTACCACTTAATTTAAAATTACCAGAAAAATACCCATCGGTTTCGGTTATTTCACCTTGAGAGAAACCATTTAAAGCCGCCATATTAAACTGGTTAATATCTAAATTAAGATTTAGTTCCGCACCCGATTGACTCGCTATATAATCGCCTTTTAAATCTAAATCAATTTCGCCTCCTTTCATTTTGGCATTAAAATCATAACTATCATTATTCAAGGATTGTGCATCTACGGTAAAAGTCCCTAAATTAACATCCATAAATTGTAATTTTGAGATATCTAAATCCGCAACAATTCCAGTGTTTCCAAAAGGTTCTTCTAAAATAAAATCACCGTTTAAGTCGCCAGAAGCAATCTTATCATCTGGATTAAAATAGCTTAAAAATTCACTTAATTTAAAATTCTTAAAATCGACGGCAACATGATCTTTATCTATATTTGGAAGTTTGTCTGTAATTTCAAACGCCTGATTTCCTTTGCTGAATTTAAAGGCATTAAATTCCAGTTTATTTGGATAAATAAGCATTTCATTAGCCTCTGGTATATTCCAAGATTGTTTATTTATAGTTAAATTAGCTGGTTCCACATGGAATCGTAATTCCTCACTTGTGCCAGTAATCCCACTAAAAATTTGAGTTAAAATTTCCTCATCATGGTAGGCAGTGAATTCTAGAGATAATTCATTATTAATTTGATTTCCAGAAATCATCGTTTTTTGAATATTTAATGGCCCTGCAACTATTTCATTAAAACCCAAATTGAAATTGAATTTCTCCAAATCTGTATCCATAGAAAACGCCAAACTATCCAATTCATAATCACTATAGTTAATATGTGGTGCGGTTATATTGGCTTTAAGTTTCCGTTCAGCTTCTTTAAAATCCACAGCAATATGAATGGTATCCAAATCTTGAATGTTTACAACAAACACATCGTTTAAAATAGGCGATTGGCTAATTTTTCCACGAAGTTTTAAATTCACGGGATTGTCAATACTATCCGAAACAACTTCATCACGATAAAAATAACTTAATACATGATGCCTTAAAGATTTAGTCCAGGTTTCTGGATCGGTATTGGATTCCAATAGTAAATCGACCATTTTATTCTTTACAGAAACTGAAGTTGTATCCTTTCTTACGTGGGCTAGCATATTCAAATCGCCTAACAAATAACTCTTTTCATCATATACAAACACACCTCTATCTACAATGGTTGCTAAATCAAAACTGCTGCTATTCCCTTTAAAATCGGCATAAATTTTCATACCTGTTTTCACGTTTCGTTCCATTAGACCCAAGGCTTGTAAATCCGCTCCAATAATATCTAATTCAGCTGTAACCTCTGGTGCTATGGAATCTAAAACAACGGTAGCATACACATTGGCATTTAAGTTTTTGTCTTTATAATTAGAGGTAATATTTCCAGTACCATTTTTAATATCGCCAACTAATTTTAAATCGTTTACATCATAATTATTGTATTTAAAACTAGAAACGGTAGCTTCTAAACTAGCATCAAGATTATTAATATTATCACCTTTTCCTTGGGCTACAATTTTTAAATTTAAAGCACCCAATTGGTCGTTTTTAAGTAATTCATTCAGCTTATAATCCTCCACGGCCAAATCTGCATGGAACTCCAAAGTTTCAGCATTTTTATACATACCTTCAATGGTAGCAATCCCTTGAGTGGTAGTTAATTTTGCCTCGGCAGTAATATCATTGAGGTTTCCGGTGGCGTTTCCTGCAAATTTCACATCCTTTGGAAGACTAATTCCTAAACTATCTTCTTCTACGAATTTTATAATATCAGACCGTTTTGTAACCGCGGAAAAAGCTGGAATATTAAACGCTAGCGCATCAGGATTGGTTACGTTTTGAATACTTCCATTGGCTGAAATTTTTGTATTACTCCAATTAATTATCATTTTTGATAAGTTAATGTCGGACAAATAACCATTGGCTTTTATAGTTCCAGTAATTTGGTTTTTGCTCAAGGTTTTTAAATATTCATTGGATTTTAAGTCGGGTTGAATTAAAAATACATCTTGAAGTGCTATTTTAAATGCCGGCAAATTTAAAGCAACTTTAGACAGCTCTGGAACTTTTATTAAATTGGCTAAAGATGGATAGTCCAACTGTAAATTTCCTTGTATGTCATTTTTATTTAAAGCTATCTTTAAATCTGATACATTTAGTTTCTTATCGGAAGCATTGAGATTGAATTGCACGTTTTTTAAATCGATTCCTGAAATTTCTTTAAAAGATGCTTCTTCTAAATCTAATTCTGCCATTTTATCTTTTAGCAGAATTGTGTTTGCTTGAAAATTGATTTCCGTTAATACAATAGCATTGGAATTAAAAACACCTTTTTTGCCTTTTTCATTGTTCACGAAGTAGCTGAAATTATTATTTTCTAAATCTATTTCTCCAATTTTGAGTTGTAATTCTGGCCACTCAAATGCCATTATTTCGTTTTCAATTTCTTTAGAAACTTCTTCTACTTTTTCCTTAACAACATTATTTTCCGTTTCTGTTTTAAGCGTGATGGTTGAGTTTTTTAGTCGAAACTCATCAACTTCAAAAAGCTTATTAGTTAAATCTATATTGGGCACTTCAGCATAAAACTCCTTAATGGATGCGGTTAACGCCAGGTTATCGGCTTTGCTTTGGTAATCCGCAAACACATTAGTCAGCGTTATTTCATCAACGGTAATTAACGGTAATGTGGTTGGTTCAGTATCCGGTGTTTCCGGAACTGGTAGTTGATGAAATTTAATATGGCTATCGGCGAGCTCTAATTCCGAAGCATTAAACGTCATGGTTTCCAAATCGGTTTTATCCATATCTGCCACCAGTTTTCCTATTTTAAAACGACTGTCAATTCCTGTAACGGCATCGTTATAAACCACGTCAAAATCTATAAAATTCAGTTTTCCTAGAATTATATTTAAAGGTGCCGAGGTCGTGTCTGCTTCAACGGGTGTAGGTTCTTCATTTGCAAAAGCATCAATTATAAACTGAAAATTAAACCCTTGAATGGTGTCTTTTCGGGTGATGTTAGCGCGAACACCTTCCCATTCCAAACCGTCCACACCAATGCCATTGCCTTGAATTAAAGCCCATAATGGAACATTAGCCTCCAAGGATTTTGAATAAATTAATGTGTCGCCTTTAGTGTCTTCCAGATACAGTCCGTCTAATTGTATATCGCCATCAAAGGTGATAAACAGTTTTTCAACGGCTACTTTGGTTTTAGTTTTACTAGACAGAAAAGAAACGGCTTTGGTAACAATAATATCTTGTCCCCAAGGACTCCGAATAAACAGAATGAGCAAAAATAACAGCAAGAGAATCCCTAAAATAATCCGTCCGATTATTTTTAAGAATCTAAACCTTTTCTTTTTTTTAGGTGTAGGCTGTTGTATGTCTTTATTTTCCGTTTCCTTCAAGCAATTTATCTGAATTACAAATTTATTATTTTAATACTTGTGAATGTACTTTAAAACAATTATTAATAGCTGTAAAACATCCGGTTTAAAGGAAATTTAACTAAAATTATACTTTTTAGCACTATTTTATCTATCATTGGTGAAATTTAGTAGGCTATTTATTTAATTTCACACGATCTATAAAATCACTATTATGCCAAAACCGAAGGGTCAGAAAAACACGAAAAATAAGGCCAAGCACACCAAACTTCTCAATAGAAAAATTGATAAGAAAAAAGCCGAAAAAGCCTTGCGCAAAGAACGCTTAAAAGCTATAATGGCAAAATCGAAGGAAGGCTAATTAAACATCTTTTAAATCAGAGAAAACTAGACTATTTAGAATTCTTATAAAATGCAGTTAACTGCAATTTTGCTTCTTGGTAGCCCATTTCAAAAATCTCTTTGGCATGTGTTTTCGAGAAAATTTCATGCTTACCTAGTTCTTTAGGTGCAATGAAAACATCACAGGATTTAAATTTATTTTCAGAAGCATTAACACGTGTAATTTTGTACGCTCTTTCTAAAACAGACTTGGTAGAAGTTAGCTTATCTTTTGAAGTTTCTAGAAGCGAATTTAAAAATACACCAATAATTTTATCACATGTAATTAATAGAGGTTCCACGGGAAAGTTATTGGTAACACCACCATCGCATAAAAGAAAATCATTAAAAACCACTGGTGAAAAAACACCAGGAACAGAAGATGATGCTATAATGGGTTTTATAATTGGGCCTGAATTAAAGTAGCGTGTTTTAGCGTGAACTAAATCAGTTGTAGCAATATACATGGGTGTTTTTAAAGCTTCAAAACTATCTTCTTTAAAATAGGTTTTTAAAATGTTTTCAATTTTAGAGCCATCAATTAATCCGGGCTTTTTTAAAGTGTAATTATGATATGTAAACAATTCTGTATTGGAGAAAAAATCAAAAATTTTATCGCTAGAATGACCAGCAGCATATAAGGATCCAACAATGGCACCAGCACTGGTTCCAGAAATGTAATCGGGTTTAATACCTAATTCCTTCATGGCTTTCAATACGCCAATATGCGCAATACCTCTGTAACCACCTCCAGACAATACAAGCCCTATTGTATTTTTTCTTTTCATTACTTACAAATGAGAATTAATAATTAAACGAAAATACATAATCCTAAATAAAAACAACCCATTAATACAGTAAATGCTGTTTGGCTTTATTGCGCCAACCAGCTTGATTTTCATATTCAACAAAGTAGATTTTGAGATCAGCTTGGTTTTGATAATCTACATAGTATATTTTCTTTTTTGCCTGATTTCCATATTCCGTAAAAAACCATTTACCATCATTTTTCCCTGCTTGATTGGCATATTCTACTTTATAAACTTTTAGATCTGCTTGACTTTCGTAGTCAACTACAAACACTTTTACATCTGCTTGATTGGCATATTGAACGGAAAACATTTTTTGCGCAGCACACGTGAATCCAAAGCAACTAATAAGTAGTATAGAAATAAGGTTTTTCATAAAGTGCTTAAATTTAGTCAGGTTTAATTTACGAAAATTTGGTTGACATTTTATACGGCTTAATTAAAAGTGGAAGAAATGTAAGCTTCCCCAGATTAGAACTGCTTAATTTTCTAAAACTTCCATAAAGTTATTGTTTTTAATTCTACTTTGGCTAGCCAAAGTAGAATTAAGTTTCGCATATTTTATTGGTGGTACCTTTCCCAGAGCATCATGTGGTCTTTTATTGTTGTAATCGTCCATCCAAATTTGGGTTTGTTCCCTCACTTGGTCAATATGCTCAAATATATATTTATTCAATACACCTCTTCTATATGAGCCGTTGAACCGTTCTATAAAGGCATTTTGAGTGGGTTTCCCCGGTTGAATGTATTTAAAGTCTATCTCGTGCATCTGGCTCCATTCAAAGGCTATCTTTGCTATAAACTCTGGTCCGTTGTCCATACGTATCTTTTGGGGCTTACCCTTTTTATTGATTAGGTGATTAAGCACCCAAACCACCCGATTACTGGTCAGTGAAAAATCTATTTCTATATGAAGGGCCTCTCTATTGAAATCATCAATGATATTAAAGGCTCGAAAACGCCTCTTGTTTTCCAATACATCAGTTACAAAATCCATACTCCAGGTATGGTTAAGTTCATTTGGCACTTCTAAAGGTTCTTTAACACGTGCAGGCAAACGTTTCTTTGCTTTTCTCCTCAAAGGAAGTCCCAACGAAACATAAACCCTGTGCACGCGTTTATGGTTCCATGGCTTGCCTTCTTCCCGCAACCGGTCATAAGCCTTCCAAAAACCTTCTTCAGAGTGTTCTTTAGCTTTTTGCTGTATAGCTTGTTCTATCTCGGAATCATCCTTGCCCAATGGGGTGTAATAATACACGCTCTTACTCATATTCAGGACACGGCACGCCCTACTGATACCGTAATGAATAAGTTCCTTGGTGATACTCCTTTTACGGCAGGGCTTTAAAGCTTTTTTTCTATGATCTCTTTGGCCATTTGATGGTCAAGCGCTAAAGTAGCATACATCTGTTTGAGCTTACGGTTTTCTTCCTCGAGCTCTTTTAGCCGTTTAAGCTCTTTTGAGTTCATTCCGGCATATTTGGAACGCCATTTGTAAAAACTGGCCGAACTCACTCCGTGTTCCCTGCTTATCTGATCAACACTCTTGCCGTTGTCAAACTCCTTTAAAATCTTTGCGATCTGTTGTGGACTAAATTTACTTTTTCTCATAATACTGTTCAAATTTAAGATTATTATTCTACTTTTAAACAGTTCGGTTATAAGGGAAGCTTACACCCCACCTGTATTGACATATTTATAGCTCTAAAAAGTATTATAGACTCATATAGCGTGTTGGTGTCGAAAATATTAATCAAAAAAAGTATTATTTAGGATTATTTCTGTACAAAGGTTTGAGCATCGAATAGGTTTACATTAACCCATCACACTACTCAACTTAAACATTGGCAAATACATCGCTATCTCTTCAATGAGAAATGCCCTCTATACTCTTTCCCATTCTGTCTTTTCAAAACAAACCAATAATCTGAATTTGGCAAAGCACTACCGTTGAAGGTCCCATCCCAATCGTTTGAATTAGGAGTAATTTGTTTTAGTAATTTACCATATCTGTCGTAAATGTAGACTCTGTTATTTTGCTCAATCCTTGAATTATATAGTTGCCAAGTATCATTTGTTCCATCGCCATTTGGTGTAAACACTTTTGGGTAATACAACAAGTAAACTTCCTCACTTACCACACCACAACCGTTCTTATCCCTCACATAAACCGTGTATGCATCGATAGTTAGGTAACTAAATATATTTGAGTCTTGATAATTTATGCCATCAATTGAATACTCGTAATCTCCATTTCCTTCCACATAAATACTAATTTCATTATTACTTTGCGACCAGTCTACAGTTTCTATGTTAGTAATAACTGCTATATCTGATTGAACAACGTTAACTATTTGTGCGTCTTCACATCTTATGTTGCCATAAATAGTTGTCACAGTTAGTTCATAAGTTCCAATTTCATCAACAATTATAGATGGCGTGGTTTCTCCAGTTGACCACAAGTATTCATCAAATCCTGAATCTGCAATGATTTCTACCGTATCTCCTTCGCAAATAGACCATTGTTCTTCCATAAGTAATACAGGTTGTTCAACAACTATAATATTAAATGACGTTGTTGCGTAGCAATCTAAATTATTCACATTCTCAACTCTTACGTAAATAATTTGATTTGCTTCTGTATTTGTAAAAATTGTAGGTATATCATTTATGCTACCTTCAGCGTCTTCTTGTGAAAGATGATACGTAATTTTATTTTCAGTTTCAGATTGACCATTTAGAATGTATTCATTTTGAATACTTAAATTAAACTCGGATTCCCCATCATTACTTTCATCATCACAAATAATTAAGTCATCTGGATTGTAAGCTATAGGAAGATATGAAACTCCTATTTGAAAAGAAGTAATTGCATAACAATCCATATTATTTCTGTTGTGTATTCTTGCATAAATAGTTTCAGAAATTGATGTACTCAAATAATTATTAGACAATGGACTTGTATTATTTTCTGCATTCGTGAGTTCATCAAAATACATTACTTCAAAAATTGTACTTGATTGACTGTCTAAAATTTGAGGATCATAATGATTTAAAATAAAATTAGCCTCTCCATCGTTTGAAGCATCATCACAAACTATATCATTTTGTATGGTGTTTGCTATTGGTTGTGCATTAACAATTAAATTGATAGTCGTTTCATCATAGCAGCTAGCACTTAACGTATTTTCTACACGAACTGTTAGGGTTTGCGACTCACTGACAAAAGGGTTGGGTAATGGACTAGGCAGTGGATTACCCGATTCATCAATATATGTCACTTGCATGCCTGTTTGACCATTAAGAATAGTTGTTTCAAAAGTAGACGTATCAAACGCATATTGACCATCAGTATCATCATCACAAACCATGATATCTGCAATAGGGTTTGCAACTGCTGCGGCATCTACAACAAAATTTATTGTGGTTTCATCATAACAAGCTCCATTTGGATCTTGAGAAGTTGCATTAGTAACTCTTACAGTAACAATTTGCGTGGCAGTATTAAACGGATTTGGTAAAGGACTCGGTAAGGCTATACCATTTGAGTCCGTATAACTAACATTTACATTCGTTTGACTTGCAATAATTTCATCTTGAATAGTAGATGTATCAAAAGCATACAGACCGTCTCCATCGTCATCACAAGCCTCTGCTATACTTACAGAATTGGCAACAGGAACAGTTTCTACATGTAGTGTAATATGTTGACCTAAACCTAAACAATCGTTATCTATTAGGCTATCAACACGTATATAAATATCTTGTGTATTTGGATAACCAATATTTCTATAATTTGTAATATCTGTAATGGCATTTGTTTCGGCTAAAGCATCTGATAAATTTCTGTAATATGTAATTGCTAATTGTTGTCCTGTAGGGAATAATGCTTCTATTTCTGTTGTTACGTTACTAAAGTTAAAAGAAGCAATGCCATTTGATGTATCTCCATCTAGAGTATCATCACATTCATAAAAATCTCTTGTAAAGGTTAATGGAATTTGTGTAGTAGATACTACAAGATTTATTTGTGAAGTTCTAAAACAACCATGACTATTTTCAACTCTTGCCCAAATAGCATCTGTACTAACAGTTTCATTTATATAAACGGTTGTGTTTGGAATTGGGCTATTCTCATTTTCAGCGTCTAATTGCGATTCGTAAAATGTGATAGTTTCATTTAGGGTATTTGTAGTGATTTCATTTAGAGCTTCACTTAAATTAAATGCACTATAACCATCTAAATCATCATCGCATTGTCTTAAACTTACTATTGGCGCCGTGAATGGTTTTTCAAAAACTTCGATAGTAAAAGATGTTTCAGCAACACAACTTGTATTACTATTATTTACAACTTGAACATAAATAGTTTCTAATGGATTTGTATTTTGATAATTACTGGGTGTTGGTATTTGAGTTGTTAATCCAGCATCAGTAAAATAGCTAACTGTAAAATTAGTTGCAGACTGACCATTTAAAATTGCTGATTCATTGTCAGTTAAATCAAATATAACTACACCATCTGTATCTGTTCCATAGCTCGTATTATCACAATATTCTATTGGAGGAACTGTTAAACTTGGCATTGGTACATCAAAAACTTGAATATTAAAGTCTGTAATAACTTTACAGTCTGCATTATTTCTGTTTCTAACACTTGCTATTATATTTTGTGATGCGTAGGCTGTTGTATTTATATAAGTAGTTGGATCTGCAATTGGTGAACTATTTGTAAAATCTAACATGGAGGCATAATAAACGACCTCAAAAGTAGTAGCAGATTGTCCGTTCAGAATAGCGGAAATTTGAGCCGTTAAATCAAATTCAAAAAAACCATCATTGTTGGTATCACATTCTATTATATCTTGTGGCTGTGTAGCGGTTGGTTGCTCATAAATAGTCAATACTTTGGTATCTGTAGAAGAAACGCCACCAACAGTAACCGTTAATGTTGCCGTATAATCTCCTGCCGTGAGATAGACGTGACTTGGGTTTTCTAAAGTAGAGGTATTTCCATCTCCAAAATCCCAAACTAATGAATCATAAGTTGTGGGAAAGTTTGTGACAGTAAAAATAGTACTTTCACCTAAACACACGTCATCTGTTTGAAAAGCAGCATTAAAAAAGGACTGAATGAATGGCGGTAACCCTCTTTGAACAATTCTACCTCCTAAATACACTGTATTCATTTGGTAATTACAACCTGATCCAAGATTATTAGGATTTTGAATGGTATCGAGATAGTTACTTAATGCATTAGCAATATAAATCTTACCATCGGAAGCTAATTGTAGTGCAGAATAGAAGTTTGTGGTTGATGAAATTAAATATTCAGAATTAATAATATTATTAGGTGAACCAGCTTCTAAATTATATTGGTAAACACCTTCACCTGTTATGCCAATATAAAGTACTTTACTATTGGGTGAAAATTCAACACCATACGGTGTAAGATAGTTTGGTAAATCAAAAATTGTGATAGGATTAGATACAATTCCAGAACTGGCATCAAAATCAAACAATTGAGCTTCAGAATACCCAACACTTCTTACCAAGGCCAGTTTCGTGCCATCTGGAGATATTTTAATTTGCCCGATAGCAGATAGCTCATTGGAGCCACCAACATAAGTCCCCACACCGCTAATAACCGGTGTGGTATTAACACCCAAACCGTTAACATTATATGCTATAAATTCGTTACTATTCCATCGGTGACTAACCACCCAATATTCGTTAGATACAGAACTTTTAACAGCTGTTAATTTTTCTGTGGTTGGGGTTGCTAATAAAACATTTTTATTAGTAGTTATACCGCCAAGTCCACTATCTAAAGTCATATCGACTTCAGAGTACTGTAATCCTTGAGGACCAGTATTGGCATCTACAGTAAAAATAAAATAGATATTAGAATTACCAGGTTTTGGAACTATTATAGCGGAATGTGTACTCGAAACATCACCATTAAGCCCTGTACCATTAAGCATTACTCCGTGATTCCTATTCCAAACCGTAATGCCGTCTGTATAAAACAACAAACTACCTGTATTATCTGATATGGTTGCACAGCCTTCATCCGTATTTAAAGCTCCATCCAACAATGGTGTTGGAACCCCTGAATTAAAATCTAATCCTGCATTTTCTCCAAAATACCAAATGTTGGTTTCATTTTGGGAGAAACCAACATTTGAAATGAATAAAATAACTGTTAATATGTTAAAAATCCTAAACATCACATAACTCTATCAAAAAATTAATTCCACTCTACTGTAAAAACTACCTCTAAATCAATATTTGGTATACTCAAGGTAATTGTAGTTGGTTGAGTTGTGATATGCTCAACAAAGGTTACTTCTCTTTCAAAAGGAGGTCCTAACATAATATCTTGACTCATCCCTCCATCGTCAACATCAGCCATGCTATATCGTAAAGAAAAATTAGGATTTATATATAGGTTGTGCGATGACACATCCCATATTAAATCACCTTGATTTTCTTTAGTTTCAGACCTAAACCAATCTCTTAACGGAAAACTAGAACTATCTATTATATTTACTTTAGGTTTTCTGAGCAATAAAAAAACATCTGCTAAGCGGTTTACATCAGTATTTAAAAATTCTGGATCCCATGTGTTGTGAATGTTTGAAAAAGAAACAACTTCTATAGAAGTAATTTTCACTGCATCTCCTCTTAAAATAGTAACAGTGATTGTTTTTATAATTTCTTCACCACTATTATTAATTGCTTTAATGCTAATTGTTTTATTACCTAGCTCATCAAAATTAAAATACAGAGTTGACGAGGCTCCGAAACTACTACTATTCGTTTGATTAAAAATAGTGGTTTGAAAATCATCTAAAGATGCCTCAAGTGTCATAATATTTTCATTTCCTGTGATATCAACACTAATAATTTCATCTACGACAGCTGTTCTATTAGAAGTTAGGTCAATACTAAATGTTGCGTTACTATTTCCGTTATTATTAATCCTATTATTTACCTCACTTGAATCATCAGATGAACTACACGACAATATTAATAAACTTATAAATAATGTTATTATTTTTTTCATATTTTATAATTAAGTTTTACTTCTCTTCATTAATAATCTAGTACACTCCATTTGAGACGCACCTTCTTTTTTAACTGCAATGTTACAGCTTCAATACTCCTCTTCTTATCAATATAGCGATATTTTTTTAAAACATCTTTGTTAACTTCTCTCATGGTTTTAAACTTAATCTAACTTTATTTCAAATAACCTGTTTTTAGAAAAATCAGTGTCTTTAAAAATATGATTTAATTTAGTCACTTTAATTTCGTAAGGCAACAGCATCATGCTTTTTAAAGAATTTTTGAAATTAAACTCATCTTCTTTTTTTACAATGAATAGATCAAACTCTTCAAAATTTGGCGATTTATATAGTTGCTCACCATAATAATATGCCCATTTACTAGTATCATCAAAAACAAGTGTACCTTGTTCTATATTTCCAAAATCAATTTCCGAAATCAATTCATCAAATGAAAAGTTGTTTAATAACTCAACAAAATCAGAATTTTTCATCATTAACTTTTTTTCAATATCAAAAGAAGCACTCATATTTGTACTAGACTGCTTTGACTCTTTATAAATAAGACCTCTATCATATGATTTAAAAAAAAATGAGAGCTCTCCATATTCTGTAAAATTGCTTGACTAAAAACACTCCAGTTAAAATATTTTGTTTTATTTTTTTGGATTTTTATAAAAAATATTGAAAAACCTTCTTTAATAAATAAATTAGGATACCATTCGGTATTGAAAATTTTCTCATAATAATTATTAAAAATACTTAAAGAATTCTCTTTTATTAGATATTTCTCTTGATTCAGATTCATCATGTTATATATTAAAATGTTGTTATTCTAAACTTATATTTTCATTCATCCCTTTGAATAATTAAGTACTAATTGTAATTACCTTAGGTTCAACACCTAAAATATTTATAAGCTCATTTTGATTCATTAAAGGATAAGTCATTTCAATACAAATCCCACCATCCTTTAAATATGAATGTAACAAGCTATAAGTTTGTCTCAAATTAAAAAAATGCATTCCTGCCGTTCCTATAATTAATGCGGGAATTTTATTTTCTAAAAGTTGCTTTAAACAAATAATATTCTTATAGGGTCTTGGTAATTCGTAAAATTTTTCTTGACCTGTTAAATCCATCTCTTTAATAAAAGAGTCTTCTTTAGCATAAAGATTAAACCAGTTTTCAATAAAAATTAAATTCTCGTTTTTTTCTGCCCATAATTCAACATTTGTTACATTTCCATCAAAATCTGATGAATTAATTTTAGACAAAACACTATTATAAGTTTTTAAATTTGAGAATTGTATCCTTAAGATTTCTCCTTCTTTTATTTCAATGTTAGAAATATTAACATTTTCTATTTGTATTTCTTTTATTTTTAAAACCATTTCCATTTAACAAAATTTAACCATGAACTTGAACTAACATCTAAAGGAGCTGAGTTTGTAATTATTCTGGCAGTATTACCTGTACCTCCTAAATAACCAGGAATATTACTCAATTGACTTCTAGGTACCATAAATTCAATATACGCTCCTTTACCAAATTGACCCATATTAGCATTTGATGGATTAACAAATGGTGCAACTTCAACATCAACACCATATGGCTGACCTCGAGAAGGATTTATTAATTTACTTGCCTCTATTTGTTTAAGGGCTTCGGGACTAGTATGATGCCTGACAGCAACTAACTCATCAGTAGCAGTGAATTTCACTTGACCATCAACCCCTTTAGTTTTTAAAAATGACTGTTCTAATTTATTTATTTCCACCGCTTTAGTTACATTAGTGTTTTCAGGTCTAATAGCTTTACCAGTGTCTAAAGCGAAGGCATCATCACTTGATTGAAAAGGTTGGGCTTTTAATTCACTAACACTTACTGCTGTTGGCCTTATTTGTCTGCCTGTAAGTACACTATAACCTTTTGGGGTGGTAATTCCTCCTACAGTACCCCCTATAATTCCTCCAAAAATGGCACCAGTAACTGCACCTTTCCATGCGCCTCCAAGAACATCACCATTACCACCAGGGAGTATTGCCATCCCGGCTCCACTTATTAATCCTGCAGCTACTCCGCCAGCTATTCCAGATACTGCACCACCTATAATTCCTCCTGAAATTCCTGCAGCAGACATAACCCCTAACGCTGCTCCACCAACATAAGCACCAACACCTCCCGAGATGCCTCCAATAACAGCACCACCTACTAAACCACCCCAAGTGCTACCACTGGACCAGTTCCATTTTAATGGATTATAATTTCCTCCATTAGCCTGCACGCCCCCTATATAAGCTCCTACAACGGCTCCAATAATAATTGCAGCAGTAAAAATAAACTCTCCATTAGGGTCAATATTTACAAGGGGGTTATTCCATACATAACCATATCTATTAAAGCTTTGTGTACTAAAAGGTACTTGTATGTAATTATCTGGAGATAAAAAACGACCTAATTTAGCATCATACAAACGGCCATTCATATGAATTAACGATACATCAAAAAAGTGCTCATGACCTGTAAAACCCCTATTAATCAAAGAGCTGTAAGAAAAATCTGTTAACGTATTTCTTTGTTTAAAATTATCTGTTAAACCCCAAGCACTAAACTGTCTCTGTTCTACAACTTCTCCACTAGAGTTAGAAATAGCAAGAATACTTCCTAAATAATCACGATGTAAGTAATGGTACTCATCAATACTGTTACCACCAACTTGTTTTATATGTGTAACTGGTGCTGTATAACCGTCACCTCCTATATAAGTAATGATTTTAGTGCTATTATTTTCGGTGTCTTGTACAATCTCAACAGGAATGATACTAGAATATCGTTTATGATAACGACGTTCTGTTTTATTCTCTTCTAAACCACCATAATATGAACTTGTTCTGTTCATCATAGGACCATACTCAAAACTTACTCGACCCTTTTCCTTCTCATAAATATCTACTGGTTTTTTAAAAGCATTATAAGTTATCTGTTGTAAGCTATGGTTTTGATAATATAAATCACCTTGATTATTTAGGTCGACTTCAGCAAGTCTATATCTAGAATTATTATCGTATGTATAATCTCCTACAAAAGAATTTTCAGTTATTCTTCCTTGATCATCGTAATCCTGTGTATGGGGATTAGGTCCATTAACGGATAGTAATCGGTCTAAACTATCATGCGTAAAACTCTCACTCCAATTGGTAAATCCGTGATTTTGACGACTTAATAAAATATTTCGCTGTGCATCAAAGCTATAATCTAACTTTAGAGCTTGCTCACCTCCTGTGCCATCGTCCTTATCGGTTATATTGGTAAGAAACCCAAATTGATCATATTGTCTGTTTTTTGTTATTCCATTCCCTAAATCAACACTAAGTGTTTGTCCCCTAGCATTCTCATCATTAACTTTCCATAAAAGATCATCAGAGACCTGATTTCTTAATTCTATTAGAATACTTGCTTCATCATAGATATTCTTAACCTGAACAGTACTATTTACGCCGGTTGCTATATTTCTAGTTATATATACGTCTTTGTTTATTCTACCAAAGTCATCATAAGTCATTTGGTTTTCAAACTCTGCGTAATCTGTAACTTCTGTAATTCTATTAGGTCTATGATTAGAATCATAATAATAGTTATAAGTATATTGCGTGTCTGCTTCACCATCATTACCATTTATTCTTTCAAGTAATTTTGTTGTTCCATTATAGATATATGAAACCGTTAAATCTGTTTTATCCCCAATAATTTCTTTATCTAACAATTTTCCAAAATCATCATATGTATATTCTGTTTGGCCTTTAGGAGTAATCTCTTTTGTGATTTCTCCTAAAATATTATATTCATAATTGAACGTTCCTGCTGAAGGATCGGATAATGATATTCTACGCCCCCAACCATCAATAGTAGTGCTAACAGTATGACTGCCAAAATTTGCAGCTTTCATTGTACCGTTGCCATAATATTGATAATCGATTGTTCCACCTAAGTCTTGCACAGAAGTGATATTTCCAAATACACTTCTTGTGGTGGTGGTGGATTTTGTCCCATCATTTACAGTAATAGATGGACCATTGTAAGTGGTGTTAATTACCTTTCCAGTAAATAATTGTTGAGTGATAGGGCGACCATATTCGTCAAAATAATTTTGATTCCATTGTGTTGGGCTTTCATTGCTAAAATAAGGCTCGCTTTCTCTCAATACTCGACCTATAGCATCATGTTCAAATTGTTTTTGGATCCATTTACCATTTAGACTTAACATTTTAGATTGAACATTCCAACCAAAAGCATTAAAATAAGTTTTCTTGTCTTGTCCTTCTGGGAAATCAATTGTCTTGGTAAAACATTGACCAATACCAGGAATATTTTCTTGATTATAATAATACTTAGTTTCCTTTCCTAAATAACTTATTTTATTTAAGACCCTTTGCCAACCATCATATACATAAGTAGTTGTATGCCCAAAAGGGTTTGTGGTTGTTATTGGATTGCCTGTAGTAGTGTCATAAGTGAAAGTAGTCTCTAATCCTTCTAAATCTATACTTTTAGTTAAAAATCGACCGCTACTGTCATATTCAAATTCTTCAATTCGATTTGAAATTCCTGAACCTCCGACAGTTTTTTGTGTAATATTACCGAAAGAATCATGAATGTAGGATTCTATAAGCCAAGGCGTACCGTTACCTTTTCTCTTAATTTGGACTAATAAATTATTATCATAAGAGTATTGATTTTCATTAGTAAATGAATTACCATTTAATACGTTTGTTTTAATTTCTTTAGTAAGCCTCCCTATATGATAGGTAGATCCTGTTGATGTAGAATTATTTGAATATTCATATGTTTTTGTTTTAGACTCTCCACTAGAAGATAAGACTATAGAAAGAGGGTTTTTAAAAGAGTCATAAGTATATACTTCTGTTGTGCTAAATCCTTGTAGACCATCTTCTTTTACTATTTGAATTGGTTTATTAATAAAAACATTATTAGGAAGCAGCTGTGTTGAATAAGTGTAAGTTGTTTTATTTACAAAACTGTATGGTGAACTAGAGGGTGATGTAGAAACCCATTGTTGAGTTACAGCTCCACGTTTCTGTATATCATGTTTAGATATATTCCAAAGTGTTCCCACTCCATCACCAAACCAGTTGGTTTTTTTCACTTCTTTAAATCCTAAAAAACCTAATCCTTCTGCGTTAGAAACAGCACCCTTATATTGAAAAACTTGTCGTTTCGAATAACCTGAACCAGTATGTTTAACTTCTTTAACAAATTTTAAAGGAGGAGCCACATTGACATTCACAAATGGGTAGTTCTCCTCATAGTCAAAAGAATATGTGTTTGAGCCATAGCGAGAATTTAATTGCTCATAAAATATATCTGTTATTACACCATTGTTTGAGATCTTTTTAAGCTCAATATCTTTCTTATGATCATTATTAAACTCATAGGTATGTACGTTATTACCATCTATATAGGCATACTCTAAATTACTATTGGTTCCTTTTGCTTCTAGAAATATAGGAATTCCAAATTTAGTAAGACCATTGTTAACCGCTAAAGAATTAGTGGTTAATACGAAGGTAGGTGTACTTTCGTTACTATTATGTTTATTGGCATATAACTGAAATCTATCACTAACTACATTGGATGAGGAGTAGGGTGTAATTATTTCATGTTTTAAGATGTCTGTCTTTCCATCTCCATTATAATCTTGAGCTATATATTTATATTCATACAATGGATTAGTCATTCCTACTCCATTAATGTTTCTCCAACCGTTATGTACAAAATTTTCAATATAATTAACTCCAATATCTTTTGAGTAATAAAAAATATTATTTCCTTGAGACAAATAAAACCTCCAAGTAGTACTTCCATTAGCTGAAGGTTGAGCAAAATCTGTCTTTCCGTCACCATTATAATCTCCTAATAATATTGGTTTATCTTTATCTATATAACTATTGGTTAAAGAAGCTATTTGTACTAATTGATTTGATGAGTTCATAGAATACACCGTAGTTAAACCATCCCTAATGTGCATTAAATCGGTTTTTCCATCCCCATCAAAATCAACTCCAAATAGTTTATCAGTACTATCTTGAATACGAGACTCTAATGAACCAATATTGACCGCAGTTGTAGTATCTGTACGTTTTAAATCTACAAAATAAACTTCGGAATTACCTAGGGGTATAGTTTGCCTATCGCAAACACATTCTTCATAATCATCCCAATAATCGTAATCCCAACTACATGCTTTTTTATAATATTTTTTAGGGATTGCCAATACATCTGTTAGTCCGTCTCCATTAAAATCTCCATTAATATACGATTTAGGTATTTTTCTATAATCATTATTTGAAGGAGCATCACAATCAAAGTCTCCCATAGGCCCAATAGGGAAATTCACATTTTTATCATACTGAAAAACAGGACCGTAAGCAGCCATAGCAAACGTTCTAAAACGAGCAGTTGAGTTTGTACCATTTACTGTTTCCCTAACATTGGTAACTCCTTGTTGGGGTAATAATTTTCCATTCCAAGATAAAATTGTACTTGCAAAAACATCATCAAATTTTTCAGTATCCACTGAATAACCTATAGAAATACCAGATCCATAATCACTAAAAACTCCCATAAATATGTTTAGTTGATTTCTTGTATTCTTATTATAAGTAATAAAATCCATCTTGCCATCACCATCAAACTCGCCTACCGCCATTCTATCATTATTGTAATTGATTCCTGGGTAGATATCTAAAGTGTTTCCATCTCTTGAAATACCACTAGTTGAAGATTCATAACCAAATGTAATTGGTGGAAAAGATTCATTAGCACTATTATATTCTCTAATGGATGAAACTCTTTGATAACCTAAGGATGAAGTATTGTGAGTCAACTGATATTTGCGATACAATTGACTTCCACCTTTTACTTCTATACGATCTAAAATATTACCTCGTTTAAATGTTACACCCTGAATATAAGTAAGTTCTGGGCGTGTCCTGGTTTTGTAATAAAAATATATGTCATTAGGAGGTGTTACTCCTTCTATAGAACCGTACCTAATCCTATTAATACGTAACAAATTATTACTTTGAGAGTAAGTATATTCTACATAATTACCTTGAGGATCTTGTATTTTATGTAATGCCCATTCCAATTGTCCATGAGAAGAACCGCCATTTCCATACCAAGCACGAGTTCCATTTGGATAAAACACTATAAAGTACGATGGACCATATGATGAACCATAAGGTGATGTTTCGTAGGCTCTTATCTTAATATTTGAATAATTTTCGGTTTGATATTCTGAATTAACTGCTCCATAGGTTCCACTTTTAAGAAGTAATCTTTGTCCATCTAGAGCAAAACGATCTGTATCATCAAAATCTATACCACCAACAAAGCCATCATGGTATTTAGTCGATGGAATTCGAGTTATGGTAGATAATCCTGATATATTCCAACCCCAGCCTGCTAATCCATTAGAAGCTTGACTATTGAAGGTTAAACCAATATTAGGAGCAATATCTTTAATTCCTGCAGGCGAAATTATTGGGACACTATATGAAGCTTCACCACTTAATGAGACGTTAAACTCATCTAGGGTAGTGCCTGCGTAACCTGAAGATGTTTCACCTATTGGGGGGTCAATTGGATCGAAAGGATCAATGGGGTCAATTGGTCCTTTTGGAGGTCTAGATGCAGTTTGAAATGTCGTTTTAGATGATTTGGCGTTAGGATTTTCCTTCGAAGTTATTTTTTTAAATTCCATCTTAACTTTGATGGATGGATCCACAAGTAGGTCATTAGGTGTCTGTGAAAAGCCAACAAACCCTATTATAAGTATAATGAATCGTATAAAGTAATTTTTTAATTTCATGAGTTGGGCTATTTAGTTTTTAATGATTTGTTTTGTTACAATTTCTCCATTACTTAAATGAATATGAATTAAATACACGCCAGAAGACAAATTACTTAAATCTATAAGCTGTTCATTTTTGGATCGACTAGGGACTTTAAAAATTAAAAAACCCGCACTATTATAAAAACTAATGTCTTGAGAAAAAGAAACATTCGGAGTAGAGTTGAGCTTAATAGAAACATTACCTGTTGTAGGGTTTGGAAAAATAACAACTTCCTCCCCCTCTAAATCATCATCTTTAACCGTTTCTTCATGTTTATTTAGTATATCAATCAAATCATCCTTTGCTACTTTTCCTTCAGGAGGGGTTTCAAAAAAACAAAATGTATCTGAACAATATTGAAGTTGTTTTTGATTCCCAGAATTATCAAATGCAAAAACCAACATGGAGTTTGGGTTAATAGACAACAATTCGTCTAAAGACCATTCATTACCATTAATCACCTCTATTCTAGGAGAATAAAAGTATTGATTATCCAAAACATTAGGGTCGTAATATAGAAAAGCTCTTTGCCGCATGGTAGTTGCGGTATTATTAAATTTAAAGTCAATCATATCAATCACTGGTTCTCCTGTAACTCCATCATATATTTTTCCTAGATGAACGGCAGAAGAATAACTACTACTATGCACATAACCAACAAACAAGTACCATCTATTTAATACTGGCAAATCCCCATGCCAAAAATATGGATTGGAATCTAAATTATTATTAAGTCTTAATAACTGATCTCCATTGCTTTTGTTACACCCAAAATAGGTAGTCCCATCATTCGAGTTCGTTTTTTTTATCCAAACAGAAAATCTATAGGTGTTAGTTCTATCAATATTCAACCAAGATGTGACAAAACCACCATCTGCGTTATTTGACCCATCTGGACTTGCCTTCCAGAGAAGAACTTCCTCCCCAATATGATTAAAACCGAGCTCCCGACTGTTTTCAGAAGAAGATCCATTAACACCAAATCCAGGAGCTGAGCCAGAGCCTATTAACCATGTTGAAGAGTCTAATAAATTTTGCGATAAAATTAAACTAGTGGAAAAGAACATAAAAACTATGATCGTGTATTTTGCAAGCATATTATTCTATTTTATTTTTGTCAAAAAAAACTAAATAAAATGAATTGGAGTTACGGTTTTCCCGTAAATCCTAAAAAAAAACTATATCACTCTGTTTTTAAGTATCTTACACATTAAAAATGTTAAAGTTCATACAACAACAATAAAATTTCATGCTTTTGCCGCAGTTAAAACCTATTGTAGAGCTTGAACAAAACTAGAAATAAAGTTCACACAAAGAGATCTCTCTTTTAAACAAGAGGTAAAAATATTAGGATTCTTTATTTAATAAATATTAACTTAACGGATCATCAATTCAAAACAACCTTTTGAAAACCATTAATGCAACTGCCGAAGAAAATAACATTAAAATAGTAAGTTTTTTAGAGCCTCATATAGAGTTAAAAAATGAACTAACAATTAAAACCTACCAATTTGTCATTGAAGGTCATTACAACGATATGATACAGCTGATATATCAGTTGGAGCAAAAAAGTAAGTTTGGTGAAATCATAAATTTGCATTTTGAGAAAAAGAAGAACTTCAGAACTGGGAAACCTTTTTTGGAAGCTAGAGTCCTATTGAAGAGTTTTGGGTAATTGGAGCATAGAGATTTAAACAGATATAGAAGTTGCCTGCATGTAAAATAGTCTCCTATTTTAATAAACTCTATCAAACTATAACTCTTCTGGATGGTTAGTTCTATTATGCTTTACCTCCCAACCAGACATGGTAAGGAGGTTAACGCCTTCATTCAAATCACTTATTAATCATTGAAAACACCTCATCATAAGGCAAACCTAAATACTCACAGGCCTTCGGAATAGTTACCAATTGATGCTTTTGCTTCTTCTTAAGCTGCTTAATATCACGAATTACAGACCGTGCATAACACTCCCTCTTTCTCGTTAGCCAACAAATATCATTGCTATAAATACAAATCCGCCTCATAATTGACGCTTTATGAGGGAAGAAACTCAATTTAATTAAATGTAAAAATCTACAAGAGACCCAAAGGTTGCTATTACAAAAATGCCAAATGAACAATTAACCATAGAACCAATTTCAGAATTCCCATATAAGCTATAAAAAAATCAAATGCGCTAATAAATTTAAGCTGATTATCCCTGTAAGAAATCCCTTTGGGTGTAAATGTTATCCTTATTAACAAAAATCACCCAACCAGACGGAGTCAAAACCCCAAATGAAACTGATTATCAAACAAGTAAAAAAAATAGCTATCCATTTTTTTTTTTAATTTAGTAATATCCAACCAGTTTGGTACCAATGAGTATAAGTTAAAATATGGATTCAAACAATTATATGGCATCACCGTTTTTCGGTATCTAACCCAAGAACGACTAAAACGAGCGAGTTTACTAATACAAAACACCTCCCTGTCTATCAAAGCGGTGGCTAAAATGACGGGGTTCAAAAATGTATCACACTTCTCAAAAGCATTTAAAAATCATTTTGGCGTCAAACCCACAGATATCAAAAAACTAAATAACAACAACTAATATCAGAATAAGGTTAAAGTACATATTAAGTAAAAATCCCGCACAATTGCCCACCACACCAGACTCACCACTCACTTTTCACTATTCACTTTTCACTTTTAACTATTCACTTTTAACTATTCACTTGTCACTTTTCACTGTTCACTTTTAACTTCTCACCTCTCACCTCCCACGTCTCACCTCCCACGTCTCAAAAAATCCGTCCAAGCAAAGCCCTAATCCTTAAAAAATAATTGAGATAGCCGAATTTTATAAGGACTAAATAACGAGTTATGTACTTTAAAAATCTGATTACAAAAAAAACAATAGTAGTAGCCATCGCCATGCTATTCATACTCCTATTCGTATATGCCAGCGTAAGCAAGCTCATAACCTTTACAGATTTTCAAACCCAGTTAGGTCAGTCACCACTTTTAGCCGCTTTTGCAGTTCCTGTTTCTTACGGTGTTATTGGAATTGAACTAGCAACGGCAGGACTATTGGCATGGGAGAAAACAAGAAAAATTGGCCTATATACAGCCTACTTACTCATGGTACTATTCACGACCTATATTGTCATAATACTAAACTTCACATCCTTTACACCCTGTTCTTGTGGTGGGGTTCTGGAATCATTGGGCTGGACAGAACACCTAATATTCAACACGTTTTTTATAGGATTAGCGCTTTTAGCACTCTACTGGACTGAAAAAGTAACCGCCAAACAACTAATCATAAAATCAACCGCTTTAACCCTTATAGGTTTTGCAATTGTTTGCGGACTTTACCTAACCTCCGAAAAAGAGATCAAGCGTAACAATGCCTTCATCAGAAAATATATACCACATCCTATTACCAAATTTGGAGATTATAACTTGGAATTTAACTCGTACTATCTGGCGGGAATGGACGACCAAAATATATTTTTGGGTAATGTTACAGCGCCGTTCTTACTAAAATCCATTTCTCATAGTCTGAAAGATATCCAGGAGCATTCCTTAAAAATAGACAGTTTAAATATCCGGTTTAAAAGAGTCCGAATTGCTGTTAATCCACCGTTTTATTATGTAGCCGATGGTACGGTACCTGTAATGTTTAGAGGTAATATTGGAGACTGGAAGGCACAGATTTACGCTTACAACGAAGCCTTCTTTTCCGATTTTGCTATTGCTGACAGCTCCAATATAGGTTTTACAACCATTAGTAGTGAAACAAGATCGAAAGCGCTAGGGGTTATGAAAAAGACCTTGCATCAAGATACTATTCGCATAAATTCCAAAATTCTCAATGCGACACCTGATACTAAATTTAGTACAGACGGCATCCTACTTTGGAACGAAAAACATCGAAAATTTTTGTACACCTATTATTATAAAAACCAATACTTAGTTGCTGATGAACTATGGGATAATATTCAGATTGGGAAAACAATAGATACCATTTCCATTCCAAATATAGATGTTCAATATTACAAATCAAAAGATGTATTCAAACGTGGAAAATCTGTCCAAGTAAACCGTCAAGCTAGTACCTCTGGCGACTATCTATACATTAATAGTGATCGCCTTGGAAAATATGAAAGTGAAGCCCCTCTTGTATCAGCATCAATCATTGACGTATATAACATAGTAGATTTTAGCTATGTCTTTAGCTTTTATGTATACCACCAACCGCATAAAAAAATACGCGAATTTAAGGTCTATAAAGATGTACTATGTGCTCTAGTTGATGACAAAATATGGCTTTACAAATTAAAACCGAAACATTTTAATAACCCTAAGAAATAAAAAAAATACTGCGCAGTATGTAGGAGAAGATCGAACGCCTAAAAAAGAGTCGGTCATAAATAAATTAAAAATGAATAACAATGAAAACAAAAGTTTTAAAATTCGGACTGCCCTTGGCAGTATGTATGTTGGCAATGGCATTTGCTTTTGCTACAGAAAGCAACAACGCTTCAAATGAAGATGCTGCTTTAATTGGTTTTGTGTACAATGATGCGGAGACACAGTGTGTCACAGCAAATAAAAATTGTGCCATATTTGGAGGCATTCCTTGCCAACAATTAGATGGTAAAAATGTTTACCGATTTACAAACCCGTCAGGCACCATGTGTTCCGTATCACTATACGAATGGCCTGAGGAATAAATATCAGTAATTTCTGATTCAAAAGTTTCCTGAATGATTTTGTTGTCATTCAGGAAACTATTTTGTGTCAATCTGGTCGTTTTAAATGCAACTCCATCCACTCATAAATGTCTTGAGTAAGTAGCCGCTGATTCATTTTATGACTAATAAAATGAAACTCATTATCAAACAATAGCAATTTTCCCTTTTTTCCTAAACGTTTAAGTCCCATAAATAGGTAAACACTTTGGCTCCAGTTCACGTTAGTATCCAACTTTCCAGTCCATAATAGTAAAGGGGTTTCTATACCTTCTATTTGATGAAGTGGCGAATTTCTATAATAGGCGTTTTTAGCTTGGTAAAAAGACTTTCCCATACGCCACTGCTGATTTTCCATGCGCCACATCTGGTTCTGCTTATTATCCCACGACACATCATGATAATAACTTTTCAGGTCGGTAACGGCCGCCCCCGCCACGGCCGCAGCAAATAAATTCGTTTGGGTGACTATAAAAGCCGTTTCATAACCACCAAAAGAATGACCTATCAATCCCATGCGTTTGGCATCCACATGCCCTCTTTCCAAAACCGTATTTACAGCTGTAGTTACCGATTGTAAGGCGGAAACTCCTGGGTCTCCTTGGATGTATTCAAAGTCAGGGTAAAAAACAAAATAACCGTTAGTAATATATTTCAATAAATTAAAACCATTTAAAGTAAAATCGGAAGGAGGCTTAAACCCCAATACCTTTTTAGACTCATTCTCATAGATATGTACAATCATGGGGTAGGTCTTATCAGGGTTAAAATTTGCCGGATATAACAAAGCACCTTTTAATGGTTTTCCTGAAGTTCCGGTATAATCTATAAGCTCAAAAGTACCTAAATCATATTCCTGCAATGCCGCATTCGACTGATAAATCAAAGTTTCTTTTAGGGTCTTTAAATCCAATCGGTATAACCCTCTAGGTCGATTAAAAAATTCCTTACAATAAATTAAAGTCGACGAGTTTTTGGAGACCAAAGCTTGGCTTACTTTTTGGTCTTCCAGCAAAAGAGTCGCTATCTCCTGATTGCGCCCCCAAAAGGCATAGCCTGTTTTATAATCGCCAAGATCAAATACCTCCAATAAAACACCGGTTTTTAAATCCAAGGCGACACTTGAAAAACCAGGACCTATGACGGAATTCGCATGATGGAGTCTAGATGTGTTTTTAGCAATCCTAAAACGCATACCTGCCTCCTGACCTCGTGTAATACGTGTTTTATCGGCGCCATCTGGAGTCATCATCCAAATATCATGTTGGTCATATATAATAATGTGTTCATCATCTTCTGTCCAACCAGGACTACCATAAGGATACTGGCTCCCTGGCAATTCGCGTTCAAAGTTCTGGAAATCCGCTGAAATATCACCTGTTAAGTTTACGGTTTTAGCCTGTTTAATATCATAAACCCACCAATCATTCGTCTTAAAATACGCTACATAATTACCACCTGGAGAAATAGAAATAAATTCCGCTTCTGTATATTGATTCTCAATAACTAATTGGGTTACTCCTGTTTTCACATGCTTAACGTATAAATCAGAACTGGGAAAATATTGGTATTGGGGTTCGTTCTCAAGCTGGTTATATACCAAGGCATAGTCATGATTAATCGTAAGCGCAGCGGTGGGCGTTTGCGCCGTTTCAATAGCAACTAGTGCTCCAGTTTCGGGATACCAACCTGTCAAGGCAAACTCTAATTCAGTATCATGATAATACTGCATCCTTGGGTATACCCAAGGATCAGCTGTATGCCATGTTTCTACAGGTGCTGTTACACCCTTGTGTTGATCCTGTAATGGTTGCCTATAAAAAAGAATTTTCTGTCCATCTTCAGATACATAAGGCTTTCGATGACTGATTACTGAACCAGCCTGTAAAGTAGCAACATCTAGGTCTTGCAACTTAATAATTTCACCTTGAGTATTCATAAAATACAAAATATGACTACCTTCTCGCAATTCCATAAAAACGGCACTCCCCAACGCACCCCAAGTTAAAAAGTGATATTCACTGTCGCTATTTTGCGTTACAGTTGTTGCTTCGTCAGTAAGAACATCATAGACTATAACCTGCTGCTTACTATCCTGATTTTTAACAATAAGCAACTGCTCTTTTGTGGGATGCCATGAAAAAGATTCCACCCCAGACAGGGACTTAACAGTTCGAGTCCTAAGATCAATTAATAAAATACCAACCGGTTTATCGTCAACTTGTTGATAAGCAGCTAAATAATTCCCAGATTCCGAAAAGCTAAACATATGCATCATAATATGAGGGTATGTCGCTTGGTTATGGTTTACCAGGTCCACCACAACAAGCTCCTCGGAATCATTAATAGCCGCAAACCAATGATTATTATTGGAAAATTGATGCATCCTACAATTCTTAAAAGTAGCAGAATACGCATCCAAAATATGCCCCAACTTTAGAAAGCGCGATTCAGAATTGAAAACTTCTGTATAAGTATACCACATGCCATCCTGAGACAGTTTCTCTGTATAAATATTTTGACTCCATAAGGAGTCCAACCCAGTAAAGTACACTTTTTTAGAATCGCTTTGGCTGAAACCGAAATCAGCCGTTATAAATAGGGTTAGTACGAGGAATAGCTTTATAAACGAAAAACCGGTATGTATTAATTTGTGTTTAGTCATAGTTTTCAGTTTAATACCCCGGATTTTGTGGGTTTAAATTAGGGTTACGTAACAATTCACTGTCTGGAATAGGCAATAAAACCTGCGTGGAAATCCACCCCGGCTTTATGGGATCTAATACCGTATCTGCAATGCCTAGCCTCTTAATATCAAACCATCGGTGTCCAAACTCTGTAAAAAGTTCAAACCGTCTTTCCGCAGTAATCGCCGCCATCAATTCTGCCATCCCAGAGGCCGTAATAGCATCCAAACCTGCACGCAAACGAACAGCATTCAGGTCTGCTTGTGCATCAGTAATATACCCTTGACGTGCTCGGGCTTCAGCCCGTATCAAATATTGTTCGGACAAACGGAACACTACAGAATATTCCATACTGGTTCCCGTATTAGAACCTTGTTGATACTTATAAGGTAAATACCAGGTATCAGTACCATCAGTCACCTCATGGATCCAATGCTGCCGTCTTAAATCTAATGCTTCCATATCCTCAATAAAATCAGTAGTTAAAGCAGCAACCTGTGGAGGGGGTGAACTAAGAGCATACAAAATGCCTTCTAAAGTATTATCACCAGCGTTTTTCGGTTTTAACTGCCAAATAGCAGAGGGGCTCGCCTTTAAAAAAACAGCTTCAATAGGTACTTGTAAATCATATAAACCCGCGTTATTTATCACCTGCGTGCTGGCACGCTCTGCGGCATCCCACTGCTCCAAATAAAGATAAACGCGAGCCATCAAGGAGGTCACAACCCATTTGTTAGGTCGGGTCCGCTCAAAAGAAACATAAGAACTGGTTAAAAGAGATTGTGCCTCAATCAAATCTATAAGCATCTGTTCATAAACATCCTGAACGGGCATTCTAGAAAACTGGCTATTCAATGCATAGTCAGTGGTCAGAACATAAGGGACATCGCCAAATAAATTCACTAAATAAAAATGCATTAAGGCTCTAACAAACAAAGCTTCTCCGCGTAATTGATTTTTCACGTCTATATTTAGGCTCTCGGAGTTTTCAAGACCTTCCAAAACAGAATTACTCATAAAAATAATGTGGTAACTACTGTTCCATAATTCAGCAACCGTTGGGTCTGATGCTATAATCTGGTGTTGATAAAAGGAATCCGCATGCTCGCCTAAAGCATAATAATCCAATTCATCGGTATATAATCCCATTAAAAATCCCAAACCGGTTTGTCCTCCGCTGATACTAGAGGCATCACGTAGCTTCGCATATAGTGTGGTTACCGCGGAAGTTGCAGTTTGAGCATCCTCAAACACCTCGGGAGTGGGCAATTGCCCAATTGGGTCATTTAGTTCTAGGTAATCCTCGCAGGAAACAAAGCAAAAGAAGCTGACAAGGATAATAAATATGTTGTTTATGGTTAATGTTTTCATAAGGTATGTGATTCTAATAGTTAAAATTGAAATTGCACAGTTAAATTCACACGTTTTAACACAGGAATAAATCGCGTTACTTGTTCAGGATCCACCCCTTTTAAGTTGGTAAACGTGAGTAAATTTTGACCCTGTAAAGCTATCCGGCAGCTTTCTGAGCCCTTTTTGTTAGGAATGGAATAAGCAAGTTCTAAAGATTTAAGCCTTATAAAAGAGGCATCCGATATAACACCAGTACTCTGAGTGAAACGCGTATACGCACGAGCAGCCTCGCCATCTGCTCCTGTGGTAAAACGTTGCATCGCTGCATGGTCGCCTGGTTGCTGCCAACGGTCTAATACCTCCACGGGTTGATTCAACATTCTACCAGGACTTTGGCTGTAACGATAGGCATTATAACCATCTTTTTTCTCAAACTGAAAAAACACATCTAATGCCCAATTTTTATACGTAACCACATTACCAAATCCACCATATAATTGAGGTGTTAAATCAGCAACTTGCTGCCTATCCTCAAGACTAGTAATCTGTCCGTCCCCATTAAAATCTTCAAATTCAAAAAGCCCTGTTTCAGGATTAACACCTTGTAGTTGATAGAGCTTTACAATAGACACCGGTTCTCCAATAATATAACGGTTCGCATAAGTGGAGTCTTCTAATCCCGGAAACGCGAGCAACTTGTTTTTAGGTAAAGTCAAATTTAAGCTAGCTTCCCATTTTAATGGCCCCTTATTCAGGATAGCACCATGTATCTCAAACTCCCAACCCGAATTTTCAACTAAAGCATCTAAATTGCTTAATATTGAGGTGAACCCTGTGGTTCCTGGTAACGCATAATTAATGAGTTGATTGGATGAGCGGTGATTATAATAGGCCGCCGAAAGAGTGAGTCGATCTGCGAAGGCTCCCAATTCTAAAGCAATTTCTTTTTTAATGCTTTCCTCCCATTGAAAAACAGGGTTGTAAAGTCTTGAGGGCTCTAACCCTAAATAACCGTCATAAGTAGAGTCAGTTATTGTATTGGTTTGCAAATACTGATAATCCCCTATTTGGTCGTTGCCAGTCAAGCCATAACTCCCTCGCAACTTGCCATGGTTGAGCCAAGACCACTGTAAATCTTTCGAAAATAAATAGGCTGCTCCAATAGCACCAAAATTCCCATATTTATTGCCAGATCCAAACCGACTAGAACCATCGCGTCGTCCGGTCAGATTTAATAAAAATGTGTTTTTATACGCATAATGAAGCCTACTAAATATAGAGTGATGCCTATAGGTGGTTTCGTCCGCCTCTAAAACCATCAGGGTACTGGCAGCACTCAAATTGGTTATAAAATGATTATTGGCAAATCCAAAACCAAGAAATCCAGTACGGTCGGTTTGTTGCTCCTGAAAAGTACTCCCCAAAAGAATTTGAATGCTATGATTAGCAAACCGCCGTTTCCAATTCAATTGCGGTTCTATAATATAATGCTGCCTGGCGCTTTCACTAGTAATTAAGGTCGATGAGGAACTATCTAATCCGTATGCTGGATTAAAAACAGTATGCGGTGAGGCTTGATAATCCGATAAATTACTAAACCCATAGCCTGTACTGACCTTAACTTCTAGGTCTTTTATTACATCATAGGTCAATACCAAATTCGAAATAAGGTTTTTTGAATCCTGTTGGTACTCCGTATCCAATTGGGCTAAAGGATTCGTCCAGGTATTGTTTTCCCAGTTCAACTCCCCAGCGTCATCATATAAGGCTGGAGCATTGGGTGATAAGGTATAAGCGTCATTTGATAAATCCATCCCTGGTAACAAATTGGCCTCTGCCGTATAACCAGCACTAAAATTCAATCGAAAACGGTTATTAATACTTGTGTGTCTGATATTGGAATTAAACGTTATACGGTCATAATTGAAATCTTTTGGAAAAACAGTGGTTTCATTCTGGTACATCCCACTCAATAAAAATTGAGTACGCTCCCCGCCTCCCGATACAGAGGCCATGAGTTGCCGTGTTGTAGCCGTTTCACCTATTAAGGCTTCTTGCCAGTCCGTGTAACGGTTTTCATCCCAGGTCCCATTAACGTCATAAGCGGTAGCCGGATAAGTACTAATGCCATCATTGGCAAAGGCCTCACGGCGCATCTCCAAATACTGTTCGGTATTCAGAACGTCTCGCTTTTGGGCTATAGTACTAAAACCCGTTCGGCTATTAATGATAAAGGTGGTTTGCCCCTGTTGGCCTTTTTTAGTACTAATCAATACAACCCCATTCGCACCACGAGACCCATATATTGCCGTAGCATCAGCATCTTTCAACACCTCTATACTCTCAATAGTTGCCGGGTTAATGGCGTTTAACGGACTGATATTCGCGTTTGGGATAATTGGTCCTGATGTGTTACTAGATCCTAAAGTTTGTGAATCATAAGGAACACCATCTATAATATAAAGTGGTTCATTACCCGCCATAAGGCTGCTCTGCCCACGGATACGTACATCAAAACCACTGCCAGGGACACCCGAAGTCTCCACAATATTTACGCCACTCAACCTTCCCTGCATCGCAGCCAAAGGATTACTTACGGGCTGTTTGGCAATCTCTTTAGCGGTTATTTGGGCAATACTCCCCGTTTTGGTTCTCTCCGTAGTGTTATAATACCCAGCATTGATGGTCACCTCGCCCAATGCAGTCGCATCTTCCTGCAAAATCACGTTTATAACCCGTAAACTACCAACGGGCAGCTCCATAGGGCTATACCCCAAATACGATATCTGTAGGGTGTCTGTGGGTTTAGCAGGTAATTCATACCGCCCATCAAAATCAGAAACGGTTCCCCTAACCGTGTGTTTAATAAGAATACTGGCCCCTGGTATGGGCTGCTGGCCATCCGTTATCACCCCAGAAATAAGAACGTCTTGAGCATATAATGATACAGATAATAGACAGATAAGAAGCTGGCTGCTAAAAACAAGCCGGCTTCGTTTTAAATAAAAAGTTTTTGTCATAACTTTGTAATGGTTAAATGGTTTATATCAGTTTAACTAGAGACCGACCCCCATGTCCTCGAAAACGAAAGGGTGGGTCTTTTTTTTATGGGGTGACTTGTCATTCGCCAGCTAACAGCTGTAGCACAAACAAGTCACAAAAGGGTATACCATAGGCAGCAGTGGTGTTTACAGTTAAGGGGAAGCGGCCGCTTATTTAGAAAAATGTATCCAACCAATCTCTAACGGCCACGCCCCAATAAACTAATTCATAAAACGGTTAAGTGCAATCCTTTGATAGTGTAAAGAAGTAATGCCAAGAATCAGAAAGTAAGTACCAATGGCGCATAAAAAAAGGCATGGAACTCAGCTTACTGCATCAGAGGTACTGGTATACCGAGGAACAATAAGTGAGCCCACGCCCAGAGACGTGAGCATCATACTTATCCTCTCGTTCCTTTAAATTACCAGTTTTCTGATACGAGATTCTAAGCGAATGCTTCAATATGTTATTTGAAGAATCGCAAATTTATGTTATTGGGGTGTAATATAATAATTAATTTTTAATGTGGGTCATTAAACCCACATTATTTTTTAAGAATTTAACCAATTTGCAGTTTATATGGTTAAAAATACTAATAAATTCAATTTTCAGCTTTTATTTGGGAGGCACTTAAAGAAACTAAGAAAAAAAAGAAGCTTAAGTTTAAGAGAACTTTCTCAAAGGTGCGATTTGGACTATAGCGATATTGCCAAATATGAAAAAGGTGAAGTTAACATTCAATTAACTACAATATATGAATTATCAAAAGGCTTACAAATTTCACCAAAAGAACTTTTCGATTTTGATTTTGATTTGGATAAAAATTAAAGGAACTTTTATTATCCTTTATTTCTAAAAAAAGAGTACTTCATAAGAAGGTCTCCATCATCGAAACTATTCAATTCTATTATTTTATTTTCAATTACACTGTATTCTATTTCAACATAAAACTTACATACTGAATATAAAGCAAACCGTTAAGAATCACCAATCAAGTAATCCAGGAAACTATTATCTTTTTCAGTTTAAGTACCGGCTGTTACTAACAATTTTGTATATAAATTTTGCATTGACATTAATTGTAATTACAATTATTGGTAAAGTCAAATATCAAATGTTTCAAAACGCCTATTTCAATATGCTTAGATTCAAAATAATCTTTATGCAATTCATTCTTTTTAGAATTCAGAGTTTGAGTATTTCGTTTGTCTTTAATTAGTAATTTATTTATGCCTTCTACAGTTTTATTCACATTGCCTTGAAGTAAGAAGCCTAACATACAGCCAGAAGGATATTTCTTCGAAGTAAACCTGTCCATACCTTCATCTATGTAGCTTCTTTTAAGTTTAGAATCATTTTCTTTTAATCGTTTAGCTTCAAAAAAGTACTTAAACTCAAGGTTCGAGGTTATATTAGACATTTTTAAATCTACTCTTGGTAATTTATCAGCAAAGCCTTTTTTTATTTCTACATCTTTAGATAAATGTTCTTCACGCGTTGCAAATATCCTAAAATCAATCCTTTTAGGATTTGTGTTTATTCTTTCAAATAATATTTGTGTAATATCGTTTTCATCTAAATTTAGTCGAATAGTTTTTTTTATTAAAGAAAACTGATAAGCTTCAGCAATTAAGGTAAAACATTTATTCTCAAATGCACTTCTAAATTTTTTGACGATAGCGGAATTTAATGCCATAATTAATTCTCGTTTAAAATTTCAAGAATTAAGTCAGAAGCAACTTCTAATGCCATGGATTCCGACCAGAATCTTCGTTGATTTGGTCTAATAATATAAATATCGTTCCCTGTTTTATAGTTAAGTTTTTTTCTAAAATAGATATTGGTGGCTTTTTCTTCCCATAAGTGTTTATCAAGTTTTTTTAATTTCTCATCAATAAATTCATTTGATTGAAAAGTTTCGCTTTTCTTTTCATCAAAAGAAATTTTAATCATCATTAAAGGACTATATCTATTGATATCATTAAAAATCGTAGCATTTGCAAATAAATCTTGTCCGTCAAGAAAGTTATTTAACTCATTAGAAATTAATGTGCTAAATATATTTACTTGCTCTTGAAGTGCGGGAAATAATGCTTTTGATTTTTCTTGTTTATGGAATAAGTCAATATTATTTAGCAAATGTTGAATAGTAAATCGGTCATATTCTGATAAATCACTTAAAATAATTTGATTTAACTCGTCCTCAATTGTTTTATTAACTAAATAAAATTCGTTGTCGTAAAGTTTATTGTCAAATAGTTTTACTATCTGATTTCTGGTTTTTTTATTTAAACTATCTAATAAAAAAGGGGCTTCGAACAATTCTTTATATTTAACAACATCTCTTTCTATTCCCCAACTAGATGTTGTTAAAAAAGAAAAGTATCGTATGAATTCAGAATTGAAATAGATAGTTAATAATTTTAATAAATCAATATTGTCATCCTTTGAATAAATACCAACAATCCCTTTTGAATAAGCACTTTTGTAGTCAACAAAAGAGGCTAGTAAAGTTAAACTGTTATTAACGACTTTTATGCCTTCATTTAATAGGATATGTTCTTTTTGGTAAGCACTTAATTTCCCTAATCTTCGAAACTTATCAGTATCTATCCTTTTATTTGGTGTTGGTGTATAGTATTTTATAATGTTCTTAGGTGTATGGATGGGTAATGTTTTAATTTCATAATTTGTTTTGTCTGCAGGATTACTAAGTTCAAATCCTACACCATAATCAATATTCTCTTTATTGAAAAAATCCTTAATTGATACTGTAGTACTATTTAACTTTTTGATTAATTCCCAATCATTCATTCCACCCCACATTGCAACCTTCCAAATTTTAGTGTCAGGTTTTTGACATTCTTCTCTTGGAAGATGTTTTAAATCCGTAAAATCGATGTTTAAACCTTCAATTATATTTGATTTTATGTAAGTTTTAGGTGCATAATATGTGATTTTATCGGAAGGGTTTATAGGATGCTCTTTTTGATAATATATTATGCTTATAGGGCCAGTTGCATCTCCAAACAATTGACCTCCAAAATTTTTCTTTGCATTGCGGAGTATTGAAAAATTATAAACTTTTTCTACATAGCAATCATTAAATAACCATTTCCTAAAGTTTTGATAAGTTCCTCCTGTATTTGTTAAAACTTTGGTGTTAAATATTAGAGCTATTTCTCCATTCGGTGCAAACTTTGTAGATTTATGTAAAAACGGTAAGACCATTTCTTTAGCAAAATCAAATTGTTTGCAATAATTTTTTACAGATTCAAGTAAATTCGTTGTTCCAAACGGTGGATTTCCGACTACCAGATTAAATTCTATATTTTCTATTTCTTCGTTTACTTCAATAGTATCTCTACAAAATAAATTTCCCCCTTGAACTTTTAATGATTTATCTTCTGGATTATTGATAAGATTTGGTAAGCTATGATTTTTATTTTGCCAAATGTTTTTAGGATCTAGATTATCCACTAAAGCTAAGTATAAACTAAAAGCAGCAACTTTAATCGCTTGTGGATGTAATTCTACACCAAAAATATTGTCAGTAAGTAGTTTTTTTAATTTATTAAAGTCAGTTAGTTTTTCATTATGAGAATTCTCATAACGCTTTACTAATCGTTTGAAGCTTTCAACTAAAAAAATTCCAGAGCCACAGGAAGGGTCTAAAATCTTTATATTATAGTTTGTTTCTCCTTTATTAACTGGTAGCTTCTCATTTAAAATAAATTCAACCAAAGAAGGTGGTGTGTAATATGTTCCTGTTTTTTTCTTTAATTCAGGGTCAGTTTTAAATAAAAAGTTTTCATAGATTTCACTTAGCAATTCTATTTGTATAATGCTAAAATCAAACAATCTCCAATCCTCAAATAGGTTTATTTGTGGTGTATTATCATTACCACTAATAAAACATTTTTTAATTAATTGAAGTTCATTGATAGATATGTTTTCTCCTACTTCTAAAGTAAAAACGTTACCATTAAAATGCTCTTCTAATTTATCGAATAATTCATAAGTAGAGTTTACATCATTCAGAATGTCAAAATAGGATTTTGCTCCCTTTCTAATTTTGGAATAAAATTTCTCATCTGTAGCTTCTCTATCTTCTAAATATAATAGAAACAAAGAACGAAGAATGATTTTATGAATAAAATTAATTTCAAGTCCTTGTTGTTCCAGTTGTTTAGCTGTGTTAACTAAACTATCCACTAAATACTTATCGACTCTGCGTTGTAAGTTTATTTTATCTCTAATAAATTGAGCTTCTTCTAAAGTCCAGATAATTCCTGTATCAATTGCAATAGTTGAAAAAAGTTGATTAAGCTCCTGGATTTGTTCTTTATCAGAAAATTTATAAGACTTTATTTCAATGTTTTGAAGTTCTTTGTCATAGTCAAAATTATCTTTAGTGATGATTATAGGTTTTTCAGAACAGTTATAAATACGAATTTCTGTTTCAGAGTAAACATACAGAAATAGTACTTTTTTGAAGTTCCAAGCTTTTTTGTGAGTGCTTGCAATTTCTTTTAATGAATTTATATCAAATGAGTTTATTTTTTTTAAAAATATAGCAGGAAAACTATTGTCGTTTTCATCGGTATTAAAATAAACTGCATCTATGCCAAACTCTTTTGCTTGGTTCAAGACAATAGATTTACTTTCGGAAAGCTTCTTGCCTTTCAAAGTAGTAGAAATGGCTTTGTTTAAACCAATTAAATCTATTGTTTTTTGTCCGTTCATTATTGTTTTCTATGGTCTTTATAGGTTTTCGTAAAATACGAATTTATTAACCCACAAAGTTAATCTTTTTGAAAATAATAAAGTCAAATTAATTTTAATCTCCTAAATGAGTTTTATCGGGTGGTGACGATGAAGCGTAAGTTGTTTTTTTGATGCACGAAAAAAATGAAATGTGCTTACCCTACTATGTGGGGTCTTCTCTTCATCTAGCACATATAACGTGTTTGGCTATGACTTCGTTTATGTGCGAGGATTTTTAGTACGTAGACTAGTAGTTACTTTTACAGATTGCTGTGTGTTGCTATTTTAATTTTTTCGGGTTTTTCAAACTTTTTTTTTCCTCACTTTTTAAACGTCTGTCAATTTTACTTATGTCTTCTTCTGCTTTTAAATTTTCAGGTTTTATGCCACGTGACACTAAGGTATTACGTACAGACTTATTGTTGATTATATGCTCTCTAGAAATTTGACTTTCAGATTTCATATTATTTTCTTTGGCGTTAAATATTGTGATTTCGGTAGCAAAGTCTTTAGCTTTTAAAAGTATTGTGGGCATAAAATCAGCTAATGGCTTGTTTTTAATTCCCCATCTGTCTTTCATTTGCTGCGTAGTCTTTCCAAACAAAGCTGTATCTCCTTTACTTCTAATTAGTGCGAAATTTTGATTGCCTCCTGTTTGTTCAAATATTACTTGTGATAACTCTTTTTCGGTAGCCTTTAATTTTTCTCTTGCATTAACCCTTTCGTGTTCAAGAATCTTAATCTCAATAAGTTCTGCTTTCCTAGTTTGAATGGCAAAATATCGTTGAGCAAAGGCTATTTTCTCTTTACGAGGATCCCCATTTTGAGCAACTAGATAACAAGCATATCTTGTCAACATAATATCTGGAATTTCTTTTTCCGCTCCCGATCCAATCGAAACCATTTTCCCGACTTCGGCAAAATGGTCATCTATTTGTTGTTCAGAAAGCTCACAAGCTGTTTTCGCTTTTGAAATTACACCTTGAAAATTATCCCACTTTGTATATGATAATAAATGTTGTAAATCTCTTGCCATCCAAAATTCTACTCCGTCTGAAGTTTTGTGAGCACAAGATTCAAAATTTTCAGTTAGACTATGTATTATAGATGTTTTCATTCTTTAAAATTACAATTTTTATACGAAATATTATACATTTATACTGTAGTTCTTAATGTCTTATTCTAACAATACCGCTACAGGTTAAAATTGATTTATGCTTTTTTTAAAAATATACTATATCAGGTGTTTTATAGTCTAAAAATAAAGTTAAGTCTGAAGATAACTTTTTATTCAGTTAGTCTTAAGTTCTCTGTAGTCTTTGTTTAAGTTTAAGACAAGCTTGAACACAACGTGTTTTTAGTGTCTTTTAGGACGGGTCATACGGCATGGATACTCCATAGATACTCCATAGATACTCCATGGATAATGTATGGATAATGCATGCCATAGGTATTTCAGCAGAAACCGTCAATAATGGCAGAAACAGACGCTTTTCGGTAAAAACCTAAAAAACACAACCATTTTCCGCAATAAAAGACTGTACTGGCAGAATCTACAAACACCCTTGGTCATTCCCACATACCTTTACCCCAGATTCAAAACCCGATTTATAAAAACAACGGCAGGTGTTTGGCGCGCAAGGTCAATGAATACTAAAAAATAATTGGTATAACTCGAGGACACTATGAAACGTCCTCATAAAATCAAAAAATCATGGCAAAATTAAAAAGCTTAATCAAGATCGAAGGAACCCTGGACAATCTTACCTTTTACAAGGGCTAAGAAGGGTTTTTAGTAAGAACCAAAGGGGATGTAAGCAAAAAACGGATTAATAATGATCCAGCCTTTGCTAGAACCCGTGAAAATGGTTCCGAATTCGGAATCGCTGCAACTAGTGGCAAATTGCTACGTCGCGTCATCCTGAGCCTCATGATGGATGTTAAGGACGACTTGGTAACGTCCAGACTCACCCAAACCATGACCAAGGTGAAAAATGCTGATACCACCAGTCCCCGTGGTCAGCGGAATGTCTCGGTGGGTATCACCACCCCAGATGGCCAGTTGGCATTAACAGGATTTAATTTCAATATCCGAGCCATTATGAGCGCGGTGTTACTATCAGATATATCCCTGACCACAGCAACAGGCGAAATTGTAATAACCGCTTTCACACCAGATCAAAATCTCGAAATCCCACTCGGAGCAACTCATGTGAGCTTCACATCTGGATTTCTAAATCTCGATTTTGCAACGGGTGATAAGGATTTACAATTAAGTCCGGAAACCAATTTACCGATTGATAATACCAATACAACAGTAACCCTAACACCTGCTGGTGTGCCTGTTGGTACGGGTACATAACTCTTCTTTTTAAAGGTAGCGTTCTTTCAAGAGGTCAATGGTGTGCAATATGCTCTAAATAATGGCGCATATAATGCACTCCAATTATTGAAAGTAATTTAAGTATAACGCCTTACTTAACAAATATAGATACTGTCAAGTAAGCTAGTCAAACTTACCCCGACTTTATGATAAATTAACTAACACTTTATCTAAATAGTCGAGTTTTTTAATTAATATATAAAAAACGATACCTATTAAAACAAAAAAGCCCTACATTGCTGCAAGGCTTGATTTTAAAAGTGGTCCCACCTGGGCTCGAACCAGGGACTTTCTGATTATGAGTCAGATACTCTAACCAGCTGAGTTATAGGACCCATTAGCGCAAGGCTAACTTCTGGTTTCTCTTTTTTCAAAGAGAGTGCAATATTACTACATATTTTAATACTCTCAAAGTATTTTTATTCCTTTATATCTTGGCACAACTCAATCAATACGCCATTAGTGGATTTTGGATGTAAAAAAGCAACCCATTTATTATCGGCTCCTTTTTTTGGTGTTCTGTTTAATACCGTAAAACCTTCTGCCTCCAGTCGCTTAATTTCAGCTTCAATATCATCCACCTCAAATGCAATATGGTGAATGCCTTCGCCGCGTTTTTCAATAAATTTAGCTATTGGACTTTCTGGATTTGTAGCTTCCAAAAGTTCAATTTTATTAACTCCTACTTGAAAAAATGAGGTGTTGACACCTTCACTAGCCACTTCTTCTATTTTGTAATGTGGTGCATTAAAAAGTTTGGCAAATAAATCATTCGAGGCCTCTAAACTTTTAACGGCAATTCCTATATGTTCTATTTTATTCATATTAATTCTCCCTGAAAGCGGAAATCTCTTTTAATTAAAACTAATTTAGTATCTTCAAAAATACAATAATCTTTAAATATGCGTATTTTTGCACTATGGAAGAAAGTCAAAGACAAAAAAAGATAGGATCGGTTTTACAGCGCGACCTAGTTGAAATCCTTCAAAAGGCTGCTAGTGAAGGTGGTATGCGAGGTGTATTAATCTCGGTTTCGAAGGTTAAAGTAACTGTAGATTTATCAGTTGCTAAAGTATATTTAAGTATTTTCCCGAATGCTAAAGCTAAAGAATTATTAGTTGGAATCCGTTCTAACGCACCACTTATAAAGCATGAATTAGCCCAACGAACTAGACATCAATTACGACGTATGCCACAATTGGAATTTTTTGTAGACGATTCATTGGAGTATATTGATGGGATTGAAAAATCATTAAAAAGAACGGAAAATCCTATTAAAGATCCCAATCTTTTAGATAATCGTAAAAAATCATAATCAGTTTTAAATCAGCTTTAAAAAAACGGCCAGCTTATATTGAAAAACGCCTGTAGATCCTGTAATATATGAATTTTTCACTCTACATAGCGAAACGATATTTGCTTTCTAAAAGCAGTAATAATGCTATTAATTTTATTACAGGAATTGCCGCTATTAGTGTTATTCTAGGTGCGTTATCTTTATTTATTGTCCTTTCTGGCTTTGCCGGACTTAAAGATTTTACGCTCCAATTTACCTCCTTAATAGATCCCGATTTAAAAGCAGAAGCGGCTGTTGGAAAATCCTTTAAAATTTCTTCGGAAGAATTAAGTACACTTCAAAACCATCCGGATATTGTATCCTTTTCTCAAATTGTTGAAGAACGTGTTTTTATCACATTTGAAGACCGGAACTACCCAAATGCTTATATAAAAGGTGTTGATGAACATTTTGAATCGGTTAATGCAATCGATTCTGTGGTACCACTTGGGAGTTGGTTTTCTGAAAAATCAAACCAAATAGTAACCGGTTGGGGAATTGCCAATAGACTTAATATTGGTGTTATGGATTATGGGAAATCAGTTGAACTATACATTCCAAAACCAGGTAAAGGCCAAGTAACCGATGTCAAACAAGCTTTCACATCCGTAAAAGCCATTAATGTTGGTATTTTTGATATTAACGAAACGACTAATGATAAATACATTTATGCACCTATTGATATGGCGCGTTATTTATTGAATTATGATGACAATCAAATCACTGCTTTAGAATTTAAAATACGTGAAGGCATCAGCGAAGCCAATGCTCGCGAGGCTATTTCAACTACTTTAGGCGAGAAAGTAATTTTAAAAAATACCGAACAGTTAAATGATGCACTTTATAAAATGCTAAACACAGAGTATTTGGCTGTTTACCTCATCTTCACACTTATTCTAATTATTGCTTTATTTAATGTGGTAGGAACCATTATCATGATGATTCTGGACAAAAAGAAAACGCTACACACGCTTTATCATATGGGAGCAACCGTAAAGGATATTCGACGAATTTTCTTTTTACAAGGTTCCTTAATGACGGTTCTAGGCGGTTTAATTGGTTTGTTGGTTGGCTATTTAATTGTCCAAGCTCAAATCAGTTTTGGTTTGGTTAAAATTACACCATCACTACCCTATCCTATGGGATTAAAATGGGAAAATTTTCTGATTGTGTTTATTACTATTTCGGTTTTGGGTATTCTGGCTTCTAAAGTCGCTTCCGTTCGGATTACTAAAAATTTGATTAGTTATTGATTTTATTAAAAAGAATTAAGGCATGATTCGCATTGTTTTTACAAATCAATCTTGGACTAAATAATTAACATATTCACTTTTTCCATTGATGAAAAAACGAACCAAAAAAATCTAGGCTTACGAACCTTTATCTAAATTTTTCATTCGATGCCTAAATTTTAGGAACTCGCTTGAAAAATCTTGATTAATTTAAAAATTAGGCTAGCTCAAACAGCCTAAAATTTCCCGGCATTTACTCATCCATTAATATTTTATTTTTTGGTATTCGTGAATCTTCGATTTCATTTTTAAATTTTACGATAAATCTTCGATAGGCCATGTTTAGGAAGCTTAAAACAAATCATATATTTTTAACCATTTGAATCCTAAATGAGAATACTATTAAACAGAACCTTTAGAATACTATGTTATTGAGCAAATTCGTAGCCTGAAAACGTATCTAAAACGGCATCAAAAGCAGCGAAAACATCCACAGCATCATCACTAGTTACCATTTTCATACGGTATTCTTTAAAATTTGGAATGCCTTTAAAATAGTTGGTATAGTGACGTCTGGTTTCAAAAACACCTAATTTTTCACCTTTCCAATCAATAGCCATTTGTAAATGACGTCTGGCGGCATCTACACGTTCTTCCAATGAAATTGGTGCCAAATGTTCGCCTGTATTAAAAAAGTGCTTCACCTGCTTAAAAAACCAAGGGTTTCCTATGGTTGCACGACCTATCATACAGCCATCTAAACCATAAACATCACGCATTTCCATGGCACGTTCCGGTGTATCTACATCGCCATTTCCAAAAACAGGAATGTGCATACGCGGATTATTTTTCACGGCAGCAATTGGCGTCCAATCGGCATGACCTTTATACATTTGTGCACGTGTCCGGCCATGAATAGATATGGCAGCACAACCCACATCTTGCAAGCGTTCTGCAACTTCTAAAATACGAATAGAATCATGATCCCAACCCAAACGGGTTTTTACAGTAACAGGTAAATTGGTGCGTTTCACCATTTCGGCAGTGAGTTGTTCCATGAGGCAAACATCTTTTAAAATACCAGCGCCTGCTCCTTTACTCACCACTTTTTTCACGGGACACCCAAAATTAATATCAATGATATCGGGATTCGATTTTTCAACAATATCAATGGTCTGCAACATACTTTCCAAATTGGCTCCAAATATTTGAATCCCAACAGGACGTTCCTTTTCGTAAATATCTAATTTCATGATACTTTTTGCAGCATCACGAATTAAGCCTTCACTAGAAATAAATTCCGTATACACCACATCAGCACCTTGCTCTTTACATAAAGCGCGAAATGGTGGATCGCTGACATCTTCCATTGGTGCTAAAAGCAGTGGGAAGTCTGGAAGTTCTATGTTACCTATTTTTACCAAGTGTTTATAATTTTAGGCAAAATTACGCCTTTTTATAATTATCAATATAATTGTTGCAGTTATGATTTCTCAAAACCCATAAGCCATAACATCCGAGGAATAATTCGGCAATGGTTCCAAATTGATAGCCAAATGTTGGCATACCATCTAAAAAATAACTCATTAAACGACCAAAGCCTAAACCCAACATAAAAATACAATTGGAAACAAGTGCTATTTTTAAATACTCCGATTTAAAAACGCCTAAAATCCACAAGGCCGAAAACCCTAAATAAAGTCCCATAATGGCTTTAAAAAAATTATGCTCGTCAATGGTGTTTAAATGAATATCAAACTGCAATTCTGGGTTAAATCCATAAATAATGGATACAGGAACAACAATAGACACGGATATAAGTAGGTGTATTTTTGCTATAAATTCCTGTTTGTTGAATTGCATCTAGTAGCTTAAAAGTTTAAATTCACTTCTAATGGTTTTCCATCTCTTTTTACGGTTACTTTTGTGCTATCGCCAGAATCAAAAACTGATAAAGCACGCATATAACTCATCATGTTTGTTACCGTACTATCGCCTAATTTAATGACCACATCCCCTTTTTGTAAACCGGCTTTTTGCGCTGGTTTATCTTCGCTTACACCATCAATACGCATGCCTTCACCATCATATAAATAATCTGGAACAACACCTAAACCGACTTTAAATCGTGGTGTTTCTTCGCTTTCATTTTTGGTTTTTCTAAACGCTAATTTACCATTGTCGTTTAAATCGGTAATTACATCAAAGATATAATTGGAAATGGTCTCCATGCCTTCGTAATTCAACTTTTCAGAATCATCGCCAGGTTTGTGATAATCTTCGTGCTGACCTGTGAAAAAATGTAAAACGGGAATATCAATTAAATAAAACGAGGTATGATCGCTTGGGCCAACACCAGATTCATTTTCAATTAATTTAAACTTATCATTATGTGAACTTAAAACTTGCTTGAAAATAGGTGACGTTCCTGTCCCATAAACCGCTAATGTGCTATCTGGCTTTAAACGACCAACCATATCCATATTAATCATATAGCTCACTGCTTTACTATCTATTGTCGGGTTTTTGGCGAAATAATTAGAACCTAATAAGCCCATTTCTTCACCTGAAAACGCCATAAACAAATAGTTATTTGCTTTATTAACACCTTTTAATTTCCCTGCCAAATCCAACATAACAGCCACACCACTGGCATTATCATCAGCACCATTATGAATGGCTCTTTCACCTTTATGTAGTGAACCTTGAGCGCCATAACCTAAATGATCATAGTGCGCACCAATAATGATGGTGTTTTCGGCTTGATTATCAATATAGCCTAAAACGTTGGTTCCGGTAATGGTACTGTCTTGGCTGTTTTCCGTGTAAGAAACTTCACCGTGTGGATCATTCTTTGGCTTGAAGGTAAAGGTCTGATAATAATTATTGGTTCCTTTTCCAGTAATACCCATTTCTTCAAAACGCTTCACAATATATGCAGCCGCTTCCTGTTCACCTTTGGTGCCCGTTTCGCGACCTTCTAATTTATCATCGGCTAAAAAAGTGACGTCTTCTTTGATTTTATTTTCAGGAGTATAGTGCTTTTTACAACCTAGTAACGATATAAAAAGAACGAGTAACGCTATTTTCTTCATATTAATAATGTTATTTTTGGCGAAATTACGTAATAATTGCCACTTTTTTATAAGAACACATGATGAAACCATTTTTCTATTTCTGCTTATTAACCATTGTATTAACTGTTTCTTGCAAATCCGATAAGGGTGAAAATCCTGATGCCGAATCTGGTGCAACGAAATGGGCTGACACCTTAATATATCCTGAAGAAACCCATTTTAAAAGTTTAAAACAAATAACTTTTGGTGGCGATAATGCCGAAGCCTATTGGAGTTTTGATGATAAGCAATTGGTATTTCAATCCAATAATACAGCTTGGGATGTAAAATGCGATCAGATGTTTTTAATGAACGTGGATGAAACTTTTAAGGATAACATACCACCTATGGTAAGCACGGGAAAAGGGCGTACAACATGTGCGTATTTTTTACCAGATAACAAGCATATTATTTACGCATCCACACATTTAGGTGCCGATGATTGTCCAGATACACCATTACGTAAAAACGGCAAGTATATTTGGCCAATTTATGATACTTATGATATTTTTTTAGCCGATTTAGAAGGTAATATAACCGCACAATTAACCAATGAAAAAGGCTATGATGCCGAACCTACGGTTTCGCCAAAAGGTGATAAAATTGTGTTTACATCTGACAGAAGTGGTGATTTAGAATTATACACCATGAATATTGATGGAAGTGATGTGAAGCAAATTACGTTTGAATTGGGTTATGATGGCGGTGCCTTTTTCTCTCCAGATGGCACTAAACTTATTTTCCGTTCCTCTAGACCAAAAACGGATGAAGAAATCAAAGAATACAAAGATTTATTAGCCGAAGGTTTGGTACAACCAACCGAAATGGAATTATATATCTGTAATGCAGATGGTAGCGATTTACGCCAACTAACCGATTTAGGAAATGCTAATTGGAGTCCGTTTTTTCATCCAAGTGGTGAGAAAATTTTGTTTTCGTCTAACTTTGAATCTCCTCGTGGTTTTCCGTTTAACTTGTATTTAATTGATATTGATGGGAAGAATTTAGAACGTGTAACACATAGTGAAACCTTTGATGCCTTTCCTGTTTTTTCTAATGATGGGAAGAAACTTATTTTCTCCTCTAATAGAAATAATGGAAGTGGACGCGATACCAACTTGTTTATTGCGGAATGGCAAGACTAGAAGGATTGCGATTCTGAAATACACCTAGGATGATACGAATTTGTTTATTGCAGAATGGCAAGACTAACAGGATTTCGATTCTGAAATACACCTAGGATGATACGAATTTGTTTGTTGCAGAATGGCAAGGCTAGAAGGATTGCTGTTCTGAAATAGTTTTATTTCGATACCATATTGCAGAATGGCAAGACTAGAAGGATTATCTATTGGGAATAGAATTAACTTACTCACCTTTCTCCAACCTATCACGTTCTTCGCGTTCTTTAGTCCGTTGGTTGGTACTTAATCCCGTATTACCAAATTTGTAAGTAAACCCTAATTTTACATACCTATTGTCTTGATTTAAGTTTCGTGAATTATCTTGATTTAAATAGCGACTTGTAATGGTGTAGTTTTGCGTATTAAATAAATCAGAAAACGTTAATGCCAAAGAACCTCTATTATTTAAAATGGTTTTTTTAATGACTAAATCTGAAAACAGCAGAGATTCTATAGTCTGGAATCCTTGTTGGTTTTTACTAACATAAACCAACGAAAAATTAGCAGACAGACTGTTGTCTTCTAAAAATGTTAAGGAGTTACTCAACACGGAATAGTTGGACCATCTATCCATTTCTAGCGCTTCGTTATTAATAGTTATTTCTTCCCGCATATTATAAAATGAGGTTACAGCATACACGTTCCAACGATCTGTAATATCAAAAATACCTACAAAATCAAAACCATATTCTCTGGTTCCTGCCAAGTTGGTAGGTGTATAAATCAATAAGTTATTTACGTTATCTTGAAGTGGTAATTCCATGGAATTTGCATCAATATCTTTATAATAGGCTTCTACAAAAAAACTGTCGTTTAAAGAAGCGCCTATTACAAAATGATCGGTAATGGCTGGTTGTAAATTAGGATTTCCAGTGACTATGGTATTGTCGTTTAGAAAAAACTTAAACGGATTTAAAGATTGAAAATCTGGCCTTGAAATACTACGGTTGTAATTGGAGTACACACTTATTTTTTCAGAAGCTTGGTAGCTAATATTGGCGGTTGGAAACCATTCAAAATAATCTTGAGACATCGTGCTATTAGTCACAATAGATTTTCCTTCGGTATCTGTTTGTTCCACACGTAAACCAAAACTTAGACTCAACTTGTCCCAGCTTTTATCAAAACTAGCATAGGCTGCTAGTACGCTTTCATTGTATTCAAACGCATTAGTATTGGTAACATCAGAAACAAAACTAGAGCCTTGAAGGTTTAATTGGTTTAATTGGCTATCCGTATTTACAAAAGATGCTTTGGCACCAACATCAAATGATGTTGTTTCATTTATTGGTAAACTATAATCCGCTTGAACGGTATTTATCAAGGTATTCTGATCGGATGTGGTGTTAAATAAATTCCGATAATCAAAATTGTTATTTACTTCTTTATAGAGACTTTGAACACGTTGATCACGATGGTAATCATAGGCTGTAAAATGTGTATTTAAGGATAAACTACTACCATTATCAAACTCCAAATCATAATCTAAATCGAATCCGAAGTTATACTTATCATCATCGGAATCATTTTCAGTGTCAAAATTATAAAGACGATTATAAGCGGGATCCAACACATCTGTATGTCCTTTCGTGATGTATTCAAATTCTGGTAAATACAGTAAATTAGCAGAAAAGCTTATGGTATTTTTTTCGTTTATAAAATAATCGAAATTCGTATTTACAGTGTGTGTTTGAGACCATGTTGTTCGGTCCACATCGGAATACCAGCGCTGGTAAACACCTGTATTATCTCTAAAATTAACGCGCTCATTACTTACACGTGCAATTTTAGAATCCGTATAACTATAGCTTGCAAAGACGTTTATTTTATCGGTTTTATAAAAATTAGAAATTCCAGCATTGTATCTCGCATAAGTACCTTGAGTATAGTTTGCAAAGGCAGTTCCATTATAACCCGTTGCTAAACTTTTAGTCATAACAATATTTAAAACCACACCCGATTCGGCATCATATTTTGCTGATGGATTGGTAATAACTTCAATGGATTTAATAGAATTTGCTGGTGTACCTTCTAATAACTGTAATAATTCAGCATCTGTTAAGTGTATTTTTCGATCGTTAATATAAACAGTAGGTTTCGCATTTCTGACGGTTAAGCTATTATCTAGAATTAAAACGCTAGGCGTACTTTTTAAAACGTCTTTCATATTACCTTCACTTAAAGCGGTATTGGCAACACTAAAAACCAAACGATCTACTTCTTTTTTTAGCGTTGGTTTTTTGGCCAAAATAGAAACTTCATTAAGAGCTTCAGCAGCTTCTTCCAAGGTAATATTTTGAATAACTAAATCCGTATTTATGACTTGAATTGGTAGTAAAACGTCCTTAAAACCCACAAAACTTATTTTAAGAGTATAGTTTTCGGTTGACACATTTTCTATAATAAATGAACCGTCATCTAAAGTCGTCGTGCCTTTTACTGCGGTAGAATCCTGACTAGAAAGCAACAAAATATTAGCATAAGCTATTGGCTGTTTTTGCAGATCGATTAATTTTCCCGAAACTGAAAAATTTTGCGAAAAAGCAGAAAAAGAACTATATAAAGTAAAGATAATGAGTGTGAAAAATAACTTATTATTCATCATAAATATTTTGGAATCGCAATATAAAAAGACTTTTCCACTTGGAATTACGGTTTTCCCGTAAATAATATATTAAGATTATTTGTTATATATATTTAATGCATAATAAAACAATTATATTTGCCAATTAGTTACCATGCTAGATAACAGGTTATGAAGAACATTAGAAATTTTTGCATTATTGCACATATTGATCACGGAAAAAGCACCTTAGCAGATCGTTTATTGGATGCTACTGGTTCCGTAACAGCACGCGAACAACAAGCACAACTTTTAGATAGTATGGATTTAGAACGCGAACGTGGTATTACCATCAAGTCGCACGCCATACAAATGGATTATGAATATGAAGGAGAAAAATACGTCTTGAATCTTATTGATACACCAGGACACGTAGATTTCTCATATGAAGTTTCACGTTCTATTGCGGCCTGTGAAGGTGCCTTGTTAATTGTTGATGCTGCACAAAGTATTCAAGCACAAACCATTTCTAATTTATATTTAGCTTTAGAGAATGATTTAGAGATTATTCCCGTATTGAATAAAGTAGATTTACCAAGTGCCAATCCGGAAGAAGTAACTGACGATATTGTTGACCTTCTTGGTTGCGATCCTAGTGACGTAATTCATGCCAGCGGAAAAACAGGTTTTGGTATTGAAAATATTTTAGAAGCTATTATAAAACGTGTTCCAGCGCCAAAAGGCGATGTTAATGCACCACTACAAGCTTTGATTTTCGATTCCGTATACAACACATTTAGAGGAATTGAAACCTATTTTAGAGTATTTAATGGTGAAATTAAAAAGGGTCAAAAAATTAAATTTGTTGCAACAGGAAAAGAATATTTTGCGGATGAAGTGGGTACTTTAAAATTAAATCAAGTTCCAAAACAAAGTGTTAAAGCTGGAGATGTTGGTTATTTAATTACCGGAATAAAAACCGCCAAAGAAGTAAAAGTTGGTGATACTATTACAGATTTTGCCAATCCTACAACCAATATTGTTGAAGGGTTTGAAGATGTAAAACCAATGGTTTTTGCAGGTATTTATCCTGTTGATACGGAAGATTATGAAGAGTTAAGAAATTCCATGGAAAAACTGCAGCTTAATGATGCCTCTTTGGTATTTCAACCAGAAAGTTCAGCAGCCTTAGGTTTTGGTTTCCGTTGTGGATTTTTAGGCATGTTACACATGGAAATTATCCAAGAACGTTTAGAGCGTGAGTTTGACATGACGGTTATTACAACGGTTCCTAACGTTTCGTACAACGCATTTACTAATAAAGAGCCCAATGTGCCTTTTGTGGTTAATAATCCTAGTGATTTACCAGAACCAACAACTGTAAACCGTGTTGAAGAGCCTTTTATAAAAGCAACCATTATTACCAAAGCAGATTTTGTAGGTAACGTTATGAGTTTGTGTATTGAGAAACGTGGAATGATTATTAACCAAACATATTTAACGCCAGAACGTGTTGAATTAACGTTTGAAATGCCTTTAGCCGAAATTGTTTTCGATTTCTACGATCGTTTAAAAACAGTTTCTAAAGGATATGCCTCTTTTGATTATTCGCCAATTGGTATGAAAGTTTCCAAATTAGTACGACTAGATGTGTTATTAAATGCCCAACCAGTTGATGCGCTCTCTGCCTTAATCCATGCGGATAATGCACACCATATTGGAAAGAAAATGTGTGAAAAGTTGAAAGAATTAATTCCTCGTCAGCAATTTGATATTCCAATACAAGCCGCTATTGGAGCCAAAATTATTGCGCGTGAAACCGTAAAAGCTCTTCGTAAAGATGTAACGGCAAAATGTTATGGCGGCGATATTTCTAGAAAACGTAAGTTATTAGAAAAGCAAAAGAAAGGTAAAAAACGTATGAGACAAGTTGGTAATGTAGAAATTCCACAACAAGCGTTTATGGCTGTTTTAAAACTGAACGATTAACCATATTTTAGTAAGGAAAACTATATTGAAACTAAAAAAGACACACCATAAGGTGCGTCTTTTTTTTTGAAAATTATACAGATTTGTGGAGTCCTACCTTCACCTTTTAGCAAGCATTCTGGTAAGATTCAAAACTTTTAACCTTCTTCTTGATTAACCTTTGCTTTACCGTTCAATTTCTCAACATCAATAGGTTTCCCAAGGTAAACAAGTTCCCATTTCGGTTTAATATCTTCTAATTTCAAGTTTTCAGAACCTATTATTATCAGTTGATTATTTAAATCTTTTAAAAACAACGGAATAATCTCTTCGTCCGCATTGGTTATTTTTAACAATTCCTCATAATGTTCTCTTCCCTCTAAAGGAATTTCCAAAATAGATGGATATTTATTAGTAACTGAAACTAACGTGCTATAATCTGTGGTATGAGAAAATAAACCTTCACCTGGTACAAGATCTGTTTCTAGAGTTTCTGTAGAAGTTAAAAGCCTAAAAGAGCCATTTTCTCCATATAGCTTACTAAATTTATTAATAGCATATTTATTAATATCGGAACTGCCTGTTAACGCCATTAAATATCCCATGGCATTTAGTTCAATATTATCCATTAATTTATCAGAATAAATATTGGTGTTTATTGCTTCAAGCCCTAATTCTTTAGCCTTTGCAATATTGTTTTGATTACTATCAATAAGCACAACATGACGGCCACGAGACTCCAAATAATGCCCAAGCAATCTAGACACTTTAGAAGCACCAACTATTAAAACACCTTCTGATTTATTTAAAAATACACCAACCATTTGAGCAAACATTCTTGCGGTTGTTGCGTTTAATAAAACGGTCCCTAAAACAATCATAAACACCAAAGGTGTTATGTATTCAGCGCCTGGAACACCATCGCTTGCTAATTTTAGTCCAAATAAAGACGCAATACCTGCGGCAACAATACCGCGTGGTCCTACCCAACTAATAAAAAGTTTTTCGTTGAGTTTTAAATTTGATCCATGCGAACTAATAAACACGCCAATTGGCCTTAAAACAAAGACAACAATAGCAAAAAGAAGAACCGTATTCCAGTTGAAAATTAACAGCAATTCCTGGTAATTAATATTAGCAGCCAATAGAATAAATAATATAGAAATTAACAAGATACTTAAAGATTCCTTAAAGTATAAAAGCTCTTTTAAGTATGGTGAATTAGAGTTACCTAAAACCATTCCCATAACAACTACGGCTAATAGTCCAGATTCATGTGCAAAAATATCAGCTAATATAAAAACGCCTAAAACAGCAGCTAGCGCGAAAACATTCATTAAATAATGTGGTATCCACTTTTTATTCATTATAATATTAAGCGCATGTGCAAAAGTAAATCCAAAAGTAAATCCAAATAATACAATTTTACCAAACTCAATAAATGCTGTTTTGGTGTACTCACCACCTGCATCCACACTAATAAATTCGAAAACCAAAACGGCAACCAGAGCACCAATAGGATCAATTAAAATACCTTCCCATTTTAGAACCGCGGAAACATCTTTTTTAAGTGGAATATTTCTTAAGATTGGAGTAATAACGGTTGGTCCTGTAACTATAATTAACGCTGAAAATAGGAATGAAATCTCCCAACTTAAATAGAATATATAATGAGCCGCCACAGCTGCACCAAAAAATGTAACAATGGAACCAATGGTAATTAATTTTGTAATGGCCGGCGCTACGTTTTTAATTTCACCCATCCGCAGGGTTAAACCACCTTCAAAAAGAATAATACTAATAGCAAGGGATACAAAGTAAAATAAACTTTCGCCCGGAAATAGACCTTCTTCACCATTCCATCGTGGTTCAATCCATTTGGTACCATCTTCGGATAAAAATTCGGCAGCAATTGGCCCAACTAATAAACCAATTAAAATTAAAGGTAAAATAGCTGGGATTTTTAATTTCCACGCTACCCATTGTGCTAAAATTCCTAAAATGATAATTCCGCCTAATTCTAACATATAGTATTTTGTTTTTCTAATTCAAGGTTTAAAGGTCGTATTTAGCATAAAACCTAACATAAAAACAATTAAAAATTATAATATTAAACATAAAGCAATTTAATTGTTTATTTAAAAAAGCCACACCATCACAGCGCTTCTATTTTAAATTTGATGGTAAAATAAGGTTTTTTATTCAACGTGAATAAATTTTTTAGGAATAGAATTTTATAAAACTGACAAAAAGGGCACTTTAAAATGGGAAGAAATAGGGAATTATAAACGATGCTGCTATCCAAATTATAATGTTTAAGGGTGTTCCTACTTTTAAAAAATCATTGAATTTATAATTTCCAGGTGCATAAACCATGGTGTTTGTGGGATAACTCATGGGTGTCATAAATGTTAAAGAACAGGCAAACATAACAGCAACCAAAAAGGGCCGTTCACTAACCTCCATGAGGGCTGCCAAACTAATTACTACAGGTGTCATTAATGCCGCTGTAGCTTTGCTTGAAATTAAATTGGTGGAAATAAATGAAACTAAAAACAAAAGACTTAGGGTAATATGTGCATCGTATTGACCCAATGTTTTCTCTATAAAATCAGCAATTAATGTGGCACCTCCTGTTTTTTCTAAAGCTGTTCCCATGGATAAGACACCAGCCATCATAAAAATAACCTTCCACTCTACGGCTTGATAAGCTTCTTTAGGTTTTAAAATACCCGTTAAAACCATTAATAAAGCACCTATCATAGCACTTATTAATATAGTAGTAATATTTAACGATGCCGCTAAAACCACACCTACTCCTATTAAAACCGCCGGAATGGCTTTTTTATAATTGGTTTTTTTCTTTTCATATTCAGAAAGTGTAACCACCAATTTTTGATTTTCTAAATTTTGAAGTTCCGCCTTGCTTCCCAGAACCAATAACATATCGCCTTCTTTTAAATGAATGGACGTTAGTTTATCTAATAATACATCACCACGTTGCCTGATAGCTAAAACCGCCATGTTGTACGTTCTATTAAATCGCATGGATTTTAAAGTCCCTTCCGCTAATGGTGATCCAACCGGGATAATAACCTCATAAATATTATATGCTTCAGACGAATCTTCTGCCGTTTTAATTCGCTGGCTGCCTTCAACTTGGTATCCCTTAATATCTAACAACCTGTTAATTGTTTGAGGCGGAAGCATCACCTTCAAAATATCGCCTTGTTTGATGGTGGTTTCCGGGTTTAAATCGTATAACAAATAGCCATCCCTTAATATAGAAAGAACGGATATTTTATAATCATTTGTAAGAGCGGTTTCGGAAATTAGTTTATTAATATCGCTACAATCTTCCGCTACCATTAATTCTGTAATATACTCCTTGGCTTCAAGCGTTAACGCATCGGGTTTTTTATTTTTAGGAAGTAATAAAGGACTAATTAAAAAAATATACAGAAAACCAACAACCAATAAACATAGGGCAGCTTGACTAAACTCGAACATACCAAATGGCTCCAACCCATATTGTTTGGCATAGCTACTTACTAATATATTTGTTGAGGTACCAATAAGCGTACACGTACCACCAAAAAGTGCTGCAAAGGAAATAGGCATGAGTAATCTTCCTGGACTAATTCCAGTTTCCCGACATACGGTTAATGCTATGGGTAACATTAATGCTACGACAGCCGTATCATTTATAAACGCAGAAAATAAAGCCGTTATAACGCAAAAAACAACCAATGCTACAACGTAATGAATTTTGGCTAGTTTAATAATTTTATAACTCAACCCATCCAAAATACCGGAATGAAAAACACCGCCACTTACAACAAAAATACATCCCAAAGTTATCGTTGCTGGATGATTAAAACCTGAAAAGCCTTCTTCAGGATTTAAAACACCAGCCACAATAAATAATGCCATAATTAAAATAGAGGTGGTATCAATAGAAAAATAATCCTTTACAAAAAGAAAGACACCAATAATTATTATGGCAAACGTAATCATGAGATCCATACTCATAAGGCAACGTATTAAGTATTTTTACATAAAATTAATCATCATTCTGAGATTCAGACATGTAATATAAGCGTTTCAGGCTCTTTTTTAATAATACAAAACGATAGACACCAATAATTAAAAATAGCGCACTAAATACCAGTGAAAGTAAAGCTAAATATTGAAAATCTGGAAAATCTTTCAATTGTAAAAAGGCAATACCACCTAATAGTAAATATAAAGACGATCGGATATAAGATAATAAGGTGCGTTCATTGGCAAGACGCGTGCGTTCTATGGCTAAATAATCTCTTAAAATCACCTCACTATCTGGTTTAAAATCACGACCAAAACGGAGTAATTTCATATTTTTAATCTTTAATGGTGATGGTGTTTTCATAATTTCCTTTTTATAAAATTAGAGTAATTTTTCACAGCAACAAATAAAACCCAAATCTTCTTTACATTTTTAAATGTTAAAAAACTTCTAATATCAGTGCATAATTTTCAGTAATATGGCATGAATTCGTAATTTGCATGCTTATGAAATTATATCCTATAAATTCCGGTAATTTTAAACTTGATGGTGGTGCTATGTTTGGCGTGGTACCAAAATCGCTTTGGCAAAAAACCAATCCTGCAGATGCCAATAACATGATTGATATTGCTGCACGTTGTTTATTAATTGAAGACGGCAATAAACTCACGCTTATTGATACAGGAATGGGTGACAAACAAAGTGATAAATTTTTTGGCTATTACTATTTATGGGGAAATGACTCCATTAATAAATCATTAAAACAATACGGGTTTCATCGGGATGATATAACCGATGTCTTCATGACGCATTTACATTTTGACCATTGTGGTGGAAGTATTCAATGGAATAAAGACAAAACTGACTACGAACCGGCTTTTAAAAATGCACATTTTTGGAGTAATAATGACCATTGGAATTGGGCAACAAAACCCAACAATCGTGAAAAAGCATCATTTTTAAAAGAAAATATTGAACCTATTAAAAACAGTGGACAATTAAAATTTACACCAGTTCCACATGGTGATATTCAGCGGAATTCCGAATTAGGTTTCGATATTTTTTATGCCGATGGCCATACCGATAAACAAATGATTCCAATGATTCAATACAAAGGAAAAACCATTTGTTTTATGGCAGATTTGCTACCAACCGCAGGACACCTTCCACTACCCTTTGTAATGGGTTATGATACAAGACCATTACTGACATTAGATGAAAAAGAAAAATTTCTGAAAATGGCAGCAGATAATAATTATTACCTATTTTTGGAGCACGACGCACATAATGAAATTATTACAGTAAAAAACACAGAAAAAGGCGTGCGATTACAAGACGTTTTTACCTGTAATGAAATTTTTAACTAAACTTATATTTTAAACATGAAATTTATTAAATCATTTGTATTTACAGCCTGTACTGCTGTAGTAATGACCAGTTGTGGTGGTGGTGCCGAAGTTTTATCGACACCTATTGAAAACATTGATACAGTACCGTTAAAAGTCAGTGATCTTACAGAAGCTGAAAAGCAAAATTGGGGACATTTAGACCTTGTAACAGATACCATTCCTGGTATGAGTGTAGATAAAGCCTATGCTGAAATCATTAAAAATAAAAAAGGCGAAACGGTAATTGTAGCTGTTATCGACTCTGGAATTGATATTGAGCACGAAGATTTAGCTGGTGTACTTTGGACCAACAAAAATGAAATTCCTGGAAACGGAATTGATGATGATAACAATGGATACATTGATGATATTCATGGTTGGAACTTTTTAGGCGATGCTTATGATGAACAATTGGAATTTGTAAGAATTATTGTAAAAGGCGATAAATCAAATCCACAATATGATGCTGCTTTAGCAGAATATGAAGAGAAATACCAAGAAGCCGTAGCTAACAAGGAACGTTATGACCAAATTTATCAAATGGTTAAAACATCTGACGAAACGATTTCTAAGCATTTAGGAAAAGAAGATTATACCAAAGAAGAAGTTGCTGCTATTGATACTGATAAAGCAGATGTAAAACAAGCTGCTGCCATGTTACAAAACATGTATGCTAATGGTTTAGAAAATTCAGAAGCTGCATTAAAAGCTATTAAAGGTGGTGTTGATTATTTTACGGATCAAGTAAATGTAAACTTAAATAAAGACTTAAAAGGTAGAACAACTGGTGATGATCCAGACAATTTATCAGATGTAGGTTACGGAAATGGCAACGTTATGCCTTCTGAAAAAGGTGAAAGTCATGGTACGCACGTTGCAGCTATAATTCTTGCAGAACGTAATAACGGTTTAGGTGCAAACGGTGTGGCAAACAACGTTGAACTTATGAGTTTACGCGCTGTACCAAATGGCGACGAATATGACAAAGATATTGCATTAGCAATTCGCTATGCTGTTGACAATGGGGCTAAAATTATAAACGGAAGTTTTGGAAAATATTACTCACCTCACAGTGACTGGGTTCGTGATGCTATTAAATATGCAAGTGATAATGACGTGCTTTTTATTAATGCTGCAGGAAACGAAGGTATAGATATAGATACTAAAGATGTATTTCCAAATGATGCCATTGGAACAGGTCCAGAAGTATCAAAAACCTTTATTACAGTGGGTGCTTTAGAGCCTAAATATGGTTCTGGTATGGTTGCTGGTTTTTCTAACTACGGAAAAATAAATGTAGATGTTTTTGCGCCAGGAGCTAAAGTATATTCTGCAACACCAGAAAATGAATACGATACTAAAGGTGGAACATCAATGGCTGCTCCTGCAGTTGCTGGAGTTGCTGCTTTAATTCGTTCTTACTATCCAAAATTATCTGCAGAACAAGTTAAGCAAGTGATTTTAGATTCTGGAATTGCTGTTAAAACAAAGGTTATTGTTGGTGGTGAAGCTACTGATGTTAGACCATTTGGCGATTTAACAAAATCAGGTAAAATGGTCAATGCTTACAACGCACTAATCATGGCTAGCCAGATGAAATAATTATTTTATAACAAAAAAAATCTCATCCTAAACCGATGGGATTTTTTTTACTTAAATTTTACGTATTATGAAAAAAATCATGCTTTCCGTATGCTGTTTAGGTCTTCTATTAGCTTGTGGTACAACCAGTCAAGTAGAAGCGCAAAATTCAGTAGAAAAATCCAACGACCCGTATTATTGGCAACAACATGTTGACTATAAAATGGAAATTGATATGGATGTGGAATCCTTTCAATACCAAGGTAAACAGAAATTAGTATACACCAATAATTCACCCGATGTTTTAAACCGCGTATATTATCATTTATATTTCAATGCTTTTCAACCAGGTAGTGAAATGGATATACGTTCTAGAACTATTTCAGATCCAGACAGACGTGTTGGCGATAGAATAAGTAAACTACAACCTAACGAAATTGGGTATATAAAAGTCAATTCATTAAAGCAAAATGGAACAACATTAAAACATGAAACCGTTGGTACGGTTCTAGAAGTAGATTTAGCAAAACCTATTCAACCAGGAGAATCTGTAACATTTGATATGGATTTTGATGGTCAAGTACCTGTTCAAATTCGTCGTTCTGGTCGAAATAGCGCAGAAGGTGTAGCCTTATCTATGGTGCAATGGTATCCAAAATTAGCTGAATATGATTTTGAAGGCTGGCATGCCGATCCCTACATTGGACGTGAGTTTCACAGTGTTTGGGGCGATTTTGATGTTAAATTAACCATTGATAAAAATTACGTGGTTGGTAGTACAGGCTATCAGCAAGAAGACGTGAAAATAAAAGGAAATAAAAAAACCATTCATATTATAGCTCCGCAAGTTCACGATTTTATGTGGGCTGCAGATCCTGATTATATTCACGATACCATGCAAGTTCCTGATGGACCATTATTGCATTTTTACTACAAAAACACACTGGATGCCGAAAAATTAGATTTTTGGAAAAAATTACAACCTAAAACAGTTGCTTTAATGCAATATTTCAGTGAGCATATTGGAGACTATCCATACAAGCAATACTCGGTTATTCAAGGTGGTGATGGCGGTATGGAGTATGCTATGGGTACTTTAATAACTGGAAATCGTTCGTTTGGAAGTTTAGTTGGTGTTACGGCACACGAATTAGCACATACTTGGTTTCAGTTTTTATTAGCAACTAACGAAACTAAACATGAATGGATGGATGAAGGGTTTACAAGTTATTACAGTGATTACGCCATGAATGAAGTGATGAATGAAGGCAATGACCATCCTACTTCAGGATCTTATAGAAGCTATTTGTTTTTAGCAAAATCTGATAAAGAGCAACCATTAACAACGCATGCAGATCGTTATGCTTATAATCAGGCTTATGGTATTTCAGCATACAGTAAAGGTTCTGTGTTTTTATCACAATTGGGTTACATTATTGGTGAAGACAATTTAAGTAAAACCATTAAAAAATATTTTAATGATTTTAAATTTAAGCACCCAACACCACTAGATATTATTCGTACAGCTGAAAAAGTAACGGATTTGGAATTGGATTGGTATTTAATTGATTTTGCACAAACCACCAATACCATTGACTATGCGGTGAAAAGTTTTGAGGGTAAAACCATTTCTATAGAGCGGATTGATATTATGCCAATGCCTATAGATTTAACGGTTACCTATACCGATGGTACAACCGAAGATTTTTATATTCCGCTACAAATGATGCGTGGTGAAAAACCAACAGAAGCTACTATTATTGCAGATTGGGCTTGGGCAAATCCAAACTACACGTTTGAAGTTTCAAAAGCCGTAAAGTCTGTTGAAATAGACCCAAAACAATGGGTTGCAGATGTTAATCGTGAGAATAATAAACTGGAGAAATAATTTTTTTTAAAGTATTCAAAAAGCTGCTTTTTTATTAAAAGCAGCTTTTTTTTATGCTTACTTTGTACCTTTGAAACGGCATGGATAGAACCTACAACAAACACGAAAAATTAAAAAGTAAAAAACTGATAGATAAACTCTTTACCAAAGGGCAATCGGTTTCTGCGTATCCATTTCGTATGGTTTATATGGAAACTTCGCCCGATGATGCAGATACTCCAATAAAAACAGGCGTTTCCGTATCCAAAAAATACTTTAAAAAAGCAGTGGATAGGATCCGCATTAAACGCTTGATGCGTGAAGCATATAGATTAAACAAAACCACATATTTTAACAACATTACAACATCTTATGCGTTTATGATTTTGTACATTGGTAGCAGTAAACCAACGTATATTCAGGTGGAGCAGTCCATGAATAAACTATTTAAAAAGTTTACAAACACCACGTTTAAAGAAACTAGCAATGAAAAAATTACTTAAAAAGCGCATCCTTATCCCCTTTTTCGCGCTCACTGTTTTCATAACAGGTTCGGCTTTTCAAAACGATTTTTTTGAAATAGCAAAGCAAATTGAAATCTTCACCACCTTATATAAAGAAATTAATATGAATTATGTGGATGAAACCAATCCTGCTGAATTAATGGATACTGCCATTAAAAGCATGCTGAAAGATTTAGATCCTTATACCCAATTTTACAATGAACAAGATGTAGAAGCTGAAAAAATAAGACGTACTGGTGATTATACCGGAATTGGTGCCAATGTGCGCACCATGAAAGACAAACTAGTTATTATTGAACCATATAAAGATTATCCGGCAGATAAAGCCGGTTTAAAAGCTGGTGATGAAATTATAAAAATAGAAAACACCGTCATTGCCAATTATAAAGATGACGCTGGCGATTTGCTAAAAGGCACCAACGGTTCTCAAGTAAATGTTACCTACTTACGTCAAGGCAAGGAGTTTACTACAAAAATTACCCGGTCGGAAATTGAAATTGATGCGGTTCCTCATTTTTCTATGGTGGATGATAAAACAGGCTATATTGTTTTAAATAAATTTAATAATAAAGCCTCCCAACAAACAGGTTATGCCTTGCGTGATTTAAAAGCACAAGGTGCCGAACGTGTTATTTTAGATTTACGTGGCAATCCTGGCGGTTTATTATTGGAAGCTGTAAATGTGGTAAATCTATTTATCCCTAAAGGGCAATTGGTTGTAACAACTAAATCTAAAGTCAAAAAATATAATCGTGAATATTACACCCAAAAAGAGCCAATTGATACGGAAATTCCATTAGTGGTTCTTATTAATGGGGGAAGCGCATCAGCTAGTGAGATTGTTTCAGGTTCCTTACAAGATTTAGATCGTGCTGTAATTGTGGGTTCTAGAAGTTTTGGAAAAGGCCTTGTACAACGACCAAAGCCCTTGTCTTATGGTACACAACTTAAAATTACCATTTCGCGTTATTACACGCCTTCTGGGCGTTGTATTCAAGCATTAGATTATTGGCATCGTGATGATAATAACAATGCTGTACGTATCGAAAAAGATAATTACAACGAGTTTAAAACTAAAAACGGCCGTAAGGTTTTTGATGGTGGTGGTGTTTTACCGGATGAAACCTTAAATGTTATTGAAAATTCCGCCATTACAAATGCTATTCAAAACGACTTTTTAATATTCGATTATGCAACGGATTATTATTACAAGCATCCAAATTTGAATGTTACTGATTTTGAATTATCCAACGCGGATTTTAATGATTTTAAAAGCTATTTAAACACGAATAATTTCACCTATGTTACCGAAACCGAAAAAGCCTTGGAAGAGGTCTTAAAAAGTGCTGAAAAGGAACAACTAGATGATAACATTCAAAAAGATTATAACACATTAATTAGTAATTTAAATAACTCCAAAGCACTTGCTATTGATGAGAATAAAGCAGATTTATTAACCCTTTTAACAGATGAAATTGTTAAGCGATACGTGTATCGTGAAGGTTTGTATGATTATTATAAAGTTCATAATTTAGAAATTAAAAAAGCAGCCAATATATTATCGAATCCAAGTACTTATAATGGTTATTTAAAATAATTTAAATATATTGAAATTTATATGCCCTTTTAGTAATGAAAACAAGAATAGTCATCCTATTTTTTATTGGTTTCAACTGGCTTTTTTCGCAAGAAGAGCGCAGGCATATTGTGTTTTTTGAAACGGATGAATATGTGGTATTACCAACGGAAGAAAGTAGGTTGCTATTATTCCTTTCCGAAATAGAATCTCTAGATATTGAAAAAATTTCCATTTACGGTTTTACCGATGATACGGGGAGTGATTCTTATAATTTAAAACTCTCGCAATATCGAGCCAATTCTATTAAAACCATTTTTTCGAATAATGAGTTTGATGAATCTAAAATTACCAATGTAGATGGCAAAGGCGAAGTATTACTAAAAGTTTTAGATGAAGAAAATGTCGCCAAAATTCGTGGCTTAAACCGCAAAGTTGAAATTCGTGTAAAACCCTATTCGCCCCCAAGAACAGAAGCCGAATTAGTAAAACCTAAAAAAAAGGATTTTTCTGAAGCCATAAAAGGCGATGTAAAAGCTGGAGATAAATTTTTATTAGAAAATATTTTATTTAAAACAGGCTATAGTTATCTACTTCCGGAATCTAAAAAAACATTAGAAAAAATTGCTGAAACACTTTTAGAACGCGACGATATTTATTTTACCATTCAAGGTCATGTGTGTTGTACACAAAATCGTCGTGATGCTGTTGATAGAGCAACCAATAAGCAGAATTTATCGGTTACCAGAGCTAAATATATTTACGATTATTTAGCACGAAAAGGTGTGGATAAAAAGCGCATGAAATACGTAGGTATGCGTGGTAGATTTCCTTTAGGTGGTGAAGCAAAATTTGACAGACGTGTGGAAATATTATTGACTTATGTTGGCGGGAAAAATTAATTTTTAACCATTCCAATATGCGGAATGCCATCTTCTAAATACCCCTTGCCAACTTCCTGAAATCCTAAATTAGTATAGAATGTTTTTAAATACGTTTGTGCGGAAATTTTAATAGTGGTTTCGTTATAGATGTTTTTAATGGCACTTATAGATGCTTTCATAATAGCGTACCCATATTGGTTTTTGCGTTCGGAATTTTTAACCACCACACGACCAATACTAGCTTCATCAAAATAAAAACCAGGTTTAAAAATACGCGTATACGCAACTACTTTATTATTTTTAAAACCTAAAACATGTAAAGCTTTATCATCTTTTCCATCAATATCTTGATAAACACAATCTTGTTCTACAACAAATACTTCACTGCGTAATTGCAGTAATTGATACAATTCATCACGTGTTAATTCTTGAAATGTTTTGGTCTTAATTTCTAACATCGTTAAAAGGATTTTCTGGTGATAATTAATGGATTACTTGTAATTTCCATTTAAATAACTTTAACAAAACTAACTATTACAAAAAGCGATTTAATCTTGGACAATTATTTCTTTAGGGTCGGCTTTATCATATTCCGGTTGAATGGTAACATGATTAATATTAAACTCGTCATGCAAAACTTGTTCTATGGTTATTAACAAGCTATCAAATTCGGTTATGGATATATCTTCATATAAATCTAAATGTGCTTCCAAATGCAATTCATCATCACTTAAATTCCAAATATGAACATGGTGTAATTTTTTCACTTTTGGTATCTGATTAACTGTTTTTACCACCTCTTGAATGTTGATATGATCTGGTGTAAAAAGCATAATCATTTTGGTGGATGTTTTTAATAAATCCCAACCAACCCAAATTAAATACACGGCAATTAAAAAAGTTAATACACTATCTACCCAGAATAACTGGTAATATTTCATTAATAATCCACCAATTAAAACGGCCACACTTGCCAGCATATCTGTAATAAGATGCAAATAAGCCGAACGCATATTAAGGTTTGATTTGGAATCCTTTTTAAGTAATAACACCGAAAAACCATTGCCTAAAATAGCAACAATAGATAACCAAATTACAAGAGACGATTCAATTTCCTGTGGATCAAAAAAGTGTTTTACAGCTTCAATTATTAAAATGACAGCTACAATTACCAGTGTAGATGCATTTATAAAAGCGGCTAAAATTTCGGCACGTTTAAAACCAAATGTTCTACTTGCCGAGGCTTTTTGCTTGGAAAGTTTGGAAGCGACGTAACTAATAATTAATGAAATAACATCGCTAAAATTATGCAGCGCATCACTTAACAATGATAAACTTCCAGATACCAAACCACCAATAATTTGGGCTATGGTAATAAGGATGTTTAGAAAAATAGAAATCAATAAATTTCTACCTCTTAAATCAGGATGTTGGTGATTGTGTGCATGCGCGTGACCCATTTTATGCCAATTTTAAATTGGTACTAGCAAGATGTTGGAATTTTATCTACGCGATTTTGGTGTCTGCCACCTTCAAAAGCCGTTTCTAAAAACGTATCTACCATTTGTATGGCTTGCTGAACTGCAGTATAACGTGCTGGAATACTTAAAATATTGGCATCGTTATGTTGTCTGGCTAATGCTGTAATTTCTTTGGTCCAACATAATGCTGACCTTACACCTTGATGTTTGTTAGCTGTCATGTTAGCGCCATTTCCAGAGCCACAGATAATAATTCCAAAATCAGCTTTTTTATTTTCAACATCTTTAGCAACGGGATGGACATAATCTGGATAATCTACACTGTCATTAGAATTGGTTCCGTAGTTAGTAACCTGATGGCCTTGTGCTTCTAAATGCTTTACAACAGCTAGTTTATAATCGGTTCCTGCGTGATCGTTTCCTATAGATATTTTCATTTTTTTTAACGTTTAGAATCTCGTTAAAGGTAAAAAAATAAACCGATATCTTTAAGTTTAGATAGTTTGAGTATATCCGTTATTTTTTAATGAATTTAAAGTTGGTACCAGAATCTATTCTCAAAAAATAAAGTCCTGATTGTAATGAGTTAATTGGAATATTTTCTTGAGGTATAAGCGTTCCAGATTGCATTTGTTTGCCTTGAAAATCTAAAATACTATAATTTACATTTTGCTGTAAACCTGATATTTGTAAAAATTCTGAACTCGGATTAGGGTATAATTTTAAAGATTCAGTTTGAATTTCATTTAAACTTAATGTAGAGCAGTCTGTACTGTAAACGACATCATCTACAACATCGGGCCAATTGTTGGTTGCATAATCTACATCGTCTACACTAATACAATTTAAATTGGTATAGTAAATAGATAAATCTAAATTGGTGTTATTTCCATTTCTTATATCAAGATATGCAATATTAGAATCAGTAAAGCTTAATGTCGTTAAATTGGAGTTATTACGTAAATCCAAACTTGGAACGCCTGAATTAAGGAATGTTAAGGATTCTAAATTTATTAAATCATCCGTGACTAATTCCGATATAGTAGAACTGTCTCTGAAACTTAAATCAGTAACACTCGTACAATTAGTTAAATTTATACTGTTTATATAATTATTCCAAGTAAAATCTAAAGACGTCAAATTAGTACAGTTAGCTAAATTAACAGTTCTTAAACCCGTTCTATAAAAACCTAAACTGGTAATAGCTGTATTTCCACTTAAATCTAATGAATTGATTGTTGTTTCATTAATATTAATAAAAGATAAAGCAGAACAACCCGTAATATTTAATGTTTGAATACTAGATTCTCTTCCATATAAAAAAGTAAGATTCGTCTTTCCGCTTACATCCAAATCTAATAATGACATATTTCTCTCAAAATCTATTGTTTCTAATAATGGATTAGTGCTTAAATCTAATGTGGAAATTCTCGTAAAAGCAATATTCAAATTTTTTAAATTACTACAGTCTGTTACATTTAATGCATTTACGGTAATAGATAACCAGAGGTTGATACTTTCTAAACTAGCTAATCCCGAAACATCTAAATTGATTAAACCATTTAAATTTATAGCTTCTAAAGTTATAAGCGAGGAAAAAGCTTGAATACCAGTTAAGTCCGTAATCGAGGAGTTTCCAATATCTAAAGTTGTTACAGGAGTTAAATCACTACTTAAAACTTGACCATCTAATATGCCTTCGCTATCAATAGATTCGGTTATTAATAATTGTTCAAATTCAGCATCTGGAATACTGGTATATTGTGCCAGGACCAATGGACTAAAAAGTAAAAAAAGAGACGTGGTTAAAAAATAGGTGTAGCATTTTTTCATTTTAAAATGGATTAAAACGTTTGTAAAAATTTATAATGCTATTTTAACTTGATAAAGAAATTAGTGTGAGGGAGAATTTCTTATAGTATAAATATATAAAAATATAACTAATTGATTGCAAGACTCTTAAATTATTTACTTGCCTAATACAAGAAATTATTAATAAGTACCGGTTTAGTAACTCATAACTTGTTAATAAGTGTTCATTAAATTCTAATAGGTAAATTTTTAAAAGTCAATTAATTTTTTCAAGTGAAAACCCAACCCAATAAACCAAAAAAGTTAGCTACTTTTTTTGGACAAGTTTTAAGACAAGCAACAGATCTTTATAAACACCAAAATGTAAAATACTTGTCAGCTTTTTACTATTAACATAGGTTATTAACAGTTGTTAATAGCTTTTAAAATTCATCTAAAAATGAATGCTTTAAGGTTATATAAACTGTTAACTACGTATCAATAAATTGTAAACTACGTGTAATCAAAATAAAATTGCATAAAGTTATACCTCTATTAACACACTATAATAACCATTATTATTTTTTTAAAAATTTAAAAGAAAAAGATGATTATCTATATATATGTGGATAACTACTTTTTTTAAAATTTTACTGATTTATAAAAGATTTAAGAAGCATATTTAAAATAGGTATGTTATTTATATATTAAATAAAACAATCTAAATTTCCATTTAATATTAAAACCGTAGCTTTGCATCAACTTAATACTTTTAGTAACCTATTCACTATTAATAATTAAAGTGAAAGCGTTAATCTCTTCCTTAAATGTATTATTTTTATAAAACTATAAGATTCCTTTCCAATAGTTATCAAGATTCAAAGGAATAAAACGATTACAATTTAAATGACAAAAAAGAAACACAGGAAACCTTCAAATAATAAGATTTCCAATTTGACAAATACAATCTTAAGTATATTAAAAAAAGACAGAAACCAATCCTTTAACTATAAACAAATTGCTGCTAAAATTGGCGTTAACGATGCTAGTAGCCGCAATCAGATTATAAAAAAACTTCAACAACTTAAAGCAAAACAAGAGATTGAAGAAGTAGAACGTGGAAAATTTAAAGCCATAATTTCTACTGAGTACCATACTGGTCGTGTGGATATGGCATCCAGAGGTGCTGGTTATATTATTTCAGACGATTTTGAAGATGATGTATACATTGCTTCAAACAATATGAATAAAGCCCTTCATGGCGATGAGGTGGAATTCTACGCGTATAAACGATTAAAAGGTGGTAAGCGTGAAGGCGAAATTACCCAAATTATAAAACGGGCTAAAACGGAATATGTTGGTGTTATTCAACTGAATAAAAACTACGCCTTTGTGGTAGTTGATAGTAACAAAATGTACACAGATATTTTTGTACCAATCAACAAAACCATGAAAGCTAAAGATGGCGATAAAGTATTAGTTTCATTAGAAGAATGGCCAGAAAAAGCCGATTCTCCTAACGGAAAAGTTATAGAAGTTTTAGGAAGACCAGGTGAACACAATACCGAAATTCATGCTATTTTAGCGGAATATGGGTTGCCATTAGAATTTCCGAAAGAAGTAGATGATTTTGCTAATAAAATTGATACATCAATTACGAAAGAAGAAATTGCTAAACGTCGGGATATGCGTGAGGATTTAACCTTTACCATTGACCCAAAAGATGCCAAGGATTTTGATGATGCTCTATCATTTAAAGTGTTAGACAATGGACTTTATGAAATAGGAATTCACATTGCAGATGTGTCGCATTACTTACAACCTGGAACCATTTTAGATGATGAAGCTTATGAGCGTGCAACATCGGTTTATTTAGTAGATCGCGTGGTACCTATGTTACCAGAAGTACTATCAAATAATGCCTGTTCATTACGTCCTAATGAAGAGAAATATACCTTTTCGGCTGTTTTTAAAATGAATGATAAAGCCGAAGTGGTACACGAATGGTTTGGTAGAACCGTTACTTATTCAGATGCACGTTTTGCTTACGAAGAAGCTCAAGCTATCATTGAGCATAATGACGCCATGAGCGCAGACGATGTATCCAATAATCCTAAAAAAATAGATACAACCATACCTGCAGATGTAGCCATCTCAGGAAAGGAATATCAAACAACGCTAGAAATAGCTCAAGCCGTTTTAAAAATGGATGCTTTTGCTAAAAAAATGCGTTCAAAACGGATGCGTTCAGGCGCTATTTCGTTTGATAAAGTGGAAGTAAAATTCAATTTGGATCAAGATGCAAATCCGGTTGGGGTATTCTTTAAAACATCAAAAGATGCCAACAAAATGATTGAAGAATTTATGTTATTAGCAAACCGAAAAGTTTCGGAATTTGTTGGTAAACAGAAAAAAAACTTCATTTATCGTGTTCATGATGAACCAGATGACAGTAAACTGGCCGCACTGCAAAATGTAGTAAGTCGTTTTGGTTATAAATTGAATTTCAAGGATAAAAAAACCACAGCATCATCTTTAAATAATTTATTAAGTAGTGTAAACGGTAAAAAAGAGCAGAACTTAGTTGATACCTTAACCATACGAACTATGAGTAAAGCCGAATATACCACACACAACATTGGTCATTACGGTTTAGCTTTTGATTATTACAGTCACTTTACATCACCAATTCGTCGGTATCCAGATGTTATGGCACACCGATTATTACAACTGTATTTAGATGGTCAACCATCTGCTAACGCGGATATTTATGAAGATAAATGTAACCATTCCAGCAATATGGAAAATTTAGCCACAAAAGCGGAACGTGACTCTATTAAATACATGCAAATTCGCTTTATGGAAGACCATAAAGATGAAAATTTTGTAGGTGTTATTTCAGGTGTAACCGATTGGGGAATTTATATAGAAATTATTGAAAATAAATGTGAAGGCATGGTGAGTGTTCGTGATATGAAAGACGATCATTACCAATTTGATGAAGATCATTATGCATTAATTGGAAAAAATTCTAAAACCATGTACCAATTGGGTGATGAGGTCGTTGTTAAAGTTAAAAATACAGATTTAGTTAAAAAACATTTAGATTTTTACCTAATAGGAAAACATCAGGAATAGTTTTTGCAACGTGTATTTTTAATATAAAATAATCCTCAATGACCATGAAAAAATTTCTTTTTGCACTCGTTCTAATCGTATCAACAACCCAAATAAGTCCAGCACAAACTGAAAAAATGCTAGGCGATTTTAATGAACTTAAAGTTTACGATAGGATAGAAGTCGCCTTAATAAAATCGGATGAAAATAAAATTATCATCACAGGAAAAAATACGGAAGATGTTGTTATTGTTAACAAAAATGGTAAACTAAAAGTGAAAATGTCTCTAGAAAAACTGTTTGATGGAGACGAAACAACTGTTGAATTATACTACAAACAAATTGATTTAATTGATGTAAATGAAGGTGCCTTTGTAGGTTCTAATGAGGTTTTTAACCAGTTTGAAATTGAATTAAATGCGCAAGAAGGTGGCAGCATAAAACTCATGGTTCAAGATATTACCTTTCTAGAAGTTAAAGCCACAACGGGTGGTGTTATACGCGTTAGTGGACACACTAAAAATCAGGATATCGATGTATCAACAGGTGGTTCTTTTCTTGGAAAGGAATTAGAAAGTGAAACAGCAAAAGTGGTTATCCGAGCGGCTGGTGAAGTTCATGTTAAAGCGTCTGAAAAAGTAGAGGCCAAAGTACGTGCTGGAGGTAGCGTGTATATATATGGAAATCCAAAATTGGTTGAAGAAAATACTGTTTTTGGCGGAAAAATAATTCGTAAGGATTAATACCTAGGATTTTCATAAATTTGTAGAAATTGCTTTTTAAAATTTATGACTGACGATATTTTAGCAGCTATTCCTTTCGGAATACTATTATCTTTTACCATTGGCCCTGTGTTTTTTGTTCTTCTAGAAACCAGTGCTACTAAAGGTATTAAAAGTGCTTTAATATTTGATTTTGGTGTTATTCTAGCTGATATTTTATTTATAGTGGTAGCATATTACAGTACCACTAAACTTCTTGATAAAATTAAAGACGATCCAAACTTCCTCATTTTTGGAGGTGTTTTGTTGGCTGTCTACGGTTTTATATCCTTTACAAAAACCGCCAAATCCTTTCGGGATATTGTGCGCGAATTTCATACAGTTGAATTAAAAAAGAACTTCGGAAAGCTCTTTATTAAAGGGTTTTTACTCAATTTTATCAATATTGGTGTATTATTGGGTTGGTTAGGTTTTATTGTAATAGGGAACTCGCTAACAGAAACCGAACAAGGTTTATTTGTGTTTTTAGGAACTATTTTGGTTGTTTATTTTATTGTGGATTTACTTAAAATATTGGCGGCAAAAACGCTTAAAAACAAACTCACACCCAGACGCATTTTTAAAACAAAGAAGATTGTATCGCTAGTCATTATGGGTTTTGGTATTTTACTGCTTCTACAGGGGTTTTTTCCGAAAGAAAAAGAACGTTTAAAGCATAAGCTTGATAATATTGAAATTTTTAAGTCGGAATAGCAGTTCAGGTTAATTAGAATTGAAAAGTAAAAAACATCCAAAAAAGAAGTTCGTGACCTATAATATTTCTGAAATAACTCAAGATGATTTATTTTTTGGTGAGAATTGGAAATCTGAAACTCAAATTATATTACCAAATACCTACACAGGTTTTCGCTGCATTTGTGAAGTGAAAACGAAGTAATGCTTTTGGATGCACTTTGTTTGTATCAGACCTAAAATCAGTTCACCTGTCTGTCGAATGGAAAGAGTGAAATGGCTTATTTCAAACATTTTGTATCAAGAATATTAAAAAAGCCTCTAACTTAAGTTGGATGAAATAAGGTTTAGAATTTAATCTAATTATTCCATCTCGTAAAATACATTTTTTTAGTAATAATTTGTTGATTATTATATACTTCATCTATATCATCATCAACCCATATTAGTAAATTGTCATTATTTTCAGAACCATAATATGTATAATTCTCATCAAAAATTTTAAACAACTCATATTGGTTTTCACTATAATTACCAACCTCGTTCCGATATGTGATATCAAAAATACCATTACCAAGCTCATATATGGAATAATGAGAATCAATTCCATCACCGATACAAACACCATTACCGTCGTCTATTTTAGAGATTATTGAAGCAATAAAATTCGTACCCAAATAAAATGATGATGCTTTTTTGCATGGACTTGGCGAAAACGCTACTAAAGTGCCATCTTCTAAAATAAATTCTTCTTTATTGTAATACCATCTTACTGCTGCAATATCCTCATATCTTACAACACCTGTTGGGTTCCATGGATTAACATTAGTATTTTCTTCCAAAGAATCATTGTTACTCGAACATGAAAATAATACGAACGTTAAAAATAAAATAATGACATTTTTCATTTTACTGTATTTAAAAAAAATAAAAAAAAAGAGTCACTTAATTAAGTGACTCTTTTTAGAGGTGTCGAGCGGATTCGAACCGCTGTAGATGGTGTTGCAGACCACTGCCTAGCCACTCGGCCACGACACCCTATTTATTCCTACAAACGCAGGAATCTCTTTTTTAAGAGAGCACAAATGTAAAAAAAATATAAGTGTTTCGCTATTTACTTTTGCTTTTTTCGCTTGTCACTCATTTTTATAGTTACCATTTCCACATCGCCTCCAATAGGTGGGTTAATTTTACTGACCCAAACCGTGGCTTTGCTAACCATAATATCTTCTTTAAAAATACGATTTAAAATACGTTTGGCCACCGTTTCTAATAAGTAAGAAGGTTGTGCCATTTCTTCCCGAATCACCTTATTTAGAAACACATAATCAACCGTATCTTGAAGTAAATCTGTTTTGGCTGATGTTTGTAAATTGGCTTTTATTTCTAAATCCACACGGTAATCGCTACCAATTTTGGTTTCTTCTTTTAAGCAACCATGATTGGCAAATACCCGAATATTTTCAACTTTAATTGTTCCCATATTGCAAAAATACTATTCAGAACATGACTGCAAGAGAAATTCTGAAAGAAATTAATAGTGTAAAGTCATTTAATTTGTAAAGAAGTCAAAGATATTGCTAATGCTACTAGTTTTAGATTTATAAAATTCGGTATATGTACATTTTTCACATGTTACAGAGGTAAATTTTTTATTCTGGATGTTAAAAAGTTTTGTAAACAAACCGCCCGTTGCCTGCATTTGATCCATATCGTAAGTCCGATTATGGCATTTTGGACATTCGTAATTTCTATGTTGCATGGTATAAGTTTTAATTATAGGTATGAAAAATCATTCAAATGTTACAATTAGTCTAAAATTAACTAATTTTGTGCTTCATATTTCCAATAGAGAACAGCGTATGTCTGAAGAAACAAAATCACTCAATTTTATTGAGCATATTATAGAAGAAGATTTAAGGAATGGATTGGAAAAAGAAGCACTTCGCTTCCGTTTTCCACCAGAACCGAATGGTTATTTACATATTGGTCACACCAAAGCTATTGGTATTAGTTTTGGCTTGGGTGAAAAATACCAAGCACCTGTAAACTTACGTTTTGATGATACCAATCCCGCCAAAGAAGAGCAGGAATATGTAGATGCTATAAAACGTGATATTGCATGGTTAGGCTATCAATGGGCTAATGAATTGTATTCATCTGATTATTTTCAGCAGTTATATGATTGGGCAGTAGCGTTAATCAAAGAAGGAAAAGCTTATGTAGATTCGCAATCCAGCGAAGCTATGGCTGAACAGAAAGGTACGCCAACGCAACCTGGTGTTGATGGTCCATACCGAAACCGGAGTATTGAAGAAAATTTGGATTTATTTCAGCGCATGAAAGCTGGAGAATTTCCAGAAGGTTCTCATGTATTGCGTGCAAAAATTGATATGCAACATCCTAATATGTTAATGCGTGATCCGTTGATGTACCGTATTTTAAAAAAATCACATCACAGGACAGGAAATGATTGGTGTATTTATCCTATGTACGACTGGACCCATGGTGAAAGTGATTATATGGAACAAATTTCACATTCTTTATGCTCCCTTGAATTTAAGCCGCATAGAGAGCTTTACGACTGGTTCAAGGAGCAAGTGTATAAATACCAGCCAGAAGCCTTACCAATGCTTCCTAAACAACGTGAATTTGCCCGTTTGAATTTAAGTTATACCATTATGAGTAAACGTAAGTTGCTAAAATTGGTTGAGCAAGGTGTTGTAAGCGGTTGGGACGATCCACGAATGCCAACCATTTCAGGGTTGCGTCGTCGTGGTTACACACCAGATTCCATCAGACAGTTTATTGATAAAGTAGGTGTAGCCAAACGTGATAACGTTATTGATGTATCGCTTTTAGAATTCTGTATTCGTGAGGATTTAAATAAAACGGCACCGCGTGTGATGGCTGTTTTAGATCCAGTTAAATTAGTCATTACCAATTATCCTGAAGGACAAGAGGAGTGGTTGGAAGCTGAAAATAATCAGGAAGATGAATCGGCAGGTTTTAGAAAAGTACCTTTTTCGCGTGAGTTATATATTGAAAAAGACGATTTTAAAGAAGAAGCAAGTAGTAAATTTTTCCGATTGAAATTAGGCGGTGAAGTCCGCTTGAAAAATGCCTACATCATCAAAGCAGAAGGTGTAGTGAAAGATGCTGATGGAAACGTTACAGAAATTCATGCTACCTATTCTGAAGATACCGAGAAAAAAGTAAAAGGAACCTTGCATTGGGTGTCTATAAAGCATGCTATTAAAGCAGAAGTTCGCGAGTATGATAGATTGTTTTTAGATGAAGCTCCAGATAGCCATGCCGATAAAGATTTTATGGAATTTATAAATCCAGAATCTTTAAAAATAATTGATGCTTTTGTAGAACCAAGTTTGTTAGAAGCGAAAGTAGGAGAGCGGTTCCAATTTCAACGTTTGGGTTATTTTAATGTGGATGATGATAGTACCTCTGAAAAATTAGTATTCAATAAAACGGTTGGATTACGAGATACTTGGGCAAAACAAGCTCCTAAAAATAATGAAAATCAGCCAGCAAAAAAACAAAACCAACAATCTAATAGACCAGCTATTGAGCAGATAAAATCATACGGGAAAAAGTATGATAGAATGAAAGATGACGAACGCGTAAAAGCAAAATCTGAAATTCAGGAATTGGCGCAAAATGTAAGCTATAGTGATGTTGAACCCTTGTTTGGCACGTCTGCAAAAAAGGTAGGAACGCGAATTATTACCATGATAACCTTAGGTGTATTACTGAATAATGGATTAGAACGAAATTCAGAAATCAATGATTTTATAGCTAAAGCTTTAGATGACAAAAATGACTTGTTGGTGGCTGAGGCAAAAGCGTTATAACCACGACAACAACGTAATATTTAAAACCTTGAAACATGAATTGTTTCAAGGTTTTTTTTTAATTTTTATCAAGTGAAAAATATAAATCATAATTTTCATTTATCTTTAAAACACTAATTTTTAAATACCTAACCATGGATATTAATTTTTTGGCCATTTTGGTGGCGGCTTTGGTTCCGTTAATTGTGGGTTTTTTTTGGTACAACCCTAAAACATTTGGAAACGCTTGGATGCGTGAATCTGGTTAAACTTCGGAAACTTTAAAAGATGGAAACATGTTTGTAATTTTTGTTCTCACCCTTCTATTTTCAATTTTAATTGCTTTTATTTTACAATTTTTAACCATTCATCAAACAGGAGCTTTAGGCATGATTGGCGGCAACGTTTCGGAAGCTTTACCATCATACACAGCTTTTATGAACGATTATGGTTTAGCATTTAGAACTTTTAAACATGGTGCGTTACACGGTTGTATGGCTGGCGTGTTATTCGTATTTCCTATTTTGGCTATAACGGCCTTATTTGAACGTAAAAGTTGGAAATACATTTTCATTAATAGTGGGTATTGGATAATCAGTTTAACCATAATGGGAGGTATTGTTTGTGCCTGGAATTAATTTGTAATGATTATATAACTTTAAAGACTGATTGACCAAATCAGTCTTTTTTCATGATACTTTGATAGAAACAAAACTATTTACATCTGCAATTGATTTACCACGAGCTTGGGATGCCTTGGTTGTACATGATATTTTTCTGCAAACAACATATTTAAAAGCTTTGGAAGAAGCTGCTCCAAAAAATATTACGCTTTATTATTTTGGATTTTATCTAGAACAGGAATTAGTAGGAATTGCCGTAATGCAACGCGTTAAATTATACCTTAATGACATGTTCAGAAATCATGATGATTCGTGTTTTCAAGAGCGTTTTAAAAATCAGGTTTCAAAGGTTTTAAAAGGAAATATATTGGTAGTCGGGAATTTAACACATACAGGACAGCATGGCATCTATTTTAAGTCCAATGCCATAACAAATGAGGAATTTATGTCTACATTATTAAAAGCTGTTGATGTGCTAAAACGTAAAATTAAGACTGTTTTTAATAAAAATATTAGAGCTGTTTTATTAAAAGATTATTTCCTAACAGATACCATTCTGCAAACTAAAAACGCACTAAATACATCAGGTTTCCATCACATAGTTGTACAACCAAATATGGTTTTGAACCTTCCTGAACATTGGGTGCATTTTGAGGATTATATTTCTGAATTAAACAAAAAATATCGAGACCGTTATAAATCAGCTAGAAAAAAATCTGAATCTATTATCACCAAGGAATTGGATGTAACGGCGATTTTTAACCAATCGGAAACACTCTACAAATTGTATAAAAACGTTGCTAGAAACGCTAAAATAAATAGCTTCATTTTACCAGAAAATCATTTTTATACCTTCAAAAAACAATTAGGTGCAAACTTTAAAGTGTTTGGATATTTTAATAAAAATGAATTGGTTGGATTTTACACGCTCATTCTAAATAATAAATACTTGGAAACCTACTTTTTAGGCTATGATTCCGAGTATCAATATAAGCATCAGTTATATTTAAATATGTTGTATGATATGGCGCAATTTGGTATTAATAATCAATTTAAAACGATTGTTTATGCCAGAACTGCTATGGAAATAAAAAGTTCTATTGGTGCAAAACCGAAAGATATGGTTATGTATTTAAAACATACTAATTGGTTTATGAATGGGATACTTAAATATATTTTCAGGCTGATGAATCCGTCTAAAATATGGGAAGAACGTCATCCCTTTAAGTCAAATTAACAAATAGCTAACAGAATTTCTTTTGTTATTTATGTATATTATAATACCTTATATCCACTCTAATCAAATATAAGAATTATGAAAAAAGCAAAAGATTTACTGACGGAAATTGCGACTGTAACGCGGAATATTGAAACCAACTACCCAGAAGTTTATGAGCATTTAGATGAAATGCCTATGACCATTCCAGATCAACAAAACCCAGATATTGATGTTAAGGATTTAGAAAACTATTTGGAAAGTTTGAAGGATATTATCAAGAAATATAAAGAGGAACATAAGGCCGATTGAATTTTGTAATTCTGAAGTTTTCAATCTGAAGTTTTAATGGCAATATGTTCCTCTTAATTAAGGAATTTAATCAATTTTTGAAGACCTTATTCCTTATTTTTTTTATTGTTTTTCATGGCTTCGCCAATTTGGTTACTAGCCGTAAAACTCGCTACCATATCATTTAGCATTTGGCTACCTGCTTGTGGTGAATTTGGAAGTAAAATTAAATTACTGTTCGTTTCACTACCTATGGCTTGCAAGGTATCATAATGTTGGGTTACAACTATCAATGCTGATGCTTCTTGACTATTAATACCTACACGATTTAACACATCAACAGATTCCTCCAAACCGCGTGCTATTTCACGGCGTTGATCTGCAATACCTTGACCTTGTAATCGTTTACTTTCAGCTTCTGCTTTGGCTTTTTCAACAATTAAAATACGTTGAGCATCACCTTCATATTGGGCAGCTGTTTTTTCCCTATCGGCTGCATTAATACGGTTCATAGCTATTTTTACTTGTGGATCTGGATCAATATCCGTTACTAAAGTTCTAATAATATCAAAACCATAATCCATCATAGCATCATTTAATTCTGCTTTTACAGCTAAAGCGATATCATCTTTTTTAACAAAAACATCATCTAATTTCATTTTTGGAACTTCGGCACGTACTACATCAAACACATAACTTGTAATTTGTTCATGCGGATAATCTAACTTGTAAAAAGCATCATATACTTTTTCGGTTACTACTTTATACTGTACAGACACTTTCAGTTTTACAAAGACATCATCCAAAGTTTTGGTTTCAATAATAACATCTAATTGTTGAATTTTTAAACTTAATCGGCCTGCAACCTTATCTACCAAAGGAATTTTCATGTGTAAACCAGATTGGCGAATACTGTGAAATTTTCCAAAACGCTCAATTATGGCAGCCGATTGTTGCTTCACCATAAAAAAGGAGGAGAATAAAACAAAAAGTCCAAATAAAATAAAGGGAACAAATATTAACATATTGTAATTTTTAAAGGTTAAAATGGTTTTACTAATTTAATGTATATTTTGGTGGTAAGCTGTTATTTGAAAATAAATCTATTCGGAATGACGTGGTTATCAAGAAAAAGAAATATTTATCCTATTTTTTTCATAGGTTTGTTACAAACAGACACATAAACCATGTTATACTCAAAATCAGGTATTCTATTAGTCGCCATTTGTATTAGTTTTGTTACAATAGGTTTTGCGCAGCCTAAAAACTACAAAATTGTTAATGGTATCGGAATTTCCGGTGGTATTACCCAATATGATATTTTAACTGACAATTTTACCACGAAAAAGGGCAACGGCTGGATGGCTGGTGCATCTGCAACGGTCGATTTACCTCATAAATGGTACAATGTGAGTTATAGCATTCAACTCGCTGAAAACCATTTAGGAATAGCTGTAAGGCCTATATTACTCTCCAATGAAGAATTTATTGATTATAAAGTTTTTACCGCTCAAATAGCTTTATTAATGCATGTAAAATTAATCGGTAGCTTTTTAACTATTGATGTGGGTCCTATGTTACAATATAATGGGGAACTGGAATTAGATGATCAAAATCAAGAAAATTATTTGATAGCGAATTACAATAACCTTTTGGCAAAAGACATCAAAAAAATCAGCCGTTTCAATGTGGATGGTGCTATTGGATTATCAGCAGGCTTTAGCCATTTTAGACTAAAAGCCCAATATATTTACGGATTTTTAAACACGTTGGATAAGCTAAATGATAACAATTTAGACCAAACAGGAAATCCAAATAAATTTAAAGGAAACCAATCTATGTTGGCGTTTACGGCTATGATTTCGTTTTAGAAGAAGTTTAATAAAAAAAAGTCATTTCAGAATGAAAGGAAATCTAATGTAGAAATCCTTATCATTTTGAAGTGACATTTTATAATTATTAAGACAACGTATTCACCAAATTCTCAATACGTCGTTTGGTTTCATCTTTACCAATTAAATACATAATATCAAACACGTCTGGTCCTTGTAAGGCACCTACTAATGCTAAACGTAATGGCATCATGACTTTACCAAAACCTATGTCGTTTTTAATAATCCAACCTTTTAGTTCGGTTTGAAGGTTTTCAACGGTGAAATCCTCCACAGATTCAATAACTGAAACGACTTGCGTCATCAGTTCAGGAGAATCATCCTTCCAAGCTTTTTTAACCGCTTTTTCGTCTAAATCGGTTGGTGTTTGAAAGAAAAAGTGACTTAATGCCCAAAAATCAGTAACAAAGGTCGCACGTTCTTTAATAAGGGCTACAACCAGTTCCACGTAATTCACATCAATTTCGGCTAATTCTGGTTGAATTTGCTTAAATGTTTCGGCTAAATCGTCATTATATTGTTCTTGCATATAATGGTGGTTAAACCATTTGGTTTTGTCTGGATCAAAACGGGCTCCTGCTTTATTCACACGGTTTAAATCGAAGGCAGCAATCAGCTCGTCCATGCTAAAAATTTCCTGTTCTGTTCCTGGATTCCAACCTAAAAAGGCTAGGAAATTCACAACTGCTTCTGGAAAATAACCATCTTCTCGGTAACCACGAGATATATCACCCGTTTGATGATCTTTATAAGCTAATGGAAATACTGGAAACCCTAGTTTATCGCCATCACGCTTGCTTAACTTTCCTTTTCCTGTTGGTTTTAAAATCAATGGTAAATGTGCAAATTCAGGCTTTTCCCAACCAAATGCATCGTATAATTGGTAATGCAATGCCAAAGATGGTAACCATTCTTCACCACGAATAACATGGGAAATTTCCATTAAATGGTCGTCTACAATATTCGCTAAATGATAGGTTGGTAACCCATCACTTTTAAACAATACTTTATCGTCTAAAATATTGGTATCTATGGTCATATTGCCACGGATTATATCTGTTAAATGTAGTGTTTCATCTTGAGGAGATAAAAAACGAATTACATAATCATCACCAGCATCTAATTTCGCTTGCGTTTCTTCAGCAGAAAGGACCAACGAGTTCACCAAACGGCCTTTTTCACGATTATGCCAATTGTAAATAAAAGTTTTCCCTTGGGCTTCATGGTCTTTTCTATGTGCATCTAAATCGTCTGCAGCATCAAATGCATAATAGGCTTTGCCATTGGCAATTAACTGATCTGCATATTTTTTATAAATGTCTTTACGCTCACTTTGTCTATAAGGACCAAATTTCTCGTTAGTATTTACACCTTCGTCAACCGTAATACCACACCATTTTAAAGATTGTTCAATATAATTTTCAGCACCTTCAACAAAACGATTTTGATCCGTATCTTCAATACGAAGTATAAAGGTTCCGTTGTATTTTTTAGCAAATAAATAGTTGAAAAGGGCTGTGCGAACACCACCTATATGTAAAGGTCCTGTTGGACTTGGTGCAAAGCGCACGCGTACGGGTTTTGACATGTTTTTTGTTTTAATAACGCAAAGATAGAATAGCAATTAACAAACCGCAAAGAAAATAGCATAAAGCGATAGGGAAGCGGATAATTTCTAAAACGCGACTTATAAAAACCGGATGTTTTTATCAAATTTGGTGCAAATTGGTGTAAAACCCTGTTTTCAAGACGCTTTTGTTAACATAATGTTATCAATTATAGATTATTATCGACCAAAAAAAATTGTAGTTTAGTAGGTTGAAAAGAAAATCAATAAAAAACGTGTCTCATTTTAATATCATTCTTCAGAAATTAGAAGCTTTTGTAAGGCGTTATTACACAAACGAGCTTATAAAGGGTAGCATATTATTTTTTGCTATTGGATTTCTATATTTTCTATTTACACTATTTGTTGAATATGTATTTTGGCTAAATACCACGTCTAGAACTATTTTATTCTGGGTTTTTGTTGCCGTTGAAATCGGCTTATTTATCAAATTTATAGCCATGCCTTTAGCGCAACTATTCAAACTAAAAAAAGGAATAGATTACGTGCAAGCTTCCAAAATTATCGGTACACATTTTCCTGAAGTTAATGATAAATTGCTGAATGTTTTACAGTTGAAAGAGCAAGGTGTTGAATCTGAATTATTACTGGCAAGTATCAATCAAAAATCTGAAGAATTACAACCTATTCCGTTTAAATTGGCTATTAATTTCAAGCAGAATTTACGCTATGCTAAATATGCTGCTATTCCTGTTGTTATTATTTTATTATCGGTTTTATCAGGACAAATAAGTTGGTTTAGCGAGAGTTATAATCGCGTTGTTAACCATAACACCGCTTATGAACCACCTGCACCTTTTCAGTTTTTTGTAGTGAATGAAAATTTAACGACAACAGAAAACAAAGACTTTACGTTACACGTGAAAACCGTAGGAAATGTGATTCCTGAAAACGCTAAAATTACCTATAATAATGAAACCTATTTTCTGCAGCAAAAAGGTGCTGGCGATTTTGAGTTTGTGTTTAGTCGCTTAAAAAATGATGTAGAATTCCAACTTAATGCCAATTCGGTAACCTCAAAGCCCTATGTGCTAAAAGTTTCTGAAGTTCCATCAATTTTGGGATTCGAGATGGTTTTAGATTATCCATCTTACATTAATAAAGCGGACGAGGTGTTAACAGGAACCGGAAACGCCGTTATTCCTCAAGGCACCAAAGTAACCTGGAACTTACAAACAAAATCTACTGAAATAGTGCAACTATATGCAGAAGATACCGTACAGTTTGCTACGAAAAATAAAGGTGATTTTAACCTAACTAAAACAGTGTATAGTGCGTTGGATTATACCATATCTACTAGTAATAATTCTTTAAAAGATTATGAACGTTTGGCTTTTTCTATTGACGTTATAAAAGATGAATATCCTGAACTTCGTGTGAAAATGGAAATTGACAGCATAAATCAACAAAGCATGTATTTCTATGGGCAAGCAACGGATGATTATGGCTTACGCAAGTTGCAATTGGTTTACTATCCATCAGCTGATGAAAAGCAGCGTAAAACAGAAGCTATTCCAATTTCCAATGGGAATATTGGGGAATTTATAACCGCTTTTCCTAATAATTTGGAGCTTACTGAAGGTGTGAGTTATGATTTGTATTTTCAAGTATTTGATAATGATGTAATTAACAATTTTAAAAGCACTAAAAGTAAGACCTATAGTTATAGAAAATTAACACAAGCGGAAACCGAGGACAAACAATTGCAAAAACAAAATGAAACCATTAAGGATTTAAATAAATCTTTGGAGAAAATGAGTGAGCGCGAAAAAGAGCTTGAAGAATTTTCTAAAACACAAAAAGAAAAATCCGAATTGAATTTTAATGATAAAAAGAAATTTGAAAACTTTTTGAAGCGTCAGAAGCAACAGGAAGACATGATGAAAAATTTCAATAAAAAATTAGAAGAAAATTTAGAGGAATTTCAAAAAGAAAATCAGGAAGAAGATATCTTTAAAGAGGATTTAAAAGAACGCTTAAAAGAAAACGAAGAGCAGCTAAAAAAGGATGAGAAACTTTTGGAAGAGTTGGAGAAACTTCAGGAGAAAATCAATAAGGAAGAATTAAGTGAAAAACTTGAGGAACTAGCCAAACAAAATAAAAATCAGAAGCGGAGTTTAGAGCAATTATTGGAATTGACAAAGCGTTATTATGTGGCTAAAAAATTAGAAAAGCTACAGCAAGATATCGAAAAATTAGCAGAGGAACAGGAGAAATTAGCTGAAGAGACAAAAGAGAAAAACACCAAAGAGTCGCAAGATAATTTGAACGAAAAGTTTGAAGATTTTCAGAAGGCTTTAGAAGAATTGCAAAAAGATAATCAGGATTTGAAACAACCTATGGATGTCCCAAGTGATGAGAAGCAGGAAGAATCTATTAAAAAAGATCAACAAGAAGCTTCGGATGAGTTAGGTGAAAAAGAAGAAAACGAAGAACAAAATCAAGATAAAGACGCTGAAAAAAATCAGCAAAATGCCCAAAAGAAACAAAAGCAAGCTGCCCAAAAAATGGAACAAATGGGTGAGAAAATGAAAATGGCCATGCAATCTGGAGGAGGCGAGCAGATGCAGGAAGATGTGGATATGTTACGTCAGATTTTAGATAACCTTATCTTATTTTCATTTGATCAAGAAAATTTAATGGAACAGTTTAAAGGTATTGAAATTAACCATAATAAATATGCTACCTATTTGCGGAAACAAAATGATTTAAAAGAACATTTTTCACATGTTGACGACAGTCTTTTTGCTTTATCCTTGCGGCAACCTAAATTATCAGAATCGGTAAATAAGGAAATTTCAGACGTGTTTTTTAATATTGATAAATCGCTAGAGCAGTTTTCGGAAAATAGATTATTTCAAGGTATAGCTAATCAACAATACACCATTACGGCTGCCAATAATTTAGCTAATTTTTTGAGTGATATTATGAATCAGATGCAGATGCAAATGCAATCATCTGGTGCTGGTAGTGGAGGTAAACCAGAGCAAGGATTGCCGGATATTATAAAAAGTCAAGAGGAGCTGAATAGGGAAATGCAAGATGGCATGAAAGGCCAAGAAGGAAAACCTAAAGATGAGGGTGAAGGCGAGAAGGGAGAAAAAGGTAAAAAGGAAGGTGATAAACCGGGTGAAGATGGTAAAAATGGTCAAGACGGAAAGCCGGGAAGCGAAGGACAAAATGGGAGCCAAGAAGGAAACCAAATGGGTGAAGGTGAAGGGAGCGAAATTAGTAAAGGCGAATTGTTTAGAATATATCAGCAGCAGCAAGAAATCCGTCAAGCCTTACAGGATAAACTAGCTAAAGAGGGGAAAAATGGACTCGGTAACGCTATTTTAAAGCAGATGGAAGACGTTGAAATGGATTTGTTGAATAAAGGTTTCACTAATCAAACACTTCAAAAAATGATGAATTTGCAGCATCAATTACTGAAAATGGAAAATGCAACCATGGAGCAAGGTGAAGATACAAAGCGGAAGGCGAATACCAATCGTGAGGAATTTCAAAACAACACGAATAATCAAATTCCTACAGCTAAACAATATTTCAATACCATTGAGATTTTAAATCGTCAAAGTTTACCTTTGCAACCAGTTTATAAAAAGAAAGTTCAAGAGTATTTTAAAAAAGCCAATGATTAGTTTTAATTACGAAAACAATTTTAAAATAGATAATATCCAAATACTGCAAACTTGGATTGAAGGTGTTATAGTTTCTGAAAAATTTGAATTGGGTGAAATAAACTATATTTTTTGTGATGATGATTATTTACATAATTTGAATGTAGAATATCTTGATCACGACACCTTAACCGATGTGATTAGTTTTGATTATACTGTAGGAAATGTCATACAGGGTGATATTTATATTTCCACCGAACGTGTAGCTGATAATGCGCAAGATTTCAAGGCTACTTTTAGTGATGAGTTGCATCGAGTTATGGTTCATGGTGTATTACATTATTGTGGTTATAAAGATAAATCGGAAGCCGAGTCTGAAGCTATGAGAAGTATGGAGAACCACTATCTGAAACTACTAAAAGATATCTCATAATATATCGTATATTTGCAGACTTTTATTTTGGAATTCCTTTGGAGCTTCAGGTTAAAGTAAATATATAAATCTATTGTTCCACGTGGAACAATTCAATCTTATAAATCAAGTAGACATGTTTAACGAAGTTTACGATGTAATTGTAGTAGGAGGTGGGCACGCAGGTAGCGAGGCCGCTGCTGCTGCTGCCAATATGGGAAGTAAAACGCTTCTAATAACCATGAATTTGCAAAATATTGCGCAAATGTCGTGTAACCCTGCTATGGGTGGAATTGCTAAAGGGCAAATTGTTCGTGAAATTGATGCGCTTGGTGGTTATAGTGGTATTGTTAGTGATACATCAGCTATTCAGTTTAAAATGCTTAACAAATCCAAAGGGCCTGCCATGTGGAGTCCCAGGGTTCAAAGTGATCGGATGCGTTTTGCTGAAGACTGGCGGAATATATTGGAGCAAACAAAAAATTTGGATTTCTATCAAGAAATGGTTTCCGGATTAATAGTAGAAAACCATAAAGTTGTGGGAGTAAAAACCTCATTAGGAATTGAGATAAAAACTAAAAGTGTTGTGCTAACAAATGGCACTTTTTTAAATGGTTTAATTCATATTGGCGATAAAAATTTTGGTGGTGGACGAGCAGGTGAAAGAGCTGCAACTGGAATTACTGAACAGCTTGTTCAATTAGGTTTTGAATCTGGTAGAATGAAAACGGGAACACCTCCTCGAGTAGATGGACGTTCGTTAGATTTTTCTAAAATGGTGGAGCAACCAGGTGATGCGGTTCCAGAAAAATTGTCCTATTTAGATGTTACAAAACCCTTAACTAAACAACGCTCGTGTCATTTAACATATACCAGTAATGAAGTGCATGATTTACTGCGTGAAGGCTTTGATAGATCGCCAATGTTTAACGGTCGGATTCAAAGTTTAGGACCGCGATATTGCCCCTCTATTGAAGATAAAATTAATAGATTTGCCGATAAGGATAGACATCAATTATTTGTGGAGCCGGAAGGTTGGGATACCGTAGAATATTATGTAAATGGCTTCTCAACATCCTTGCCAGAGGATGTTCAATTTAGAGCATTGCGTTCTGTAGCTGGTTTTGAAAATGTGAAATTTTTCCGTCCAGGATATGCTATTGAATACGATTATTTTCCACCAACACAATTACAACATACATTAGAAACCAAGTTAGTTGAAGGTTTATATTTTGCGGGTCAAATTAATGGAACTACGGGTTATGAGGAAGCGGCTTCACAAGGGTTAATGGCAGGAATTAATGCTAGCTTAAAAGTGCAAGAACGTGATCCTTTTATTTTGACTAGAAGTGAAGCTTATATAGGTGTTTTGGTGGACGATTTAATTACTAAAGGAACGGAAGAGCCTTATAGAATGTTTACGTCCCGCGCAGAATATAGAACCTTGTTGCGTCAAGATAATGCGGATATCCGATTAACTCCTATGTCTTTCGATTTAGGTTTAGCTTCTGAAAAGCGTTTAAAGCGTATGGAGGAAAAGCATAGTAAGGCGGAAGCGTTTGTTGATTTTTTCAAAGAAACGAGTGTTAAGCCCGAAGAGATAAATCCAATTTTAGAAGCGAATGATTCTGCTCCAATGTCTCAATCCGATAAGATGTTCAAAATATTTGCTAGACCTAATATCACCATAAATGACATGCGTAAAGTAGCAAGTGTTGATGCGTATATAGTAGAACAGAATTTAGATACAGAAGAAATAGAGCAAGCTGAAATTCAAGTTAAGTATGCTGGATATATTAACAAGGAAAAGAACAATGCGGATAAGTTAACGCGGTTAGAAAACATTAAAATTCCAAAGAATTTTGATTATTCAAACATGCAATCTATGAGTATGGAGGCACGCAGTAAATTGAATAAAATACAACCAGTTACTATTTCTCAAGCATCTCGAATTAGTGGTGTTTCGCCAAGTGATATTTCCGTATTATTAGTTTATTTAGGACGTTAATTTTTTGATGTTCCACGTGGAACGTTTAAATAGTTTTCTTGAAAAAAGAAAATATTAAGCATAATAAAAGAAAAAGAGGTGAGTACGAAAAAAGTAGATTTTCAGGTTAAAGATTATTCTGTTTCCAATGAAATATTTCAATTAGAAATGCATCCAGAATTTGAAATTTTGGTGACAACGCCACAACCTAAATTAGAAAATTTACCAGCTTATTATAATAGTGATGATTATATTTCGCATACAGATTCCAAACGAAACCTCTTTGAAAAAGCCTATCACATTATTCGTTCCATTGCGCTAAAACGTAAATTGAAATTAATTAATTCTTATAGTACTTCAGAAAAAACACTATTAGATATTGGTTGTGGAACGGGTGATTTTTTGCAAACAGCACAGCAAAACAATTGGACAATTTCTGGAATTGAACCTAATGCAGAAGCACGCAACATTGCAAACACTAAAACAAATAATGCCGTTCATGATGCCCATGAACTTTTTAAATTGAAAAATGAAAGTTTTGAGGTTATTACCCTATGGCATGTATTAGAACATTTACCAGACTTAGAAAAACAGATTATTACATATAAAAGCCTATTAAGAAATTCCGGAACCCTAATTATTGCTGTTCCTAATTATAATAGTTACGATGCTGAATATTACCAGAATTTTTGGGCAGCCTATGATGTGCCAAGACATCTTTGGCATTTTTCGGAAAAAGGTATGAAGCAATTAATAGAAAAACAGGGTTTGAAAATTGTAGAAACAAAACCCATGATTTTTGATGCGTATTATGTGAGTCTGCTTTCAGAAAAATATAAAACAGGAAACATGAATTTTCTAAAAGCATTTAGAATAGGATGGCGTTCCAATCGTGCAGCTAAACGGTCTGGTGCCTATTCTTCACTTATTTATGTGGTAAAAAAGGCTTAAAACTTAATTTAAGACGAAATAAGCGTGTTTTAGAGCGTTACATATAACAAGTGCTTCAAATAATCTCAACTCATTTTAAAACATAGTTTAAATAAGTCGTTTTTAATCGATTTTGATTATGGGTTAACAATATGCTATAATTTATGTTTATAATGTAAAAGTTGCACCTTTTGTAAAAACAAACTATTTACTTTATTACATTTGTGCCGATTTAAAAAAATTAAAAATCACATCATGAAAAACACATTCGTAATATTCTTATTATTTTTAACAGCAGTGTCTTGTAACACGGAAACTCAAAAAATTGGTTTTGTAAATAATAAGGACTTGGTAAATGACTACCAAGAAAAAATTGACATTGAAGCTGAATTCAAAACTAAAATTGAAGCCTTTGAAAAAAGAACCGATAGTATTGGTCAAGCGTTTCAGCAGGAAGCTCAAGCGTTTCAATTAAAAGCTCAAAGCATGAAGCAGGATCAGGCGCAAGCGGAATATCAAGCTTTAGGGCAGAAACAACAAATGTTGCAACAGCGTATCCAATTGGAGGAGAGTAAAATTCAAGAGGAAAGCCAACAAACAATTGACACCCTAATTAAAAAAGTACGTGATTACGTAAAAGATTACGGTAAGAAAAACGGTTATACATATATTTTAGGCAGCAATGAAGCTGGAAGTGTTATGTATGGTGATGAAAAAAACGATTTGACTAAAGAAATTTTAGACGCCTTAAACGCAGATTATAAAAAACCAGAATAAAATTTAGAAACTTACACTATTAAAAAGCCAGTTATTAATTTAACTGGCTTTTTTATGCAATAAACGGGTTAGTTTTATAGATAAATCGGTTAAAATAATTTTAGCATTTCCATTGCGTTCAATATGATAAATAGCATCTTGAATTTCATTTGAGATATCTAGAATATTATTACCATGAACAAAAGGGGCAAAATTTTCCAATTTAAAACCGTCTGTTTTGGGCTCTAAAAAAACCAAATCTGCCGCGCCATAATTTAGCAACATGGCTTGACGGAAAAAATTCAAACAAAATTGTAAAAACTGCTTTTGTGTTTCACGACCCGTTTTGGCAATATCTTCGCTCCACGATATTAAATCGTGAATGGCCGCTTTGTTACCTTTTGCTTTAAATGCACTTCGGATCCAGAAAATAAACCAAGTTTCAAATTGGGTATCTTCGCTGTCATGATATACCAAATCACACGCTTTATTGTAATTTCCGTGCGCTTGATGTGCTATTTTTGCAGCAATAGACGCTTCAATTTGATAGCTATTTATTAAGCCTTCGGTAATAACATCTTCTGGTAATGGTGGGAAATGTAAAACTTGGCAACGGGACCTGATGGTACTAATAAGTTGCTCTTCATCTTCAGCAATTAAAATAAAAATGGTTTTTTTGGGTGGCTCTTCAATTAATTTCAACAATTTATTGGCCGCTTCGGTGTTCATTTTTTCGGCCATCCAAATAATGGTTATCTTAAAACCACCTTCATAAGACTTTAAGGTTAAGTCCTTTACAATTTCTTGCGCTTCATCAACACCTATTCGTCCTTGTTTATTTTCAACGCCTAATTTTTTATACCAATCAAATAGGTTGCCATAGGGTTGTTGGTTTAATAATTCGCGCCATTCTTCTAAAAAATGACTAGAAACAGGATGTTTTTTAACTTTTTGATTCGCTGCTACGGGAAAGGCAAAGTGTAAATCTGGATGGCCAAAATTCTTAAATTTTATATTGCAAGATTCATTTCCAGTGGTGTTTTCACCTTGTGTATTATGGCAAAGTATGTATTGCGCATAGGCAATAGCCATTGGTAAAGTACCTGAACCTTCGGGTCCTACAAACAATTGCGCATGCGGAATTCGGCCGTTATCAGCACTTTGTGTTAAATGACTTTTTATATATTCCTGACCTAAAATATCACTAAATAGCATACGGCAAACCTACATATTTTTTTTCATTTTTTGTGAAGCATACCTTAAAAGAAAGCCGCTTTTAATTTGATAGAATACTATTAAAGTAAGCCTAAAAGTTAAGTCATTATTGCCTGAAAAATATATATTTGTGAATCCATGATATTAAATCATATTTTAACAGGACTAATTTATACCACAATTGGATTATGAGAACATTAGACGATTTTAATTTTGAAAACAAAAAAGCCTTAATTCGTGTAGATTTTAATGTGCCTTTAGATGATAATCTTCATGTTGGTGATACCACACGAATTCTTGCAGCAAAACCAACTATTATTAAGATTTTGGAAGATGGCGGAAGTTGTGTTTTAATGTCGCATTTAGGAAGGCCAAAAGGTGTTGAGGATAAATTTTCATTAAAGCATATTGCAGATAAAGTTGAAGATATTTTAGGTGTTGAAGTACTTTTTGTTCCTAATTGCGTTGGGGAAGAGGCAGAGACTGCAGTGAAAAATTTAAAGCCTGGACAAATTATTTTGTTAGAAAATTTACGCTTTCATGCAGAAGAAACTGCTGGTAATGAGGATTTTGCAAAGCAATTGGCTAAATTAGGTGATATTTATGTTAATGATGCCTTTGGTACTGCGCATAGAGCGCATGCATCAACCGCTATTGTGGCTAAATTTTTCCCTGATAACAAGTGTTTTGGTTATTTATTAGCTCAAGAAATAAAAAGTATTGATAAGGTAATGAATACGGGCGAAAAACCGGTCTGTGCTATTTTAGGTGGTGCTAAAGTATCGAGTAAAATTACCATTATTGATAATATTTTAGATAAAATTGACCATTTAATTATTGGTGGTGGTATGACCTTTACCTTTATTAAAGCACAAGGCGGTAAGATAGGAGATTCATTAGTAGAAGATGATAAATTAGACCTGGCTAATTCGATTTTAGAAAAGGCTAAAAATAAAAATGTTGAAGTTCATTTACCAGTGGATGCCATTATTGCAGATGCTTTTGATAATAATGCGCATACGAACACATGTGCAGTCAATAATATTCCCGATGGCTGGATGGGATTAGATATAGGTCCCGTAACCGAGGAAAAATTTGCTACGGTTGTAAAAAATTCGAAAACTATTTTATGGAATGGTCCCCTTGGTGTTTTTGAAATGCCAAACTTTGCAAAAGGAACAATGGCTTTAGGTTATGCTATTGCCGATGCAACAAAAGAAGGTGCTTTCTCGTTAGTAGGTGGAGGTGATTCGGTTGCAGCTGTTAAGCAGTTTGGATTTGAAGATCAAGTTAGTTATGTGAGTACAGGAGGAGGCGCTATGTTAGAGAGTCTTGAAGGTAAAACCCTTCCTGGAATTGCTGCCATTTTAGATTAATATAAAAACTATTACCTCAAATTTTTAAAACCTAAATACGTGAATTGTTTTACTAAAAATAACATACGTTTAAGTCTTTCTGCAATATTTATTGCTGTGGGAATAACCTATGCGCAAGATTCTATTCCCAAGAAAATTGTAAAAACGCATATTCCCGAAGAGCAATTAATTGCTGGTGAATCTTATGAAGTGGACACCATAATTGATGGTCAACAATTTTACAAAAAGCAGATTGAAATAGAAACCGACTCTGTTGATATAAAAGCCCTTAAAGATTTAGAATTTACAGCAGAATTAGATGAAAAATGGCGGGAAGAATTATATAGCAACGCTTTGTACGATACCCTTTATACAGCCATTTCAGAATTAGATTATAAGGAAGTTTATTATCCAGATTTACCAACCGATACTTTAAAGGCACGTTTAGATCGCTTAAATGCTAGAACACCTTTTAATATTGCGTACAATCCATCTTTAGAAAGTGTTATAAAAGGATTTTTAAAAAATAGGCGTGGTTATTTTGAGCGACTCATGGGGTTGAGTCACTTCTATTTCCCTATGTTTGAGCAAGAGTTGGATGCACAAGATGTGCCTTTGGAGGTTAAGTATTTAGCCATTGTAGAATCCGCTTTAAAACCACGAGCACGATCACGTGTAGGTGCAACAGGTTTATGGCAGTTTATGTTTGCCACAGGAAAAGAATATGGTTTAAATGTGAGTAGTTATGTAGATGAACGTAGCGACCCAATAAAATCTACCAAAGCAGCAGCTAAATATTTGGCTGCCTTGTATTCTATGTTCGGAGATTGGGATTTGGCATTAGCAGCGTATAATTCGGGACCAGGAAATGTATTAAAAGCTATTAGACGATCAGGTGGTTATGAAAATTACTGGAATATTCGTCATAATTTACCACGTGAAACAGCGGGATATCTTCCTGCATTTTTGGCAACCATGTATATTTTTGAATATGCTGAAGAACACGGATTAGTTGCTGAAAAACCAGCATTTCATCATTTTGAAACCGATACAATTCATGTAAAGCAAATGATTACTTTAGATCAGGTTTCAGAAGCGACAGGTGTTAATATAGAAGAATTACAATTTTTAAACCCATCCTACAAATTAGATATTATTCCCTTTATTCCAGAGGAAAACTATTCATTACGATTGCCACTAACAGCTGTTGGAACATTTGTAACTAACGAGGATACTATTTACAAATCTGCGAAGGCTGAATTGGATGAACGGGAAAAACCATTACCACAATTTTTTGATAGTCAAAGTAAAGAACGATATCGCGTTAAATCTGGAGATTATTTAGGCTTAATAGCTAGGAAATATGGTGTTCGCGTAAGTCAAATAAAACAATGGAACGGTTTGCGGAGTAATAATTTACGTATTGGACAGCGTTTAACTATATACCCAAGAAATCCTGTTCCACAGGCAAGCAGTTCTAACAACTCAAGTAGTTCAAAATCAACGCCAAAAACCTATATTGTAAAGAGTGGTGACTCGCTTTGGAGTATTTCACAAAAATTTCCAGGCGTTTCTGTTCAAAATATTCGAGATTGGAACGATATTAGTGGTAACAATTTAAAACCAGGAATGTCATTAAAACTTTCCAAAGGCTAATCAGTATAAACTAGGTACTATCATGCAAAAATTATTACTTGTTTTTATGTCATTAATAGTAATGACGTCATGTAACGACAACAAATCTTCAAATAAACGTCTTTTATCCCAATCGTCTGGGAAAATCAATAATCTGTCGGTTGTTGTAGACAATGAATTGTGGGAAGGTCAGGTAGGAGAGACACTTCGGAATATTTTGGCGGCTCCTGTTCACGGCTTACCACAAGACGAACCCCTATTTATATTGAGCCAATTACCACCAGTTGTTTTCACAGGTTTTGCACAGCAAAGTCGGATTGTTTTAAAAATTGAAAAAAGTGATTCTGCCAAGGTTAAAATTGCAAAAAATTTATTTGCTAGACCCCAACGTGTGGTGGTTGTAACAGGTAAAACGGATGAGGAAATTTCGCAACAGTTAACGGATAATGCGGATCAAATTGTAATGGCTTTAAAAAATGAAGAAATTAAAGAACAGCAACGACGCATTAAATTATCGCTTCATAAAAATAATACCATTAAAGAAAAATTAGGCATATCCATTAACTTTCCATCTGCATATAGAATTGCAACGGAAGACGGAAAATTTTATTGGATTCGAAAAGATATTACCACCGGAACCACTAATATTTTGCTTTATGAGCTTCCTTATGGCAGCATTACAGACAATGATAGCGTGGTTGGTCAAATAATAAAAATTCGAGATTCCATAGGGGAAAAGCATATTCCAGGACCTTTGGATGGCTCGTTTATGATCACTGAAAATAAATACACACCCTTTTTAGCCAAAACTACAATTAGTGATAAATTAGCTTATGAAACTAGAGGTATTTGGGATGTTAAAAATGCCTTTATGTCTGGACCATTTGTTAACTATATAATTGATGATGAGGCTAATAATCGACTTCTGGTGGTAGAAGGTTTTGCTTTTGCACCATCGGTTAGTAAGCGGGACTATATGTTTGAGTTGGAAGCCATTATTAAGTCCATAAAATTTCATTAAAATAGAAACATAATTAGACACAAAAAAACCCAACTCGATAACAGGTTGGGTTTTTTCGTATGTACTAAAAAAGATTACTCTTTTTTATCAGTTTCTTCTTCTTTACTTGCGTCCTTAAATTCTTTAATTCCGCTACCTAAGCCACGCATTAATTCAGGGATTTTTTTACCACCAAAAAGTAGTAAAACAATCACGACAATTAAAACTATTTGCCATGGTCCTGGGGCTAAAAATATACTTAATGAAATCATCGTATGTTATTTTAAAGTACAAAGTTAATAATTAAAGTTTAATATAAACGTTTTAACACCAACTTTAGCATGAACTAAATACGATTGTGCCATATTTTTAAGTAATTTTGTGGAACCTATGGCTAATAAAAAGAAGAAATCTAGAAAGTTTACCAAGAAACTACTTAATAAGTATCGATTGGTTATTTTAAACGAGGACACTTTTGAAGAGCGTATTTCCTTAAAACTAACGCGACTTAATGTGTTTGTGCTCATGTCATTATCGGCTATTTTTTTAATTGTAGCCACTACCATTTTAATTGCGTTTACGCCACTCCGTGAATATATTCCTGGTTATTCATCTGTGGCACTTAAAAAACGTGCAACAGAGTTAAATTATAAAACCGATTCACTCCAACAAGTTATTGCAATAAATGAGCAGTATTTTTCATCTATAAAAAAGGTTTTGTATGGCGAAGTTGATAAGGTAGATTTTAACAAAGATTCAATTATTGAAGCTACACGACAAGAAGCTAAAACTATAGATTTATCGCCAACCAAAGAGGATTCTATTTTACGAGAAAAAGTAAAAAAAGAAGATAAATACAATTTATTTGAATCGGCAAAACTCAATTCCAGTTTTATACTATTTCCACCTGTTTCTGGAACTATTTCTCAAGAATATAATGTGGAAGAAAAACATTTTGCTGTGGATATTGTAGCAGAAAAAGGAACACCAGTAAAAGCAACCGCTGACGGAACAGTAATTTTTGCCGATTGGACAACCGAAGCTGGTTACGTTATCATTTTAGAACATAGCCAAAGTTTAATTTCCGTGTATAAACATAATACCCTGCTTACCAAAGTACAAGGTGATGTTGTAACAGCTGGCGAAGTGATTGCCACAACTGGTAATACAGGTTCAATTACTACTGGACCACATTTGCATTTTGAATTATGGAGTGATGGATACCCTATTAATCCGACTAATTTTATAGATTTTAAATAATGTTTTCACTAAAAGCTTTATTGGCGAAACCATTCGCAAGTTATATTATTAGAAAGGAGAAAAAGTGGATTGATAACCCTATTGAAACCCAAGAACAGGTGTTTCAGGAACTCATAAGTCAAGCCAGTTCCACGGCCTTTGGAGCGGATCATGATTTTATTAGCATTAACCATCATGCGGATTTTGTAAAACGTGTACCAATTCGCGATTACGAAGAACTAAAACCCTACGTAGAGCGTGTTGTTGCCGGGGAACCCGATGTATTATGGACAGGAAAACCGCTTTATTTCGCCAAAACATCAGGTACTACATCGGGTGCTAAATATATTCCGTTGACTAAGGAAAGTATGCCAACCCATGTTACGGCTGCGCGAAATGCTATTTTATCCTACATTCATGAAACGGGAAATTCACAATTCGTAGCAGGAAAAATGATATTTCTACAAGGAAGTCCTGTTTTACATGAGCAAAATGGGATTCAATTGGGACGCTTATCCGGAATTGTGGCTCATTTTGTCCCAGAATATCTTCAGAAAAATCGCATGCCGTCTTGGGAAACCAATTGTATTGAAGATTGGGAAACCAAAGTGGAAGCTATTGTTAAAGAAACGCTTCCAGAAAACATGACCGTTATTTCTGGAATTCCATCTTGGGTTCAAATGTATTTTGAGAAAATTCAACAAAAAACAGGTCAGAAAGTGGGTGATGTTTTTAAAAACTTCAACCTTTTTATTTTTGGAGGTGTAAACTATGAACCCTATCGTGCTAAATTTGAAAATTTAATCGGCCGGAAAGTTGATAGTATTGAATTATATCCAGCCAGCGAAGGATTTTTTGCCTATCAAGATAAGCAAGATCAAAAAGGCATGTTATTGCTTTTAAATGCGGGTATATTTTACGAATTTATTCCAGCTGATGCATTTTTTGATGCACATCCAACTAGATTAACCCTTAAAGATGTAAAAATTGGTGTTAATTACGTGATGATCATTTCAACAAACGCAGGGCTTTGGGCATACAATGTTGGAGATACCGTTATGTTTACATCCACAAAACCGTATCGTGTAATTGTTTCTGGCAGGATTAAGCATTTTATTTCAGCTTTTGGCGAACATGTTATAGGAAAAGAAGTAGAACAAGCTTTAAAAGAAGCCATTGAAGGAACCAATTTTCAAATTTCTGAATTTACAGTTGCTCCCCAAATTACACCAGAATCGGGATTGCCCTATCATGAGTGGTTTATAGAATTTGAAAATGACGTAGCAGATGTTTCGCAATTAGCTGCTAAAATTGATGCGGCTTTACAGAATCAAAACAGTTATTATTTCGATTTAATTAAAGGTCGGGTTTTACAGCCGTTAAAAATAACTATGATTACCAAAAATGGTTTTCAGGACTATATGAAATCTATAGGAAAATTAGGAGGTCAGAATAAATTACCACGTTTATCAAACGATAGGAAAATTGCAGATAAAATCTACAATTTGAATTTGATTAAATAATAGTATATTTGATAATTAAACAGTTTTTATGAACAAAAAAAAGCATCATGCTAGAACGAGAGCTCAAGAAAGCTCAAATGCAATAGAAAGAATGTACATTACCATGAGACATTTATTTAATCGTGGTTTTTATAAGCCTATGGGTGTTTCAGGTGAAACGCTTCGTGAGGCTTTATTACTTTTACGTCCTGAAATTTATGGGTCCATTGGTGATGAAAAAGCAGAATTAGAAGGACTTTTATATGTTATTGATAGATTACCTCAAGGTATTGAAGAGTGCATGTTTATTAACCTGACTAGTGATGAAGGTTACGGTAACTCCCATTTTAAAGCTATAATTCCTCCAAAACGACGCAGAAATTGTTATCGCATTGACGATGAACAAATGAATATTGAAATTACAAGAGGTCGTTCAGAGATTTATGATATTCTAACCCACTTAACCTTTATGTTTGTGGAATCTCATAAAATAAGCAAGCGCGTTTTAATTGATGAATCTGGTGGTACTACGCGCGATTGGATTAAGTTAGAAAAAGCTGTTTTAGCCAAAAAAAAACTTACCCAAAACGAACGTGAGATTGCTATAACACATACGGCAAATATTTTGGGAAGAACGTTTGATGAGTTGCGCTTTGTTTATGAGCAATTTCAAACACCAGAACAACCAGAGCGTTTATTACATATTGTTTATTGGTTAGGAAAACTTGCTATTGAGGAAGTTATTAATAATAATAAACGCACCATTACTTTTAGCCCTGTTTTACGCGAGCGTTTAGGTCATCATATTCATGGTGAAATATGGGCAGATAATATTAAAAATATTTTACATAAAAATAACCTTTTAGAAAGACCAATTCATATCATTAGTGCCAATATGCATAGTGTTATGAATACAATTTATGCACCAACAGCGCTAAAAAGTTTACTAGGTAAAAAAACCATTTTTCAGGTTTACGAAGAAATCAGTAAAAAAGAAAATGAATCTCTACGTGAAAAGGTAACCAAGCAAGCCTTACAAGGGGGCATGATTTATATACCAGACACGTCTGGAACCAATATAGATGTACAGATTTTTGATACAGAAAAGATAGATTTATCGAAAACTGATTTAGAAATTACTAAAACCGATAAGAAATCCGAAAAACCTATTATATTTGTTATGGATTATGCTTTTGGAGAGCAAGCCTACGAAACCATTGACGAGTTATTAAAACCTGCCCAAATTGATAATAAAAGTATTCATTTAAATGTGGCATCCGTATCCATAATGGGTAAAGCAGGAATTTTGGAAGGTGGAAAAGGCGATATTATGATACCGTCTGCACATATTTTTGAAGGGACAGCTGATAATTATCCATTTGTAAATGAGTTATCCAAGGCAGATTTGGATGGCCATGGTTTGTCTGTTTTTGAAGGCTCTATGATAACGGTATTAGGAACATCATTACAAAACAAAGATATTTTAAGGTTTTTCTATAATTCCACGTGGCATGTTATAGGACTTGAAATGGAAGGTGCTCATTACCAAAAAGCAATTCAATCGGCATCCAAAGTAAGAAAAACAATTAATCCAGATGTTAAAGTGCGTTATGCCTATTATGCGAGTGATAATCCTTTAGAAACAGGAGGTACATTAGCATCAGGTGGATTGGGGACGTCAGGAGTAAAACCAACCTATTTAATAACAAGAAAAATATTACAACAAATATTTAATAATCAGTAGATAGATATGAACGAGAATCCTCAAAATTCTAATAAATCAAACGATTCAGAAGAGGTTGATTTAGGGCAGTTGTTTAATGTGATAGGAAACGTCTTTAATAAGTTGATTAGCTTCATATCCAATATCTTCAAAGCTATTTTTTCTGTTATAATTTTTAGTTTAAAGGTTGTAATAGTAAATATTAAAATCATAGTGGTTATAATGATTTTAGCTGGTATTTTGGGGTATACACTTGAAAGGATGAAACCTAAAGTTTATAGTTCATCTATGCTAGTTAGACCATATTTTGAGTCCAAATTCCAGCTTGTTACAAACATAGGTTATTATAATGCATTGTTAAGTAATAACAATTATGAAACGATAGCCGACTTATTCGAAATCTCTAAAGAAGATGCGCATGAACTGGTAAGTTTTGAAATTGAGCCTGGTCCAGAAACTGAAAATGACAAAATTATACAGTACGATCGCTTTGTGAAATCTATAGATAGTGTTCGTGCAAATGAAATTAGTTTTGATGATTATATAGCAAATAGAAGCATTTACAGTGGCGAAATATTTCAAATCACAGTTAGTTCTCGCAAGAATGATATTTTCACAAAATTAGAAAATGGTTTAAATGCATCGTTTACCAATGAGTATTCTATAAAAAGAATGAAAAAAAGAGACTCCTTAATTGGTATTCAAAAAGACAATATTATCTCTCAACTAGCGCAAGTAGATTCCTTACAAAAGATATATATTAACGTTTTAGAAAATGAATCACAATCCCAAGCATCAGAATTTAGTATTGGAGGAGAAGGATTTTCATTAAGTAAAGACAAGTCCAATACACGTGAATACGACTTATTAGAGAAAGAAATAAGTTTAAGAAACCAATTACGGGATTTAGATGAGAAGAAAGTAGACGAAGATGTGGTTTTCGATGTTATTTCAAGCTTTCAGAAAGTAGGTAAAAATGTCAGCCATTGGACGGATAAATACGCTTTAATATTTCCATTAATTGCATTTTTAATTCTTTGTGTATTTTACATAACAAGAAGAACCGTGTTATATGTCAAGAGTTATGAAGCATAATACCTTATTAATAACCGGTGGCGCTGGGTTTATAGGCTCAAATTTTATTGTTCATTTGCTTGAGAATTTTCAAGATATTTCCATTGTAAATTTAGACAAGCTCACTTATGCAGGTGAGCTTTCTAATTTAACCGAAATAGCAAAAAATAGTAGATACCATTTTGTTGAAGGTGATATTTGTGATAGAGAATTAATTGAAAAGTTATTTGAAAATCACCAATTTAATGGAGTTATCCATTTTGCTGCGGAATCTCACGTAGATAATTCCATCAAAAACCCGGATGCCTTTATAGAGACAAACGTTTTTGGTACCTTTAATCTACTAGATGTAGCTAAAAAGCATTGGATGCATGGACCTAATCAATTTAAATCAGGTTGTGAGAATAATAGGTTTTTACACATTTCAACCGATGAAGTTTACGGAACATTAGGCAAAACAGGCTTGTTTACAGAAACCACACCTTATGCGCCAAATAGTCCATACAGCGCTTCAAAAGCGTCATCAGACTTTATCGTGCGTAGTTACTTTCATACCTATGGAATGAATGTAGTTACCACAAACTGCTCTAATAATTATGGACCAAAACAGCATGATGAAAAGTTGATTCCAACAATTATAAGAAAAGCCATTGCTGGAGAGAATATTCCAATTTATGGCGATGGTAAAAATATTCGCGATTGGTTGTATGTTTTGGATCACTGCCAAGGAATTTATCTAGCTTATCAAACCGGAAAAGCTGGAGAAACCTATAATATTGGTGGTAAAAATGAACGAAACAATTTAGAAATAGCTCATACTATTTGTGACGCGTTAGACGAATTAAAACCGAAACACACAAGCTATAAAGAACAAATTACCTTTGTTTCTGACAGACCTGGTCATGATTTCCGTTATGCCATTGATGCATCCAAAATTGAATCTAATTTAGGCTGGAAGGCTGATGAAAATTTTGAGTCAGGCATTAAGAAAACAATTAATTGGTATTTAGATAAATATAAAAAATAGATGAAAGGGATTATTCTAGCAGGAGGATCAGGCACACGGTTACATCCATTAACGTTATCGGTTAGTAAACAGCTCATGCCTGTCTATGACAAGCCCATGATTTATTATCCGTTATCAACCTTAATGTATGCTGGAATACACGAAATCCTTATTATTTCAACACCTAAAGATTTACCCTTATTTCAAGAGTTATTAGGCGATGGCAAGAAGTTTGGTTGCACCTTTGAATATGCCGTTCAAGAACATCCTAATGGTTTAGCTGAAGCGTTTTTAATAGCTGAAGATTTTATTCAAAAAGATAAAGTCGCTTTAATTCTGGGTGATAATATTTTCTATGGTTCTGGTTTGGCTAAATTGCTTCAGAGTAATAATAATCCCGATGGTGGCATTATATATGCATACCGCGTCAATGATCCAGAACGCTATGGTGTTGTAGATTTTAATGATGAAGGACAAGTTATGTCTATTGAAGAAAAACCTGAAAAGCCAAAATCTAATTATGCTGTTCCAGGTATTTATTTTTATGATAATTCCGTTATTGAAGTCGCAAAAAACATCAAACCAAGTCATCGTGGTGAATTAGAAATAACAGACGTTAATAAAGCCTATTTAAAACAAGGTAAACTAAGTGTTAGTATTTTGGATAGAGGAACAGCTTGGTTAGACACTGGCACGTTTGATTCGCTTATGCAAGCGGCACAATTTGTTGAGGTTATAGAACAACGTCAAGGATTAAAAATTGGCTCCATAGAAGCCGCTGCTTTTGAAATGGGTTATATTACAGAAAATCAATTTAGAGCATTAGCAGAACCATTATTAAAAAGTGGTTATGGCATCAATCTTTTAGGTATGTTGAATAAATAATGGGAATTACAGAAACAAAATTAAAGGATTGCTTCATTCTTGAACCCCAAGTTTTTCAGGATTCAAGGGGCTATTTTTTTGAGAGCTTTAATCAGAATAATTTTTTTGAGGCAACAGGTCAACATGTCAATTTTATTCAAGACAATGAGACTTTTTCTACCAAAGGCGTTTTACGTGGCCTTCATTTTCAAACAGGCAAATTTGCCCAAGCCAAACTCGTTCGTGTTATAAAAGGTCGTGTTTTAGATATTGCCGTAGATGTTAGGCAAGACTCCTCAACATTTGGTGAGTTTCAAGCTTTAGAATTATCTGAAGATAACAAAAAACAATTTTTTCTACCACGAGGTTTTGCTCATGGGTTTGTGGTGCTGAGTGACACAGCCATTTTTGCTTATAAATGCGATAATTATTACAATAAAGAGTCTGAAGCTGGAATTATTTATAACGATCCCAGCTTGAATATTGATTGGAAATTACCAGAAAAAGAGTTGCTTTTATCAGATAAAGACAAACTACTGCCAACATTTGAAGCCTTTTTTAAATGAAAACAGAGGTTTTAATTACGGGTTCTAACGGTCAGCTAGGTAAGACTGTATTCGCCTTACATCAGGGCAATAATTATAAGGCTCTTAATTTTACCTTTACAACTAAAGCTACTTTAGATATTTCAAACCAAGAGCAAGTAGACAGATACTTTAAATCTAATAACTTTAACTATTGCATAAATTGTGCAGCTTATACGGCAGTTGATAGAGCTGAAGAAGAAAAAGAAGAAGCCTTTTTAATTAATGCTATTGGAGCGAGAAATTTAGCGGAAGCTTGCAAAAAATATGGAGTTATTTTAATTCATATTTCTACAGACTTTGTGTTTGATGGTTCAAAAAAGGAACCATATTCGGAAACAGACATTCCAAACCCTATAAATGTTTATGGAGCATCCAAACTACAAGGCGAAAGAAATATTCAGTCTATTTTAGAGAATTACTTTATCATTAGAACCTCATGGTTGTATTCTGAATTTGGAAATAACTTTGTAAAAACCATGTTGCGTTTAGGCGCTGAAAAAGAGGAGTTACATGTTGTAAATGATCAAATTGGCAGTCCAACCTATGCCCAAGATTTGGTAGAAGTTGTTTTGGAAATTATAATAAGTGGCAATAAGAAATTCGGCTTATATCATTTTAGCAACAAAGGCGCTATAAGTTGGTTTGAATTTGCTCAAGCTATTTTTAAATTAGGCCAAATTTCTATCAAGTTAAATTCAATACAGACTAAAAACTATCCAACGCCCGCTAGAAGACCAAAAAATAGTGTATTGGAATCCTTAAAAATTGAAACTGCATTTAAGATAACGACAGCCGATTGGAAAAACGGGTTACATCAGGTAATTGCTAAATATTATGAATAAAAATTTACAAATTGCTATAAAAGCATCTTTAGCCGCAGGAAAGGAAATAATGGAAGTTTATGATACTGCTTTTGCGGTAGACTTTAAAGATGATAATTCGCCATTAACCGAAGCCGATAAGAAAGCAAACAACATTATTAATTCATATTTAGTTCCTTCAAAAATCCCCATAATTTCAGAAGAAAATAAACAAACAGATTTTTCTATTAGAAAGCATTGGGAAACTTGTTGGATAGTGGACCCTCTTGATGGCACTAAAGAGTTTGTAAAGCGCAATGGCGAATTCACTGTAAATATTGCATTAGTTACCCAAGGAAAACCAGTGTTAGGGGTTATTTATGTGCCAGTAACTCAAACACTTTATTATTCAGATATAGAAAATAGTAAATCCTTTAAAGCTAGTTTGACATCGCATGATGTATCACTCGAACGTGTTCAGCAAGTAGCAAAAGCAATTCACCCTAAAATCACTGATAATAAATTGGTTAAAATAGTAGGAAGTCGTTCGCATATGAATCCAGATACGCTAGATTTTATTGAAAAATTAAAATTTGCAGGAAAGGATATCGAAATTGTTTCTAAAGGGAGTTCTTTAAAATTTTGCATAATTGCGGAAGGTGAAGCTGATATTTATCCGCGTTTTGCACCAACAATGGAATGGGATACAGCTGCTGGTCAGGCTATTTGTGAGGCAGTAGGTATTAACGTAATATCAGTAGACATGGAACAGAAATTAGTATACAATAAAGAGAATTTATTGAATAGTTCTTTTTTAGTTAGTAAATAATGGCAGATTCATCTTACAAAAGACATATAGCTAAAACCATAACTTGGCGTGCTATAGGTACTATGGATACGTTTGTTTTATCTTGGTTAATTACAGGAAGCCCATTAATTGGATTTAAATTAAGTTTTGCTGAAGTAACTACAAAAAGTATTTTGTACTATTTGCATGAGCGTGTTTGGTATAAAATGTCTGTTACAAAGGGTGGTGTAACTTTAGAAAGTAGAAAACGACATTTGTTTAAAACTATAACTTGGCGTATAGTAGGTACTTTAGATACTATGACTTTAGCCTGGATCATTTCTGGTAATCCTTTAGCGGCTTTACAAATTGGTTTAGCTGAAGTTGTGACAAAAATGATTTTATACTATTTGCATGAGCGTATTTGGTATAGATTAAATTACGGGTTATCCACTCGTCAAAATGACTAATTATGGACGATAATATTTTTTTACAAGCGTATCAAGTCTCAAGAAAAGACCGTCAAAAATCAAATGGTCATAAACCTTTATTAATATGGTTTACGGGTTTATCAGGTTCTGGTAAATCTACCATAGCGAATGCTGTAGAAACCAAATTATTTCAAGAAGGTATAAAAACATATTGTTTAGATGGCGACAACATTCGGAAAGGTATTAATAGCGATTTAACCTTTTCTCCCGCCGATAGAAATGAAAATATGCGACGAATTGGTGAAATTGCAAACCTTATGCTAGATGCGGGATTAGTTACATTAGCAGCCTTTGTTTCTCCGTATAAAAAAGATCGACTGAAGATTAAAAATATAGTGAAAGATGTTAACTTTGTTGAGGTATATATTAATACAAGTATTGAGGAGTGCGAGAATCGTGACGTAAAAGGTCTATATAAAAAAGCGCGGGCTGGTGAAATTAAAAATATGACTGGTATATCAGCACCTTACGAAGCACCAGATTATCCAGATATTGAAATTCTCACCGAATTTGAAACTGTAGATGAGGCCGTAGTGCGAATAATAGATTATATAATGCCTAAATTATAATGGATTATGAGTAAATATTATTTAAATTATTTAAAGGAATTAGAGAGCGAAGCAATATATATACTCCGTGAAGTTTATGCGCAATTTGAGAATCCTGTAATTTTATTTTCCGGAGGAAAAGATTCAATTTTAGTCACTTATCTCGCTCAAAAAGCTTTTTATCCGGCTAAAATACCTTTTTCTTTAATGCATGTAGACACAGGGCATAATTTTCCAGAAACGATTAAGTTTCGAGATGATATTGTTAAGGATTTAGGCGTAAAATTAATTATAGGTTCTGTACAAGACTCTATTGACGGTGGACGTGTATCGGAAGAAAGAGGTAAAAATGCCACGCGAAATGCTTTACAGACCACCACACTTTTAGATGCCATAGAAGCGCATAATATAGATTGTGCCATTGGCGGTGGTCGTCGTGATGAAGAAAAGGCACGCGCCAAAGAGCGTATTTTTTCGCATAGAGATGAATTTGGTCAGTGGGACCCAAAAAATCAACGTCCAGAATTATGGAATATTTTTAATGGCCAACATTTTCAAGGTGAACATTTTAGAGTGTTTCCTATCAGCAATTGGACCGAAATGGACGTTTGGAATTATATTAAACTCGAAAATATTCCCATTCCGTCTCTCTATTTTGCACATGAACGTGAAGTGGTTAATAGAGGTGGAACATGGATACCAAATTCAGAGTTTTTAATTTTGGAAGATTATGAGCAAGTGGTCACTAAAAAAATTCGCTTTAGAACATTAGGAGATATAACAATTACAGGCGGTGATGAATCTGATGCTGATACATTAGAAAAGATTGTTATAGAAGTTGCCAGTATTCGCCATACAGAACGTGGCAATAGAAGCGATGATAAACGATCTGAGACGGCTATGGAAGACAGAAAGCGTCAAGGATATTTTTAATGTAAAAATCTCTTGAAGATATAAATTTTTTACAAAACTCAAATAATTACCATGTTAGATAATAATCAATTATTACGTTTTACAACAGCAGGAAGTGTTGATGATGGGAAAAGCACCTTAATAGGCCGTTTATTATACGATTCTAAATCAATATTTGAGGATCAACTCGAAGCCATTGAAAAAACGAGTAAGAGAAAAGGGGGTGAAGGGATTGATTTAGCATTGTTAACGGACGGTTTAAGAGATGAACGAGATCAAGGTATTACCATAGATGTTGCCTATAGATATTTTACAACTCCCAAACGTAAATTCATTATAGCAGATACACCAGGACATCATCAATACACCCGTAATATGGTTACAGGTGCTTCAACGGCCAATGCAGCAATAATTTTAGTGGATGCTAGACATGGTGTTGTTGAGCAAACAAAACGCCATTCTTTTATAGCATCGTTACTTCAAATATCGCACATTATCGTATGCATAAATAAAATGGATTTAGTTAATTTCTCCGAAGAAGTTTATAGTACTATAATTAATCAATTTGAAAGTTTTTCATCTAAAATGTTGGTGAAAGATGTTCGTTTTATTCCTATTTCAGCTTTATTAGGTGACAATGTTGTAAACAGATCTGAAAATATGCCTTGGTACCAAGGATCGCCTTTGCTGCACACCTTGGAAACCTTACATATTAGTAGTGATATTAACAAAGTAGATGCCCGTTTCCCAGTTCAGACCATAATTAGGCCTCAATATGGCGATTTCATTGATTATCGCGGATATGCTGGTCGTATTGCCAGTGGTGTTTTTCGAATCGGTGATGAAGTAACCATTATGCCTTCAGGCTTTTCATCAAAGATAAAATCTATTAATTTATTTAAAGAAGAAATATCTGAAGCGTTTGCTCCTATGTCTGTTTCAATGACATTAGAAGACGATATAGACATAAGTCGCGGTGATATGATTGTGCGTTCAAACAATAAACCCGAAGCGGTACAAGATATTGAGGTTATGCTATGTTGGTTAAATAATAAATCGGCAAAACCTCGTGCAAAATACAGTATACATCATGCTAATAATGTACAAAAAGCTATGATAAAAGAAATCATTTATAAAATAGACATTGAAACACTAAATCGCGATATTGAAAATAAAGAATTAAACATGAACGATATCTGTAAAGTTAAAATTAGAACAACTAAACCATTATTGGTGGATTCTTATCGTGATAATAGAGCCACAGGAAGTATTATTTTAGTTGATGATTTAACTAACGACACTGTAGCTGCGGGAATGATTTTTTAGGCTATTTGCATTGTTTTATTTATAACATAAAAATTATAAAGTCTCTTTGATTTATTTATATTTGCCAACTGATAAATATCATAAAAGAGATTTTACGGGTTTATAATTACTTAAAAATCAACATCTTTAAGAATAACATAAGATTTAAAATTAGAACATGCTAGATTTAAAAGGAAAATCAATATTAATAACAGGAGGTACAGGTTCTTTAGGGAAAGCCTTAACAACGCATATCCTTTCTAAATACCCAGATTTAAGACGTTTAATCATTTTTTCACGAGATGAGCAAAAGCAATTTCAAATGGCTCAAGAATATCCGTCTGATACCTATCCACAAATCCGTTATTTTATTGGCGATGTTAGAGATAAAGAACGATTGGTACGGGCGTTTCAAGGTGTTGATTACGTTATTCATGCAGCTGCTATGAAACATGTCCATATAGCGGAATATAATCCAGACGAATGTATTAAAACCAATATTGGAGGTGCAGAAAACGTGGTGGATGCCTGCTTTAAAACCAAAGTGGAACGCGTTGTTGCATTGTCAACCGATAAAGCTTGTGCACCAATTAACTTATATGGTGCTACCAAGCTTACATCAGATAAATTATTCATTGCGGCTAATAATATAAAAGGTGAAAATCCTATTCGTTTCTCTGTAGTACGTTACGGAAATGTTATGGGGTCTAACGGATCCGTCATTCCATTTTTCATAAATAAAAAGAAAGAAGAAAACGTCCTTCCAATTACAGACCCGAATATGACACGCTTTAATATTTCATTACAAGGCGGTGTAGATATGGTTATGCACGCATTAGAACATGCTTGGGGGGGTGAGTTATTTGTTCCTAAAATTCCATCTTATAAAATTTTAGATGTGGCAAATGCTATTGGTCCTGATTGTGATAAACCCGTGGTGGGAATCCGACCAGGTGAAAAAGTTCATGAGGAAATGATAACTGCTTCCGATTCGTTTTATACTTATGATTTAGGTAAATATTTTACTATTTTACCTCCAACTCATAAATGGAGTTTAGAAGATTATATCAGCAATTTTAAAGCTAAAAAAGTGCCTTATGGCTTTAGCTATAATTCTGGAGATAATGACGATTGGGAAACCGTTCAAACCTTGCGAAACTTAATTAAGCAACATGTAGATCCAAACTTTTAATAGTCATGAAAGACGCCATACCTTACGGAAGACAATCAATTACTCAAGATGATATTGATGCGGTTGTAGAAACCCTAACTGCCGATTATTTAACACAAGGTCCGAAGGTTAAGGAGTTTGAAGATAAATTTGCTGCTTACGTAGGCTCCAAATATGCCGTAGCTGTAAATAACGCCACCTCCGGTTTACATTTGGCCGTATTGGCTTTAGGGTTAAAAGCAGGAGAACGGGTTATAACGACACCAATTACGTTTGCAGCTTCCGCAAATTGCGTACGGTATGCCGATGGCGAAGTTTGGTTTGCAGATATTGATCCGGATACCTATTTACTGTGTTTAAAGAGTACTAAAAAATTAATTGAAAGCAAACCAAAAGGTTTTTTTAAAGGTATTATTCCAGTAGATTTTGCAGGTTTACCTGTAAATTTGGAAGCTTTCAGAGCATTAGCCCAAGAACATGATTTGTGGATAGTGGAGGATGCGTGTCATGCACCTGGAGGCTATTTTACCGATTCCAACGGAAACAAACAAATGTGTGGGAACGGGAATTATGCTGATATTGGTATTTTCTCATTTCACCCCGTAAAACATATTGCTTGTGGAGAAGGAGGTATGGTAACCACTAATTCTGAAAAGCTATACAAAAAATTAGCATCTTTAAGAACGCACGGCATTACCAAAGAAAACATGGCAGAAAATCATGGTGGCTGGTTTTATGAAATGCAAGAATTGGGATATAATTATAGATTAACCGATATTCAATCTGCTTTGGGAATCACCCAATTGGCTAAAAACAAAGCTGGTGTTGCACGTAGAAATGAGATAGCAGATAGATACAAACAAGCGTTTAAAAATAAAATTAAATTTCAGAGGCTACCAAGTAAAACTCAAAATGCCCATCATTTATTTGTAATTGAGGTAGACGATAGAAAAGGGCTTTACGACTTTTTAAAGTCACATCATATTTTTGCTCAAATACATTACATTCCAGTTCATACCTTGCCCTATTATAAGGAAATTGGCTATGATAATGCAAATTTAAATAACTCTGAAAATTACTATTCCAACTGTATTAGCTTACCTATGTATCCAAGTTTAACGGATAAAGAACAAGAATTTGTAATTGAAAAAGTGTTATCTTTTATCCATGGCTAATTTAGCAATAATTCCAGCAAGAGGCGGTAGTAAGCGTATTCCAAGAAAGAATATTAAACCTTTTTTAGGTAAGCCTATTATAGTTTACTCAATTGAAGCCGCCCTAAATAGTGGTTTGTTTGATGAGGTCATGGTGTCAACTGATGATAAAGAAATAGCAGAAATAGCAATTAAATATGGCGCAACAGTTCCTTTTCTTCGAAGTGGTACAAATGCTAATGATTTTGCGGTTTTATCGGATGTCGTAGAAGAGGTTTTAAATAACTATTCCAATTTAAACAAAACTTTTGATAGTGTTTGTTGTTTATTGCCAACAGCACCATTTATTTCAGCTAAAAAGATTCGGGATGCATATCAAAAATTAGTAGATGAAAAGTTTGAAAGTGTTTTTCCTGTAGTAGAATTTTCATTTCCTATTCAACGTTCTTTAAAGAAAAAGAATAATAAAATTGAGATGGTTTGGGAAGCGCACTTGAACACCAGATCGCAAGATTTAGAACCTCGATTTCATGATTCAGGTCAGTTTTATTGGTTAATGATTTCTTCTTTCCTAAAAGAAAAAAAATTATTTACATCCAACTCTGGAGCTATAGTAATTTCAGCATTAGAAGCACAAGATATAGATTCTCAAACTGATTGGGCTTTGGCAGAAATGAAATACAAATTATTAATCAACAATGAAAAAAATAATCTTTAGAGCTGATGGTAATTCTAAAACTGGATTAGGACACTTATATAGATTGTTTAGTCTTGTAGCAATTGTTAAAGATCAAATAGATTTTGTATTTGTAACAAAAGAAGATTCAACGACAAATGTTATCCCAGAACATTTTAACAAATTAACAATCCCCAATTCCGTTTCAATCCAAGAGGAACCAGAATGGTTGCAAGCTAATTTCTCGCCTTTAAATTATGTTATAATTGCAGATGGCTATCAATTCACCTCTTCATATCAAAAGCATATAAAGCAAAAGGGATACCGTTTAATTTATATAGACGATCTGGCCCAAGAACACATGTATGCAGATGTGGTTATAAATCATTCCCCATATATTCAAGAAAAACAGTATAGTAAGGAAAACTATACCCAACTAGCTTTAGGAACTAAATTCGCCCTATTAAGACCACTTTTTTTAAAAGAAGCTAAAAAAAATAAAACCATTGAGAGCGTTGATCACGCTTTTGTATGTTTTGGAGGGGCGGACCCTTTTAATTTAACGATAAAAGCCGTTGAAGCGCTTTTAAAATTCTCAAATTTTAAAAAAATACAGGTGGTCTTGGGTGGCGCTTATAAGCATAATGATATTTTCAATTTAGAGGATAAGTACTCCCATATATTAAAAATCCATCGAAACCTATCAGAAACACTTTTGTTAGAAACCATGAAGCAGTGTAATTTTGCCATTGCACCGGCCAGCACCATTTTATATGAATTAAGCTGCGTTAAAATGCCAATTTTAAGTGGGTTTTACGTGGACAATCAAGAATTAATTTATAGAGGATTTTTAAATAGTGAGGCCATTTTTAAGGGCGAAAACATGAAAGACTACAGCATTTTTGATTTCGAATATAAAATAAAAACTATATTAATAGAACAAAAATTTAGTTCTCAAATTAATGCACAAAAAGCACTATTTGATGCTGATATAGCAAAAAGACATTTAAAAATAATTAGAGATTTATGTTAACAATTGGAGTACTTTGTAGTGGTGGTTTGGGGTTGGATACGCTTAAAAAAATAGCAAAGGACTACACCGTTCAATTTGTTTTAACAGATTCTAATTCCATAGGAATTATTGATTTTGCAAAAAGTCATAGAATTCCTTATTTTGCAGGTAATCCAAGAAATAATAGGGGTTACGATTTCATTAAAAACTATAATGTAGACATTATTGCTTCGGTTAATTATTTATTTTTAATTGAAGAAGATATAATTGCTCATGCCAATAAATTAACGTTTAATATTCATGGTTCACTATTACCTAAATACCGAGGTAGAACACCACATGTTTGGGCTATTATTAATGGCGAAACAAGCGCTGGTATAACGGCACATGTAATAGATGCGTCTTGCGATACAGGAAAAATAATTCATCAAATAGAAGTGCCGATAAAACCAAATGATACCGGAGCTATAATGCTTGAAAAGTACGCGGAAGCCTATTACCCATTAATAAAAAGGGTATTGTATGATTTGGATAATAATCAACTAAAGTTAACGGCGCAAAATGAAAATCAGGCTACTTACTTTGGTAAACGAACACCTGACGACGGCGAAATTAATTGGAATTGGAATGCAGAAGTTATAAGAAACTGGGTAAGAGCGCAAGCAATACCGTATCCTGGAGCCTTTACTTACCTCAACAACAAAAAAATAATTATTGATAAAGTTTCTGAAACCAATTTAGAAACAACTAACGTTCATACAAATGGTGAAATCTTACAAATTGACCCTGCAATCATTGTGAAAGTAGAAAATGGAGCCGTGAGCTTGGATGTTATACGAACAGAAAATTGTACTTTTACCATTGGAAATATATTAGGAAATGAAAATAGGAAATAGAGCTATAGGTGGTACTAATCCATGTTTTATAATTGCAGAATTATCTGCAAATCATAATGGAGATTTAGATGTTGCTATTGAAACAATTAGAGCAGCAAAAAAAACGGGAGCAGATGCTATCAAGCTTCAAACATATACGCCAGATACGCTAACAATTGATTGTGATAATGCGCATTTTAAAATTGAAGGAGGCACATTATGGGACGGCAAAACTTTATATGAATTATATGGTGAAGCATTCACGCCATGGGAGTGGCATAAAAAATTGTTTGAAGTAGCAAAGGAGGAAGGTTTAATTTGTTTCTCATCACCTTTTGATAAAACAGCAGTCGATTTTCTTGAAGAACTTCAGGTGCCTGCTTATAAAATTGCTTCTTTTGAAATTCAAGACATTCCTTTAATTGAGTATGCGGCTTCCAAGGGAAAGCCCATTATTATGTCAACTGGTATTGCAGAAGAATCAGATATTAAGTTAGCTGTTGATGCTTGTCGTAGGGTAGGAAATAATGACATTATATTATTAAAATGTACATCCTCTTATCCTGCACCTTTAGAACTGGCAAACCTAAATACAATTCCAGATTTAAAAACACGTTTTAATGTAGAGGTCGGCTTTAGCGATCATACCTATGGTTCTTTAGCACCTGTAGTGGCCACCACTTTAGGGGCAACCGTTATAGAAAAACATTTTATATTAAATAAAGATATTGGCGGTCCTGATGCTGATTTTTCATTAGATGTAGATGAATTTACGGAATTGGTTGATAAGGTTCGAGATACCGAAAAATTGCTAGGAAAGGTGTCCTATGATATTTCGGAAAAAGTTAAAAATAACAGAAAGTTTGCACGATCACTGTTTGTAGTTCAAGATGTTAAGTCTGGTGACATAATTTCAGAAGAAAATATACGCTCAATTAGACCCGGATATGGATTACATCCTAAATATTACAATGAAATTTTAGGTAAAAAGTTTGTGAGTGCTGTAAAAAGAGGTGAGCCCTTGACCCTTAAAATGATGGAAAGTTTATAAAATGAAATTATTATTTATAGAAAATAGGTACAAAACGTTTTTAATGGCTTCCGTTGCTAATCAATTAAGCAATAGTGGTCATGAAATTCATTGGTTAATTCAAAATAAAGAATTTTTACCTGTTGGGAATTTTCAAACCCATATAATAGATTACCCGAGCAGTAATAAACCTATTAATGTTAAAGACGAAGCGGTTGAAGATGTTATAAAAAGTGATAGACAGTTTAATCATTTTAATAAAAAGAATACGGCTTATTTCTACTATTACAATGCTAAAATTGAACAGTATTTAAAGGCGCTTAAACCCGATTTAGTTTTTGGAGAATCCACAGCTTTTCATGAACTATTAACAATAAACAATTGTATAAAGCAAGATATACTTTATTTAAACCCATGTACCTGTAGATATCCAATTGGGCGTTTTTCATTTTATAAATATAACACGTTAGAGCCTTATTTTGGGAGTAATGAATTCCTTTCAAATGAAGAGGCAGAAAACGTCATAGACCAAATAATTAACCGGAAAACAGCGCCAGATTATATGAAACCGCGGCGCATTTCGAAAGGTGAAATTATTAATGATAAAATTAAAAAAATTCAGTCCTATATTAAAGGTGAAAAATATAATACACCGAGTCCATTAATAAAATTTAAATTAGAGAAAGAGAAAGATAAAAATATTAAGCTTTGGGATGCGTTTGCACAAAATACAATAAACAGGCCTAATAAAACGGTTGTTCTTTACCCATTACAAATGCAACCAGAAGCTAATATAGATGTTTGGGGACGAGAACATAGAGATCAATTACAACTTATAAAGGCCGTTAGTAAATCCTTGCCTGATGATACCGTTTTAGTGGTGAAGCCTAATCCAAAATCTAAATATGAATTATCTAGTGCGCTTGTAAATTATGTTAAGAATTCTGCTAATATTATAGGCTTACAGCATCACGTTAAGATGGATGATATTTTATCTAATATAGACCTTGTTATTACAGTTACTGGAACTATAGCTATAGAATGTGTATTGAGTAACAAACCTATTGTAACTTTAACTAAAACAGTAAATAATAAGGCCAATAACTGTATATTTATAAATAATATTGATTCCGAATTAGAACCTTTGATAAATTTGGTGAAGAATAAGTCGTTTAACAAAATTTCAAATCAAGAAAAAATTGATTTTATAAACATACTCAATTCTACTAGTTATCAAGGTATCATTTCCGATCCCTTTAGCGATGAAAACTGTATTTCTGAAGATAATATTAAAAATCTTTTAAAGGGTTATAATTCAATACTTGGTAGATTATAAATTAGCTATATACAGCCCTTAATAACAAACATCAGTTAACTAATATAAATGCAAATATTTTTAAATCAAAATACAAATCAAGAAGAAAACAAGGCCTTAAAGTGTGCTAACTTTTTTATTGATTATATTCTAGAAGAAAAAGAAATTTTTTTTGAAAATGCAAATTTTTATTTATTTTTAAAAACAAATTTTTCTGAAAGTTATATTAGAAAGGCGCTTCAATTTCCAGCAGATGTAACGAAAGAATCTATTTATGAGTATTTCAAAAAAGATGGATTTTGGGTAATTGTATGTAAAGTAAACGGTACCATTAGTGTTTATAGGGATTTATCAGGCATCTGCTCTGGATACTATTTTAATAATCAGAACGAAATCCATATAGCCACAAATGTACATAAAATAGCAAAAAATAAGGCTAAAGATTTAAATAAAACATCTGTTTATCAATTATTGTATTTTGATTTTCTATGGGATGGTCAAACAATTTATAAAGACATCAACCAACCTAAAATTGGGTCCAAATTAGTTTTTAATAATGATTTTAAAATTACAATAAATACATGCCATCAACCAGATATAAATGAAAAAGAGAACCAGCTTTCTGATAAAGAAAATATTGAAAAACTACGGCATGAAATAGTGACCGCTCATAAAAATTATGTAAATGAAAAGAATGTGGTTTTTCTGTCTGGCGGTATTGATTCAGTTGCTATGTTAATTGCATTAAATGATTTAACGTCCAAAGAAAAAATAATAAACCATTCATTTAAGGTTAAAGGAACACTGCAAGATGAAACTGGCTATGCGCAAAGTATTGCTAATCATTTGGAAAATGAATTATTAATCGTTGAACGAGATTTTTCCAAAGAAATAAATGAGGAATTTTTTAAGCAGGAAATTATAAAAATGAATAATCCATATTCTGGAATGTGGATTTTTGGTAACCAAATAACAAATAAAGACAATACTACTTACTTTGCAGGTCAAGATACGAGACTACATACTCCTTCTTTAAATAAATTAGACACAATTGCATTTAATATGTTTTTAGTGTCTAACAAAGGTTTAAAACCTTTGTTTTACATTATAGATTTATGCTTGTTACCCTTTAAAGGTTTTTTTAATCTCATTTTGAAACACACTAATACTACTAATAAATTATTCTTGGGTTTAAGGAGAGCACTTTATACGTTTAATACGAAATCCTATATTAATTTAGTATATTTTAAAGTAGATAGAGCACTTATTGCATCTTATAATTTGCCATTGGATTATTTTAATACTATTAAAAAGCAATATAAATTCTCTTTAAAAAATGTAACTGACAAGCGTACTCTTTATAATAAAATAGTTTCATTAAAATGGATTGAACAGTACGTAAACGACATGCGTTATATGATTGACATGGTTAATAGTCAAGGCGCTAAACTAGCAATGCCATTTTACGATATGGATTTAGCAAAATTCTCTGCAACCATTCCATTTGATTTATCAGTAAAAACAATGAAAGGTAAAGCGCAATTTAGTGACACCACAAGTACAATTAATAAGTATGTATTACGCGAGGCTCTGGTTGACAAAATTGATAAGAAAACATATTTTAGATCAAAAGCAGTTTCTAGAACGGGACATTTAATTTTTAAACAAGGACTAGATACTATCTTAAAAGATATTTTAATAGATGATATAAATAACGATTCATCTTTAGTCAAAGATTATAATTTAGAAAAATTTATCTCTAAATTTTTAAATAATCAAGAAGATTGGGAGATGGATGATGATAAGTATTTACTTAAAGTTTATTACCTTGTTTGTGTTATTGTTTACAAGAATGAGTTAAATAAATAACAATAAGTTTTTAACGATGGTAAAGATTTTAACTATTATTTTTTGTTTAATTCCAATAAATTTTCTTAAAATATTTTTATTAAGATTATTAGGGCATCAAATTTCTTATAAATCATATATTGGTGTTTCCTTTATTTCTTTAAACAAAATGACACTAGGAAAAAACGCAAAAATTCAAAGTCTCAATTTTATTAGAATAAATACGTTAACATTAGGAGATGCTAGTTTTATAGGAAGATTGAACGTTTTTAATGGCCCTTTAGATGTTGTTTTACAAAAAGAAAGCCGGTATTTCTAAACAAAATAAAATTAGACGCGCAAATGCTCCAATTTCATACGGAAATGCCATATTATCATTAGGGGAAAATTCAATTATTGTCTCTAATCATTTTCTGGATTTAACCAAATCTATTTCAATCGGTCAGCACTCCATTCTCGCTGGAATTGGCTCGCAATTATGGACACACGGATACTATCATGATGATACGGGTCCCGCTAGGATTAGAATAGATGGTGAAATAAAAATACAAAATAATGTGTACGTGGGATCTCGCTGTATTTTTAACCCAGGTGTTGTTGTAAATAATGCTATAAATATTGGGGCTGGAAGTATTATATCCAAAAATCTTATGGAAAAAGGTATGTACGTAAGTCAGAAAATGAGGCATGTTGATAACAATATTATTACTATTAGGTCGAAACTGAAAAAAGTAAAAGGTCATAATTTAATAGAAGAAGTTTATTCAAAAAATGGATAAGGCTATAAGCTTACGAATTAATAAGCATAAGGTTGCCACTTTTTTTGGTAACCTAAGTGTTCTATCCATTATATTAAGTTTCTATTTTTACCTGTTGGCTGAAATAGCATTTAATATCAATAGCTTTAGACCACTATTGTTATTGACTGGATATGCTTTTTTTATTGTTGGTTTAATTTTTAACCCAAAACTTAAAATAGATAGCCAACTGTTTTTTTATTTAATTGCTTCTATTCTGATATTTATAATATCCAGCCCTTTTTGGCTCAATAGTTTTGATATAAATATTTATTTAAGTCCAATAACTGCTATAGTTATTATTAATAACTACGATTACTTTTTAAGGGTAATGAAAGTGTTTATTATTCTAACCTTAATTTTAGCTTTCTATGAATTTATTAATCAAGAGTATTTATTTGTTGTTTTAAGAGACACCTTTTTTGGATATAGACCTTTGGATGAAAAATTCTATGGTGGTTATTCTGGTATATTTAGATCTAAAGTATATTTTGAAGGTCCTTTAGCGCTTTCTCAATTTGCTATAGGTACTGCTTTGATATTTAGGAAAAATGTAAAGATGCTTTATATTATATTGCTTATATCAATTATAGCAAATGGCAGATTAGGAATTGTATTTTGCGGAATAATTTTGGCTACATATTATTTTAAAAAATATAATTTAGCTTCAATTTTATTAAGGCCTAAATCAATATTGTTATTAATTTCAGGTTTTTTCGGCGTCTTTTTAGCTTTATATTTCTTATTAGATAAAACTTCAATTGATAGGCTTAAAGAAGCATTTGATGTTTCTAATGAAGGTAATTCAGAAAGAATTAATTTTTGGATACGTGGTTTTGATATGTTGTTAAATTACGACTTTTTGAATTTAATATTTGGTAACAATGGTGCTTTCGTTAATGAATATAAGAACAATGCAGAAAATGGTTGGCTTACATTGTTGCTTAATAATGGAATATTAGGGTTTATGTATTATGCTATACCAGTATTCTTAATAGCAGTAAACTCTATTAAAAAGAGTCCTATAAATAGTGTCTATATTCTTGTTCTTGTTGGTTCTATGTTTGTGCAGACATTTCATTTAGGAGCTTCAGCAAACTTAATATATTGGTTAGTAATTTATTCGTTCTATAAAAAAAACACAAGCAATGCGGAAATTTAAAATTTGCTGTATGTTACTAATATCTTTGCTTTTTTTACAGTGTGATAACTTTGATCTTAAGGCTATTGACTCCAAACCCGTTCAGATAAATGATATTAATTATGTGCTAAACTCTAATTATGCCTTGGGAGATGCTAGGAGGTATGGTATATTTCCAGATTCATTAAATGATAAAAAGCATCCTAATACTGGAAAATCATTAATAAGTTCAGTATTGGATTTAGCCGAAAATAGTCCAATAAAAATAAATTTCCCTAAAGGGTATTATGGAGTTAATTTAGTTTTTAATTCGAGAAAAAATATCGATTTACATTTTAACGAGGCTGCATTTGATTTAGTTCATATTACCAATGAGGGTGGATCCCAATCCCGAAATATTACCCTCGAAGGAACGCTAATTTTATACGAAGGATTTGGTATTTATCATTCTAAAAATGTAACTGCGGATTCTGTAATTATTAAATTAAATCCTCAAAAAACATTAAAGGAATCTAAAAGTAGAGGCTGTCATATTTATAAAGGAACTGACAGTTTATTAATAAACTATTTAGAAATTGAAGATTTAGCATCTGGAAATATAGGTTTTAAAAATAATCATGCCGCCTTGGCTATAGATGGATCGCGCGAAAATCCAACTAATATTACAATAAACGAGGTCTATATCAAATCATCTGATCGCCATGGAGCATACATAACTGGCACTAACAACATTTTTAAAAAAATAAAAATTGACAAATACGCACAAGGCACAACTAATTTCATGACTGGTATGCAAGATGCTGGTAAAGGTAATGAGAAAATACTGTCTGCTCTATGGATAAATAGATGTAACAACTGCTTATTTGAAAATGTTCAAATTTTAACCAAGTATTCAAAAAACGGTTTCCCACTAAAGTTAGATGAAGGCGATTCTGGAAAGCCTACAATTATTGAAAATTTATTTTTGGATGTGGAATATAAAGACTCTTTGATTTTGGATGACATTCTAACAAACGTTCTAGTTAAGCGTTTAAAAACTATAGAATGACAGGTAATTTAAAAAACTTATTTTTTAAGCATAGAGAGTATATTTATATAATACTTATTGCCATAACTTTTATGGCTTATGTTTTATCTTATGCGCTTTTGTCAATTTCTACATTTTTGTTTGTGCTTTTCTTTTTTAGTGATACTAGAACTAGCTTAAAATTAAAGTGGTACAAAATAAAATCTAATAAAATGGTTTTATTATTTGTTCTTTATTTTGTTTGTCAATGTATTGGTTTAAGCTATTCCGAAAATATTGATTATGGACTAAAACGAGTAAACACTGTGTTACCCACCTTATTTTTACCTGCAATAATGTATGCGGAATATTTAAATAAAAATGTGTTTTACAATGTGTTGAGGTTTTTACGGTTTTATGTTGTTTTAATTTTCACAATATTTCTAATTATACATGTGTTTATAGATGGACGCACACTGCATGTTTTTGCGCTATATGTATTAACAGATAAATTGGGTATTAGTCAATTTTATATGGTATTTATATTTATAATACCTTTAATTTCCACCTTGAATGAACTGATAAATAAGAAAAATTTAATAGTAAGTATTTTATATCTAGCATGTTTATTATTTTTTGTCTTTCTGTTTTCGAACAAAACATCAATTTTAATGTTATTGTTAATTTTTTCTATAAAAATAATTAACCATTTTAAAAACAGAACGCGATTATTTAAAATGAGTGTTTTTCTCGTAATTCCTATGTTATTAGCTTTATTGGTTTATAATACGACAGGAATAAAACATAAGTTTGATATTATGCTAAAATCTACAGATTTTAATATCGAGATTATAAAAACTAAAAATAAAGTAACTTATACAAAAAACACTTTAGAGCATCGGCTATTAATTAATTACTTATCTATTAAAGAAATTGTCAATAATTTTCCTTTTGGTACAGGAACCGGCGATTATCAAGATGTGCTTAATAAGAATTATGAAGAAATTCATTTTAAATTGGGAATAAAAGAGAAATTTAATAATCACAATCAATATATATCTGAGGCTTTAAAAACGGGTGTTCTTGGGGGTATTGTGTTTATTACTTTACTTTTTTGTTTATTTAAATCAGTTGGCTTAAGAAACCAATTTTATTATATAATATTATTGCTCTTTACAATAGGTTGTTTTTTTGAATCGTACCTAGATAGACAACATGGTGTTATAATATTTAGTTTTATGATACCTTTGTTTTATGTATATGAAAATCAGATTAAGGAATAAAAAGTATGAAAAAGTTATCATTTAATGTAGTTTTAGTCTCCCTTGCGGCCATATTTATAATCGTTTCGTGCAAGAAAAGTAAAGAAGAACAAACTGAAATCAAGATTTTTAACGAATTAGATTTCGTTTTAAATAATGCCTATGAGAAGGGTGATGTTAGACGTTACGGTCTTACTTTTGACAATGCAGCTCAAACGCATCCCAAAAATAAAAAGGGGATGATGGAAACAGTATTAGACGTGGCAGAACTTGGCAATATTGAAATGACTTTTCAAAAAGGATATTATAAAACCAATTTGGTACTAAATCACAGAAAAAACTTGAATTTAAAATTCAATAATTCTGAATTCAGTTTAATTCATATAACTCAAACTCATGACACATTGCCAAGACCAGAAAATATAAATTTAAAAGGTTCCTTAATAAGCTATGCAAGTTTAGGAATAACGAATGCTAGTAATATTGCTATAGATTCTATAATATTAAAGTCTGATACATCTAAAAATTTGTGGGGTTTAAGAAACGCAGGTTGCCATATTTATTTAGGTTGCAACGATATTAAAATTAATTACCTTGAAGTACAAGATTTGGGATCAGGCAATGAAAAATATAAGAATGTTCATGCAGCAGTTACTATTGATGGCGCAGGAAACAATCCTGTAAATGTCCAAATAAAAAAAATACATATTAAATCGTCAGACAGACATGGTATTTATATGACGGGTAGAGATCATTTAATAGATGAGGTTATTATAGATAAATTTGGTGTTGGAAGCTCAGAAGGGATGTCAGGTATGCAAGATGCCGAAAATGGAGAGGAGAAAGATTTTAAAGCCTTATGGATTAATAAATGTTATGATAGTTTTATAGAAAATATAACCATTAACGAATTAGAATCTAAAGGAAAATACACGGCTCATTTTGATAGCGGAAATAAAGAGAAACCCGTTACAATAGGTAAATTTAAAGTCATAAATAATAACCCTGATATTACTATTTTAGAGGAGGATCCGAATGGCGTTATTATAGAAATTAAAGAATGATGATTGTCAAATAATATAATTATTAAGAAGGGGTTTAAAATATATTTTAAACTCTTTTTGTTTTTAATTGAAACCTAACTGTTAACTTTAAAATTTAATAAAAGAGAAACGTAAACAACTATATGTTTAAATTTTTAAAACAGTATGCCATTTTTAGCGTGGTTTTTATGGTTGCAAAAGCAACTGTTTATTTTATTCCATTACTGTTGGCGGATGTTCTAACGAAATCAGACTTTGGAGTGTTAGAATATGCTTTAGCAGGATTAGGGATGATTGTAAACACCATAATAAATTTGGGGGTTCCGGGTGCTTACCCGTATTTTATTTTGAGAGAAGAAAAGGTGGAACTTAAGCCAGCCTTCAAACTGCATGCTGTTATTCTTTTTATTCCTTTTGCACTCAATCAAGTACTCTATTTTTTCTTCAATTTGGATGTTGTTTTTTACTTGGCTTTTAACATGTCTTATATAATTGCGAATCAAGTTTTTTATTCTACCAAATTAAAATCTCATGAAAAGTCCACGCCCTCGGTAATAATCGACTCCGGAATCTACCTAGTTTTACTAGTTGCCTATGTACTGGATAAACTAAATTTATTAGATGTTAATCTCCAGCTAATAAATGTTTTTGTGCTTACTTATAGTTTGGTGTATGTTGTATATGGCATTATAAATTATTATAAGGTAAAAGAAGAAGCTACTTTACTTGGCTACAAAACCATTTTAAAGTTTAGTATTCATCTATTAATTTCAACATTTTTAATTTTTTTAATAACCACATCCGGCCGCATTTTAGTTGAGTTATTTTTTGATTTTGAAACCGTTGGTATCTATGCCTTTTATTTTAGGTTATCTGCAGTAGTAGTCATGATTCATCAAGTAATTAATATTGCTTTTTTTAAAAAAATATACACGTTTAATCCTGAAGTATTGGATAAATATTTTTACTTATTTTTTATATTTATTTTCTGTTTATCCGTCGTCATTCAATTTGTTGCTCCTTTTATAATTACGCACTTTTCAGACTATTTTAATGATACTTACCAGGCGTATAAAACCGTTTATTTCTTACTGTCTGCGCAAATGGTCATGTGGATTGCTAGTGCCTTAAATTCTAATATCATAGATCGCGAGAATCTAGCATCTAAAAACAACGTTAAATTTTTAATATTGGTTTTTATCTCAATTTTACTTTTCTACGCTGTTCAAAACTATTTAACACTCGCTTTATTAACCTTTTTACACATGTCCATTATTTTTGTTGCCTGTTTATTACAGTACAGCAGTTTGTATAGTAAAGGAATATATTTTAAAAAGTCTGCGATAACCTTAATTATAATATATTTCATAACTAGCGTTTATTATTTTTATACTATTTAAAGATGAATTTAATAAAAACATATTGGTTATTTTTTGGGAGCTTAACGGTAGGCTTATTAATTTGGGTTTTAGCTTATATGTTATTACCACTGGAGGCTGTACAGCCTATTAAAACAAAAACTATTTTGTTTATTGCATCTTGTTATATTGCCATAATAGCGGGGTTTGTGATGTTCAATTTTAAAACAATAACCAACCAAAGAATAACCTATAATACCCAAAAGGTTGTAAAATTATTATTAATTATTATTGTCGTAAGCTTTGCATTAAGATGGTATGATTTATTCGTAAATAGAAATTTATCTTTTGCAAACGATTTAAAATTTAATCGGTTTTTAAACGATGACAATTTTAAACAAAATCAGGTGTTATTGATTGTAGCGTCGGTTCTTAAAAGCCTTTATTTCTTCCCTTTCGTTATTTGTATAAGAGCAAACCTTAAACGTCCTAAATTTTATATCATAGCATCATATGTGGTACTGTTTTTCCCTCTTCTTGAAGCTATTTTAAAAGGAACTAGGAAACCATTTTTTGAGATTTTTCTTATTATCGTTTTTACTTTAATCGCTTATCAAAAACCTAAAATTAATTTTAAAAGAATTAGTATTACCGTAATTGCTGTTGTGATTTTAATGAGTATTTCCATGTTAATTTTACTAAAACGTGAAAATTATTCTGAAAATTTTGATGATACTTTTTACAAATCCTTGCTTGAAAGCCGTTATAATGAAATTTTAAAACCAACCGATGCAGCCATTAATTATTTTGAAACCACAAATCATTCCCAACTAACAAAGCTTTATGTTATGTCTGGTTTGCACACAGGACAATATATTACACATGGCGCTTTTGAGTTTAACCATATTATTGATATAGATAGTTTGTCCATAGGTTATGGGATGTACAATTACTCTATCATTCCTAAATTTTTTAATAAAACTAGTTTGTCGTCAATCCCAATTACTAATTTGTCGCCTCGAAAGTATGTGTATTTAACGCAATTTGGTTCCTACTATATTGATTTCCGTTGGTTTTCCTTAGTACTCATGTTTTTATTTGGCGTATTTCAGAAATATATATATCAAAAATCTTTTCAATCCGTCATTTACTCACCTATTTTAATGTACTTTTTAATTATTAATGTATTTTTGATGATTCTTAGTTATACACGAGGTGCTGGAATATATGTTTTATTCGGTTTCTTGTTTTTACTTTTTTTACTGAAAATCTTCGAAAAAAAACTACATGAGGAAAGCATTAGTTCATGATTGGTATTATGTAAGTGGAGGAGCCGAAAAAGTGGTTCATTCGCTTAATACGATATGGGAAGATTTTGACCATTTTGCATTAGTGGATTATTTAAACGATGCCGATAGAGCCTTCATTCTAAACGGTAAATCTGTTTCTACAAGTTTTATCCAAAAATTGCCAACAGCAAAATCCAATCACAGGAAATTTTTACAATTCTTTCCAAACGCCATAGAGCAATTTGATTTAAGCGAATACGATTTGGTGTTAAGTTCTTCAGCTTCCGTAGCTAAAGGAGTTCTAACACATCAAAATCAATTGCATATTTGCTATTGTCATTCGCCAATGCGTTATGCGTGGGATTTATATCATCAGTACCTGCGTGAAGCAAAACTTAATAAAGGGTTAAAATCCATGTATGCTAAATATGTATTACATAAAATGCGTTTATGGGATTTGGCAACCGTAAATAGGGTAGATTTGTTTGTTGCCAATTCAAAATATATTGCCCGACGTATAAAAAAGATTTATAATAGAGATTCGGTTGTTATCTATCCACCAGTAAATGTACATGCTTTTCCATTAGAAACAGATAAGGATGATTATTATTTTACGGCTTCCCGAATGGTACCTTATAAAAAAATTGAACTTATTGTACGTGCCTTTAATAACATGCCAAATAAAAAATTAATTGTTTCTGGTGATGGTCCAGAATATAGTGCCATAAAAAAAATTGCCAAATCAAATATAGAACTTGTTGGATTTGTAAATAAAGAGAAGTTAACAGATTATATGAGAAAAGCGAAAGCTTTTGTTTTTGCTGCCGAAGAGGATTTTGGTATAATACCAGTTGAGGCGCAAGCGTGTGGTACACCAGTAATAGCTTATGGAAGAGGTGGGGCAACTGAAACCATAATTAAAAATAAAACGGGTGTTTTCTTTAATAAACAAAATGAAATAGCCATTATTGATGCCGTGTCAAAATTTGAAGAACTCCAATTTGATCCTAAAGAAATTAGAACACACGCACTAAAATTTTCTAAAGAACGCTTTGAAAAGGAAATGGAAACTTTTGTAAATAATGCATATTTAGAGTTTTATAAAAACAATACAATCTAGTTTTGTAAATTTGAAAATACTTAATAAATTTTAAATGAACATATCAGTAATAGGAACAGGCTACGTAGGTTTAGTTACCGGAACATGTCTGGCCGAAACAGGTAATAATGTCTTATGTATTGACATTGATGAAAGTAAAGTTAAAAAAATGCAAGCTGGTGTCGTGCCAATATACGAACCACTACTCGATACCCTTTTCGAAAGAAACATAAAAGCAGACCGTTTAAAATTCTCAACTTCATTGGAGGAAGGTCTAAACCATGGTGATATTATTTTCCTAGCATTACCAACACCTGAAGATGAAGATGGTTCGGCCGATTTGTCGTATGTGTTAGGTGCCGCCACAAACATTGGAAAATTATTAAAAAGCTACAAAGTTATTGTCGATAAAAGCACCGTTCCTGTTGGAACAGCCGAGCGTGTTACTAAAGCTATTGCAAATGAAACCACGGTAGATTTTGATGTGGTTTCTAATCCTGAATTTTTACGTGAAGGTTTTGCCGTAGAAGACTTTTTAAAGCCAGAACGTATTGTTATAGGTTCTAGTTCAGATAAAGCTACCAAACTTATGGAAAAACTCTATAAGCCTTTTGTACGCTCTGGAAACCCGATAATTATTATGGATGAAAAATCGGCGGAACTTACCAAATATGCCGCAAATTCATTTTTGGCCACCAAAATAACCTTTATGAATGAAATTGCTAACTTCTGTGAAAAAGTGGGTGCAGATGTTGATAAAGTGCGCATTGGTATGGGAACCGATTCTAGAATTGGTAAACGCTTCTTATTCCCAGGAATAGGCTATGGAGGCTCTTGCTTTCCAAAGGACGTGAAAGCACTTCATAAATCAGGGAAAGACCATAATTACACTTTCGATATTTTAAATGCTGTTATAAAGGTAAACGACTTACAAAAACGAATCCTATTACCACGTATTGATGCCTTTTTTAAAGGTGATTTGAAAGATAAAAAAATTGCCATTTGGGGCTTGGCTTTCAAACCTGAAACTGATGATATTCGGGAAGCACCAGCTTTGTATATAATTGAGGACCTGCTTGAAAGTGGCGCTTCAATAACGGCATTCGACCCAGAAGCTATGGAAAATGTAGAGCGTAAATTTGGTAATCAAATCACCTATGCTCCAGATATGTATTCAGCAATTCAAGATGCCGATGCCTTGATTATCTGTACAGAATGGAGTATCTTTAGAACACCAGATTTTAACAAACTGAAAGCAGAAATGAATATGCCGGTTATTTTTGATGGTAGAAACTTATATGATGTTCAGGATATTAAAAACGAAGGCTTTTATTACAGCTCAATAGGAAGAAAGACAATAGATTAATGAAAAAGGTATTAATAACAGGAGCAGCTGGTTTTCTAGGTTCTCATTTAAGTGATCGGTTTATAAAAGAAGGATTCCACGTCATTGGTATGGATAACTATATCACAGGCGATTCTAAAAACATCAAACACTTGATGGATAATCCGAATTTTGAATTTATTGAACATGATGTGACGGAATTTATTAAAATTGAAGGTGAACTCGATTACATTTTACATTTTGCATCACCTGCAAGTCCTATTGATTATTTAAAAATACCCATTCAAACATTAAAAGTAGGCTCTTTAGGCACACATAATTTACTAGGTCTTGCTAAAGCTAAAAAGGCTAGAATACTAATTGCGTCTACGTCTGAAGTTTATGGAGATCCATTGGTGCATCCACAAACCGAAGACTATTATGGTAATGTAAATACCATAGGTCCACGTGGTGTTTATGATGAAGCCAAACGTTTTCAAGAATCTATAACCATGGCATATCACAGATTTCACGGTATTGAAACACGTATTGTGCGTATCTTTAATACCTATGGACCACGAATGCGCCTAAATGATGGTCGTGTTATTCCGGCATTTATGGGTCAGGCTTTACGTGGAGAGGATTTAACGGTTTTTGGTGATGGTTCTCAAACGCGTTCTTTTTGTTATGTTGATGATCAAGTTGAAGGTATTTACAATTTGCTTTTTAGCGATTATTCATATCCTGTAAATATTGGTAACCCTCACGAAATTACCATAAAGGACTTTGCCGAAGAAATTATCAAATTAACAGGAACCAATCAGAAAATTATTTACAAAGAACTTCCTACGGATGATCCGTTGCAAAGACAACCAGATATTACACTAGCTAAAAATTTATTAAACTGGACGCCTAAAGTAGAAAGAGCAGAAGGCATGGAAAAAACGTTTAGCTATTTTAAGCAACTATCTGCCGAGGAGTTAAACAAAAGTGAACACAAGGATTTCTCTAAGCATATTAAAAATTAATGAGCCAAATACAACACGGTAGATACTCTATTTATATTAGGCCTATTTCTTATTTGATAGATTTAGGCATTATTAATGGGTTGGCTATTTTATATTTTTTCAATTTCCAACACCCTTTAATTTTTACAAGTGTAACAACCATAGCATGGCTGTTTATTTCCATTAATTCAAAGTTTTATGAGGTGTATCGTTATACACGAGAAATCACCATTTTGTCCCTAATTTTCAGACAAATGGTGCTTTTTGGATTATTTGTATTAGCCTATTCTGGATTCTACCACGACCTAAATATTCGTCCTAAAAATATTTTTAAATACGTAGGTTTTGCCTTTATTTTAATAACCGCATTTAAGTTTGCTTTTTATTATTTACTTCAAAAATACCGATCTTCCTTTGGCGGAAATTATAGAAGAACGGCCATTTTAGGAAAAAATAAACAAACCACGGCTTTAGAGAACTTTTTTAATTCTAACCCCGAATATGGTTATAAGCATAAAAGAACGTTTAATTTAAAAAATAAGGACACATTTGATTTGGATGCCTGTCTTCACTTTATTAAAAAGGAAGCAATTGAAGAGGTGTATTGTTCAATATCTGAACTTTCTAATTCACAAATGATGAAAGTGATTGATTTTGCAGATAATAATCTAATAATTCTGAAGTTTTTACCTGATAATAAAGATATTTATTCCAAGAAATTGAAATATGAATACTATGATTATATTCCCATTCTATCCTTAAGAAATATTCCTTTAGAAGAATCTGCTAATCAATTTATCAAACGACTTTTTGATATCGTGTTCTCGGCCTGCGTTATTGTGTTTATTTTATCGTGGTTAACACCTATTATTGCCATTTTAATTAAACTAGAATCTAAAGGTCCAGTGTTCTTTAAGCAATCCAGAAATGGCTTTAATTACAAGGAATTTGATTGTTATAAATTCCGATCCATGACACCCAATAAGGATGCCAATCTTTATCAAGCAACTAGAGATGACCAACGTGTAACCAAAACAGGTAAATTTATTAGAAAAACTAGTATTGACGAGTTACCACAGTTTTTTAATGTACTCTTTGGCGATATGTCTGTTGTTGGCCCTAGACCCCACATGGTAAGTCATACCAATATGTATGCAAAACGTATTGATAAGTTTATGGTACGTCATTTTGTGAAACCAGGTATAACCGGCTTAGCACAAATTAGTGGTTTCCGCGGTGAAGTTGAAACTGATAAAGATATTATTGGTCGCGTAAAATATGATATTTTTTATATTGAAAACTGGTCCTTACTTTTGGACCTAAAAATTATTATTAAAACGTTTATAAACGCTGTTCGAGGGGAAGAAAAAGCCTATTAAAGCACCGCTTTTAATTTTAATAACTGCTTGTTAAAATCAAAATTTTCTAGGGCTGCTTGTTGAATCTTTGTCCGATTTTTTAAGCTTAATTCATTTTTTCCTAAACTTTGAATGGTTTTGTTTAAATGGCTATAATTTCCAGCTTCAGCTATCCATCCCAATTGATGTTGTTGAATAATATCTTCACCTTCGCCACCTCCAAAATAAAGCATAGGAAGCCCTAATTTGGCGTATTCAAATATTTTGGAAGGAACAGAACCATAAATTCTATTAAGTAATGGAATAATGGTTATATCATAACATAATAAGGCATTATGTAATTCGCTTCGCGTAACTTCGCCATGATAAACTATTGGTAAATCTGGATTTTCAGATATAAACTGAACTATTTTTTCTTTTTCTGCACCTCCGCCATAAATATGAAATTCAATATTGCTATAATCCAACGATTCACATAGCTTATAGATTCCTTGAGCTATACCCAATAATCCGGCATAAACTATTGTGATTTTGTCAACTGAAATAGATGGTTCTTTTAATTCTGGAAGCTCAAAATCAGGGTAATTTCTGTATAGAAAGGTTGCTTTTTCTGGAAATAGAGATTTTACATGGACTAAAATCTCCTGGCTTTGGCCTAAAACTAAATCTGCTTTTTTGTAGTTAAAACGTTCAATTTTTTCCAGCATTTTATAACTGAAATTCTTTTTAAAAGCACCCAACTCTAAACCTGCAATTGGCCACAAATCACTGACATTTAAAACGAGCTTTCTTTTTTTTCGCTGCAAACATAGCATACAGGTAAAAGCAACCAACAATGGAGGTGATTGTACGATAACAGTTTCCGGAATTTTGTTCCAAATAAAAAACCAAATCAGACTTATACTGTACGATATCATGGTGAACAAGCGTAATAATTTGTTTTTAGAATTACTCGCATACAACCACAATCTGTGTATGGTAACATTTTTTTCTGTGGATGTTTGTTTGAATTTCCCACGATAATCATCAAAAACCCTACCTTTCGGATAATTAGGCAGCGGTGTAATTACAGATACCTTAAAATTTTGATTTTCTAATCCTGTTGCTAAATGAAAAATCCGGTTAGAAGCTGCGCCAGTTTCAGGTGGAAAATAACTAGTTATAATGAGAATTTTTTTCACTATAAATGATAAGTTTTTATTAATTGAGAAATAATCCTATCAGCAGCATGCCCGTCCCAAAGTGCTGGAACTTGGGCTTGCTTCCATGTACCTGAAAATAAAGTTTTAAAAGCATTTTCAATTTTAATTGGATCTTTTCCTACTAGTATATTTGTCCCAATTTCACATGTTTCAGGCCTTTCTGTATTTTCACGAAGTGTTACGCATGGCACATTCATAATAGTCGTTTCCTCACTAATACCACCGGAATCTGTTATAACACCAAAGGCATGTTTTACTAAAAAATTAAACTCCAAATACCCTAGAGGTTCGGTATAATACAAATTTTTATAACTCAAATTTAAACTCTGTAATAATTTTTTAGTTCTGGGATGAACAGGAAAAACAATTGGATAATCCTTACTTAACGAAGAAATTTGTTTTAAAATTGCCTCTATATTTTGGGCTTCATCCACATTGCTTGGTCTATGAAGCGTCATTACAAAGTAGTGCTTCTGTTTTAAACCCAATGATTTCCAAATTTCTGGTTGTTTAAAACGAGATTCATGTGTTTTAAGCGTATCTATCATAACATTTCCAACAAAGAAAACCTGATTGCTATCTACACCAAGTTTTATAAGGTTGTTGCTTGCTAATTTAGATGTTGTAAAAAAATAATCGGTTAAACTATCTGTGACAATTCGATTTATTTCTTCTGGCATTTTCATATCCCCAGAACGGATACCAGCTTCTACATGTGCCACTTTAATCCCCGATTTTTTTGCAACTAACGTACAAGCCATAGTTGAGGTTACATCACCTACCACTAAAACTAAATCCGAAGGGTTTTTCTGAAGTTCTTTTTCAAACCCTATCATAATAGCACCTGTCTGTTCCGCTTGGGTACCGCTTTTTACTTCTAAATTTACATCAGGATACGGTATGCCTAATTCCTCAAAAAAAGCGCCACTTAAACTGTTATCATAGTGCTGCCCCGTATGGACTAAACGAAAATTAAGGTCGTAACCTTCCCGTTTTTTTCGCTTCAACACATTTATTATTGGTGCTATCTTCATGAAATTTGGTCTGGCACCTGCTACTATGGTAATATTCATTGGACTCTTATTCTATTAGTGATGAAAACTGTTTCAATTTACCACTTTTTGAGCGTTCTAGCACCTCTTGACGCTCAAAGATAATGGTTAGGTTAGGTTCTAAATAACGGGTCATTTCATCACGGATTTGTTGCATTTTTTCTTCAGATAAGACCTTGACACCAACATACATAATTTTAAACGTATTTAGGTGTGTTTGCTGAATGATGAATTCCTTTACCAAACCGTCATCTTCTATAATACTTTTTGTGATGTAATAGAAAGTTAAACCAGCCGCTTTTTTGCCACTTGGCAAAACAGCCATATCATTCGTTCTTCCAATCAGCTTTTTAAGAATAGGTTTTTTTACCGAACTTTTCTCTGAAAGTATACCAATATCGCCAATATCATAACGTATAAACGGATGTGCTTGGTTGTATAAGGACGTAATTACAACGCGGCCTTCATCACCTAATGGAAGTACGTTATTAGCTTCATCTAAAATTTCAACATATAGCGTCTCACTATTAATTTGCCAGTCGTTTTCTAGGTTTTGAAATGCAATTAAATCCAATTCAGATGCACCATATTCGTTAATTACTGGAACGCCAAATTGTTTTTCCATACGTAATTTATCCGAATCAAAAAGCATTTCTGATGTTACTACACAGGCTTTTAATGTGGGACATATTGCTTTTAAAACAAGATTTTTTCGCTCTAAATATTTGGCAAATTGACCGATAGAACTGGTATAACCATTTAAATAAGCAAACGGTGTGGACTTAAACTTTCTAATATAACCTTCAAACGCTGAATCGCTTAAATCGAAAACGGAAAAGCGAAACCGACTGCTCAAAAAATCCTTAAAACGTTCTTTATAATAGCCTTTTTTGTCTAAAGGAATACCATAAAACCGGGCTTGTTTGGAGCTATTAAAATCTAATCCATACCAACCAAATCTATTTTTAATAACTGCCCAAGTTAAGGCATGGCACTCATAATCTTTAGCAAAAATAAACGGATCGCCAGAAGAACCGGATGTTTTATTGATATACACATTTTTAAGGTTATAACCAGCGGAAAGTCGGTCTTGCAGTGGTATCTGCAAATCGCGTTTTGTTATAACCGGAATGGAATTCCAATCTGTTACCTTGACATCGTTTACCAAGTTGCTATAAAATGAATTGTTTTGAATATGGTATGTAACAATTTCATTTTTTTTATTTTCAACATACGCTTCAAAGGCCTGGTCTGGTTGCGTTTGAATCCCTTTCAAAATCCGTTCCGCTTTCTTAATGGGAAAACCGTTAAATTGTAATGAAAGGTCGAATAAATTCAAAAGAAATTGGCTTAAGATGTTTTTGTAAAATAATTGTTTTTTAAGCGTAAAAGCAATTATTTTTGCAGCAAACAACAACAACATGAATATTTTAATATTAGGATCAGGTGGTCGAGAACATACATTTGCATGGAAATTAAAGCAAAGTCCATTATGTAAAGCACTTTATGTAGCACCTGGAAATTCGGGAACGGCTGCTATAGCTGAAAACGTAGCTATTGGTGTTACCGATTTTCAAGCTATAAAAACATTGGTTCTAGAAAAAAAGATTAACATGGTGGTTGTTGGTCCTGAAGATCCGTTAGTTCAAGGTATTCATGATTTCTTTATAAATGATGCTGATTTAAAGCGTGTTTCTGTAATTGGTCCCGAAAAAGCCGCGGCTGAATTAGAAGGCAGTAAGGAGTTTGCTAAAGAGTTTATGATGCGCCATAACATTCCAACGGCAGCTTATCAGAGTTTTAATGCACGTACTGTGGAAGCGGGTTATCAGTTTTTAGAAACTTTAAATCCACCTTACGTTTTAAAAGCAGATGGTTTGGCAGCTGGAAAAGGCGTGTTGATTTTAAATGATTTAAACGAAGCTAAAGCTGAATTGAAAAGTATGTTGGTTGATGCCAAATTTGGTGAAGCCAGCACTAAAGTGGTAATTGAAGAATTTTTAGATGGAATCGAGTTAAGTTGCTTTGTTTTAACCGACGGAAAAAACTATAAAATTCTACCAACGGCTAAAGATTACAAACGTATTGGTGAAGGGGATACAGGCTTAAATACAGGTGGAATGGGAGCCGTTTCACCAGTACCATTTGCAACACCCGAATTTTTAAATAAAATAGAAGAGCAAGTCGTTAAACCAACCATTAGTGGACTTCAAAAAGATAATTTGCCGTATAAAGGGTTTGTTTTCATTGGATTAATAAAGGTAGGAAATGAGCCGAAAGTTATTGAATATAACGTTCGTATGGGAGATCCTGAAACGGAAGTCGTTTTGCCACGTTTAAAGAATGATTTGGCTGAAATTTTTCAAGCCATTGCAAATCAAACACTAGATACTATTAACATTGAAATTGATGAACGTGCTGCTACCACAGTCATGTTAGTCTCTGGTGGATATCCAGAAGCTTATGAAAAAGGCAAGGAAATTTTGGGATTAGATAAATTGGTAGATGTATTACCTTTTCATGCCGGTGCAAGCTTAAAGGATGATAAAGTAGTCACCTCTGGAGGTCGTGTTATAGCAATAACAAGCTATGGGAATACCTACAGTGAGGCACTAAAAAAATCTTATCAAAATATAGACAAACTACATTTTGATAAGATGTATTATAGAAAAGATATTGGATTCGATTTATAAATAACTGTGAGATGTAATGCTTTTGTTTTCCTCACCGTTATCGTTGAATTTTTTAAGTTGTAGCATCCAGTAAACAAAAGCTACCGTACCAACAATCATTAAAATCCAGTTTATGGCATTTGCAGCAAACCAGCTTTCAAGTTCTAATGCTCTTAAGGCATCAAATGGTGCAAATAAAACATTTACAAATAAGTCTTCAATGGCGTAAAAAAAATCGGTCATAATATAAATTTTAAGGCTTTTAAAGCACGTGTAATATAGTAATCATTATGTAATGATACAAAATTACACCTTTTTCAAATTAAATTTCAATAATTTGAAGAGAATATTAGTAATTTACCACAATCAATAAATCTGTAGAAGTGATTTTCTCCTAGCTGTATGATTTCAAAATTCTTTAGAAAAGCGAAACCTATTCATTTTGTTATTATGAGTATGGTATTGTTTATCGGTTTTTTACTGGCTAAATTCAGGGTGCACCCTGAATTTAATACGGTGTTTGTCCTGAAGCAACTCGCTCTATTTGGTGTTTGTGTACTATCGCTTTTTATATTCGATTTTTTTACCAGTAAGAATAGATTATCCAAAAAGAATAGTTACAATCTCTTATTTTATGGACTGTTTATGGTATTAATGTTCCAGACATTTTTAAATACCAAGTTAGTAATTGCCAATCTGTTTATATTGTTAGCACTGCGACGCATTGTGAGTTTGCGCTCTAAAAAAGATAATAAGAAAAAAATTCTGGATGCTACCATCTGGATCTCATTAGCAACCCTGCTCTTTTTTTGGAGCTCGTTATTTTTTATCGTGCTGTTTGCGGCGCTTTTTTTATATGGGATTACAGATGTTAAGAATTGGATCATTCCATTTATTGGTGTGCTTTTAGTCGCTATACTTACCTATGCCATATTAATAGTATTTAATATCGATTTTTGGGCGTATGTAGATCGGTTTGAAAGAGGGAAAAATTTCGATTTCAGTATGTTGAATAATCGTCAAATTATTATTGCGGCAACCATATACTTCTCTTATTTTATTTGGTCTTTATTTTATTATTTAAGGACAATTAAAAACCAATCTAAAAGCTATAGACCGTCATATTTGCTCATACTTTTTACGGCTTTTATAGCGCTAGTAATTATTATTATTTCACCAGAAAAATCGGGAGCAGAGTTTATTTTCTTAATAGCTCCTTTGGCACTTATTGTTACTAATTATATTGAATTAGTTCCTGAAAAATGGTTTCGCGAGGTCTTAATATGGCTTTTAATAGTGGGGCTCCTTGCCAGTTTAGTGCTGTAGTTTTTCGCCAAAGGCTAAATCGCCAGCATCACCTAATCCTGGCATAATATAGCCTTTATCAGTTAGTTTTTCATCTACGGTGGCAATCCATAAATGTGCGTCTGCGTCAAAATGTTTAGACACATAATCTAAACCCTCTTGAGCACCAATAACACTCACCAAATGCACGGCCTTAGGTTTCCCAAAGGGCTTTAAAGCTTCAAAGGTTGCTACCATGGATTGACCCGTTGCTAACATGGGGTCTGCCAAAATAAGTGTTTTACCTTCTAAACTAGGGCATGCCAAATACTCGACAATAATTTCAAAACTTTCAGGTTTACTTTTATGATGTCTGTAAGCCGAAATAAAAGCATTTTCAGCTTTATCAAAGTAATTTAATAAACCGTTATGCAGCGGAACACCTGCTCGTAAAATGGAACATAATACAATGTTATCAGTAGATATAAATTCGGCGGCAGTACCTAAAGGTGTTTGAATGTTGACAGATTTATAATTTAAAGATTTACTTAATTCATAGCCTAAAATTTCACCAGTACGTTCAATATTACGTCTAAACCGCATGGGATCTTTTTGAATGTCAATATCACGCATTTCTGAAATAAAGGAATTTAAAATAGAATTTTCAAGCGAAATATTATGGATATGCATCGTGTTTTGGATTTGTTTTGAACTGTAAAGTTAATAAATAGGTTTATATTTGTGTTTCAAAATTTTTATATTATGTTTTCAGAAAAAGCCAATAAAATATTCCAAGACGTTATTGAAACCTATCATGTTGTTAATACGGTAGATCAACCTTTTAGTAATCCGTATGATAAAGATTCGCAGACTTTAGAACATTTATTATATAGAAAAAGCTGGATAGATACTGTGCAATGGCATTATGAAGATATTATTCGCGATCCACAAATTGATCCCGTGGCTGCCTTGAAATTGAAACGTCAAATTGATGCTTCTAATCAGGATAGAACGGATATGGTAGAGTATATTGACAGCTATTTCCTTGAAAAGTATAAAAATGTAACACCAAAAGATGATGCAACAATTAACACAGAAAGTCCAGCTTGGGGTGTTGATAGATTGTCCATTTTAGCGCTTAAAGTGTACCATATGCACGAAGAAGCAACACGTACGGATGCTACTGATGCGCATTTGGCTGCTTGCCAAACCAAACTAAATGTATTATTGGAACAACGTGTAGACCTGTCTACAGCGATAGACACCTTGTTAGCAGATATTGAAAAAGGCGATAAATACATGAAAGTATACAAGCAAATGAAGATGTATAATGATGATGAACTGAATCCGGTGTTGCGTTCTCAAAAATAAACATCTAAATTTAGTTTGTCACCTTGAGCGCAGTCGAAAGGTTAATGGTTTTATAAATGTCCAAACCCAAACACATACTCGTTATCCGACTTTCCGCCATGGGCGATGTTGCTATGACGGTTCCTGTGCTACGTGCGTTTACCCAACAATATCCCAGTGTTAAAATTACCGTTTTAACACGTGCATTTTTTGCGCCATTGTTCCGCGATTTAAAAAACGTAACCGTGTTTCCTGCAGATGTAAAAAACAAACATAAAGGCCTCGTGGGTTTGTATAAATTGTCTCGTGAATTAAAAAAAGAAAACTGCGATGCCATTGCCGATTTACACAAGGTGCTACGAACTAAAGTGTTAAAACCATTGCTTGGTGTGCCGAAAGTAGCCACTGTTGATAAAGGCCGAAAAGCCAAAAAGGAACTTACCCAAGGCAAAATTTTTGAACCATTAAAAACCACACATCAACGTTATGCAGATGTGTTTGAAACATTAGGTTTCCCTCTAGATTTAAGTAAACCAAATTACCCAATTCCAGAAGCTTTAAACCCTAATGTTTCAAGAATAATAGGTAGTACCAATAAGAAACGCATTGGTATTGCACCTTTTGCGGCTCATGAAGGTAAAAAATATCCATTGGAACTTATGGAGCAGGTTATTAAAGAATTGTCTAAAGACTATCAGGTTTTATTATTTGGAGGCGGAAAAAAAGAAGTTCAAGTGTTGAATTATTTGGAGTCTGAAGCAGATGGTATTATTAACATGGCGGGAAAATTATCATTTAATGAAGAGTTGGATGTTATTTCCAATTTAGACGTCATGCTTTCTATGGATTCTGGAAATGCGCATTTAGCAGCTATGCTTGGCGTAAACGTGGTGACCATTTGGGGAGTTACGCATCCGTTTGCTGGGTTTGCACCTTTTAATCAACCAGCTGATTATGCCTTGGTAGCGGATAGAAAACTATACCCAAAAATTCCAACATCAATTTATGGCAACAAATATCCAGACGATTATAAGGATGCTGCTGGAAGTGTTCCGGTTGAAAGGGTTGTTGAAAAGGTGAGGACTGTTTTAAGGTAGTTTATTATAATTGTTTCAAATGAAAGCTACTTTATTTTACAGAGTTACACATTGACACTCGAAGTTCTGAATAGAAATTTTTATTCAATTTATAAACCTCTAAACTCTCTCTTTGGGAGAAAAGTCCGAAGGAGAGCGTAAGCTTTATCTAAATATCATCATAATCCACCTTCAAAGTCGGCGTGGTAGGATGTGCTTGACAGGTTAAAATTAAGCCTTCGGCAACTTCACTATCAGTTAAAATATTATTTTGACGCATGGTTGCTTCACCTTCGGTAATTCGCGCTAAACAACTACTACAAATACCACCTTGACAGGAATATGGTGCATCTAAATCTTCATCTAAAGCGGCTTCTAAAACGGTTTGCTTCTGGCTCATTTCAAACGTTGTTTCTTCATCATCAACAACAACCGTAATTTGCGTTTTTCCTTCTGGTATAACACCTAAAGCACTATCTTCCGTAGGTTTTGCTGCTTTAAATAATTCAAAATGAATGCGTTCTTTTGGAATGTCATGTTCGGCTAGAACATCTTTTACAGCATGAATCATGGCTTCAGGTCCACATAAATAAAAGGCATCCACCTCAATACTTTTATGTTTGTTTTTCATGACATAATTCACGGTACTTTTTTCAATACGACCAAAAATGGCGTCGGCTTCATCGGCTTGGCTAAACACAAACTGTATGGTAAAACGGTCTTTATGCGTATGTTGTAATTCCAACAATTCGTTTAAAAACATGGTGTTTTGCGTGGTTTTATTGCCATAAACCAAAATAACTTGACTGTGAACTTCTTCTTCCAGCGCACATTTTATAATGCTCAAAACGGGTGTAATTCCGCTACCTGCTGCAAACAAGGCTATGTTTTTTGTTTTCTTATCATTGGGCTCAAAAACAAAACGACCTTTTGGTGGTGCTACTTCTAATTGGTCGCCAACTTTTAAATCATTATTAGCATAAGCGGAAAAGGTTCCGTCTTTAACTTCTTTCACGGCCACTTTTAATTCGCCACTTTTTGGTGAGGAACACAAGGAGTAATCACGACGGACTTCCTGACCATTCAAGTTTGTTTTCAATGTAATATATTGACCAGCTTGAAATTGGTAAACCGACTTCAAGTGGTCAGGAACCTGAAAACTAACGGTAACCGATTTGTCTGTTTCTCTATGAAGTTCTTTAACGGAAAGTGTATGAAAGTGTGACATATTTTGATTTTTTACAAAAATAGTGAAGCCTTTGATTTTTAACTTATAATTGCTGAAATTTATTTAAAAATTTGATGCTTTCAGTTTTTAACCCGTATTATATTCAATTTCTTCGGCAGGAATTATAATTTAACCTACATAACCGCTATTATTTTACCAAAAAATGCTACTTTTCATCTTCAAGAAACCTATCCAGAATATGCCATGTAACAAATTGTATTTTTTTGCTACTTATAATTAATCAATACCAATTTTTATGAAAACACTATTTTCAGTACTTGCCTTATTTTTAACCCTTTCTATTTCGGCTCAAGAGCCATCCGAATTTAAACAACAAACCATAGAATTTATTGGACTAACAGGAGCCACTGGTGCTTTTCATGATGCCATTGCTCAAATAGGAGCTATGGTTCCAGAAGCAAACAAAGCAGCCTTTACAAAGGAAGCAAATGGCACACTTGATAAGTTGTATAGCCAATTAGCCGACATATACATGGAAGAATTTACCAAAGATGAAATTGAAGAATTAGTAGCTTTCTATAAAACCGATTTAGGTAAAAAACTAGCATCTAAACAAAGTGTACTTACTCAAAAAGGGATGATGTTAGGTCAGAGTTGGGGAATGGAAGTCGGACAGATTGCACAAAAGCACACCAATTAAAAATCACGTTTCAACAAACTAATAAAAATGATTAAACAATTTTTAAGCCTCGAATGGAAACAGTTTAAAAGGGCATCCTATTTTCAAAAAGGACTTGTTATAAAAATATTCCTCATTTTAGGAGCATTATACTTTGGCGGAATTGCTTTATTTATGGGAGTTGGCATGTTTTTTATTGCTAAAAAAGCCATTCCAGAAATAGATCCGATTGTAACAATTAATAATTTTTTAATTTATTGGTTTTTATTTGAACTACTCATACGCTATTTTTTGCAGCAATTGCCCGTTCTGAATGTAAAGCCCTTAATGACTATTCCTATTAAAAGAGATACAGTAATTCACTATTTATTAGGTAAAACCACGCTCTCATTTTTTAACTTCTTATCGCTGTTTTTGTTTTTACCGTTTAGCATTGTTTTATTAGTAAAAGGCTATCCGGTAATAAATGTGTTGTGCTGGTTTTTATCTATTATATTCTTAACATTATCCATAAATTTTTTAAACTTTTTAGTTAATAAAAGTAATACCGTATTTTACATTGCTGCACCTTTATTATTAGGATTAGTTGCTTTGGAGTTTTATGGTATTTATGCGGCATCAGAACCAATAGGTATTGCATTTAATACTCTGTATAATCAACCGTATTTAGCTATTATTCCTTTAGCATTATTAGTCCTTTTATATAAATTGAACTTTAAATATGTTAAAAAAGGATTTTATTTAGACGATGCTGTTTCTAAAAAAGTTAAAGTGGTGGAAGCAACAGATTTATCGTGGTTTGATAGATTTGGTAGCATTGCTCCATTTTTAAAGAATGATATTAAATTAATTTGGCGAAATGCCCGACCAAAACAAACTATGATGATGTCTTTCATGTTTTTGTTTTATGGCCTTATTTTTTACACACAAGACATGTATAGAGAAATGCCGGCTATTTTAGCATTTGCCTCGATGTTTATTACAGGTGGTTTTCTAATGACTTTCGGTCAACTCGTACCGTCATGGGATAGCGAGTATTACAAAATGCTGATGAGTCAGAATATTCCGTATCGTCAATACCTAGAATCCAAATGGTATTTAATGGTGGTAGCCGTAGCTATTTCCTTTGTTTTAAGTACACCATATATTTATTTTGGCTGGGATATTTTCGGGATGATAGCCGCTGGTGCTTTGTTTAATATTGGATTAAATTCTTTTCTAACGCTTTTTGGCGGCGCTCTAAATAGAATGCCTGTAGAGCTCAACACAAAAGCAAAAGCGTTTAGTAATACCAACGGATTTAATCCAACGCAAATGTTGATTGCTTTACCTAAATTTTTACTGCCAATGGGCTTATTTTATATCCCTTATAAATTAGTAAATTTTGAAACTGGCATATTAGTTTTAGCCTTGAGTGGCGTGGTAGGAATTGTTTTCAAAAACTTCTTTTTACGAAAAATTGAAAACGTTTACCAAGATGGAAAATATAAAACTATTGCTGCGTTTAGTGAAAAAAAATAATCAAACATTTAATTATAATTACCCATGATAATTACATCAAATCTTTCAAAAAAATATAATGATATTCAGGTTCTACACATAGATTCCTTGGAAATTCCAAAAGGTCAAAGTTTTGGTTTAGTAGGGAATAATGGTGCTGGAAAAACCACCTATTTTAGTTTGCTACTGGATTTAATTCAACCCACAACAGGCTATATTAAAAACAATAATGTATTAGTTAATGAAAGCGAAGATTGGAAACCCTTTACATCCGCCTTTATTGATGAAACATTTTTAATAGGTTATTTAACAGCGGAAGAATATTTCTATTTTATTGGCGAGTTACGCGGTCAGAATAAATCGGATGTGGATGCATTAGTATCGCAATTTGAAGATTTTTTCCACGGCGAAATATTAAATCAGAAAAAATATTTACGCGATTTGAGTAAAGGAAATCAGAAAAAAGCCGGCATTGTTGCTGCTTTAATTGGAAATCCAGAAGTTATTATTTTAGATGAACCGTTTGCTAATTTAGATCCAACAACGCAAATTCGTTTAAAGGGAATTATTAAAGATTTAGCCGAAACCAAAGGCGTTACCGTATTAATTTCTAGTCACGATCTATTGCACGTTACTGATGTATGCGAACGCATAGTGGTACTAGAAAAAGGCGAAGTTGTAAAGGATTTAAAAACCAGTGCAGCTACTTTAAAAGAATTAGAAGCGCACTTTGCTGGAACAGAAACTATTTAAAAGTCTGCTCTTTTTTTATAATTATTCAAAAAGATGCTTATTTTTACGGCAATACATAATATATATAGCTGTTTTTAGTTATGTATAATTAAACACAATCAACGTTGAAGACCACTTTCAGAATCATCCTATTTCTATTTAGTATTACGTTAGTACTTACTAGTTGTTCACGCAAGAAAGATTCTTTTGTGAGTAGGAACATGCATGCCATGTCTACAAAATACAACATCCTTTACAACGGATATTTAGCATTAGAAAGTGGCCAAAAAGGGGTAAACGATTCCTATGATGATAATTTTTGGGAAATTCTACCTATAGAACGCATGCAGATTTCGGAAGAAATTATGCTCCCTGGTCAAAGTAAAAATCAAGATTTTGAACGTGCTGAAGAAAAAGCAATTAAAGCCGTTCAGAAACATGGAATGAATATTGGCGGAAAAGAAAAAAATCCGCAAATTGATGAAGCCTATTTACTGTTGGGGAAAGCGCGTTATTTTGATCAACGTTTTATACCAGCATTAGAAGCTTTTAACTACATTCTTTATAAATATCCGGCGAGTGATAAAATTAATCAAGCCAGAATATGGCGTGAAAAAACAAACATTCGTTTAGAAAATGAAGAATTGGCTATTACCAATTTAAAGCGTTTAATGTATCAAGTGGAATTGGAAGGTCAGGATTTAGCAGACGCCACTGCCATGTTGGCCCAAGCCTATATTAATACAAAATCTTTAGATAGTGCTGTTTGGCAAATAGATATTGCTGCACAACATACCAAAAACAATGATGAACGCGGCCGCTACAGATTCATTCAGGCCCAACTATACAATAGACTTAATAAAACCGATAGCGCAAATATTGCTTTTGATCGGGTTATAGAACTGAATAGAAAAACGCCAAGACCTTACCGCATTGCGGCTTATGTTGGGAAAGCACGTAATTTCGATTTTACAGAAGGTGATAAACAAGCTTTAATTGAACTACTATATGAGCTAGAGGATGATCGTGAAAACCGGCCTTTTTTAAGTAAAATTTATTATCAGATTGGTGAATATCATTTAAAAAATGGTTCTGATTCCTTGGCAGTTGAGTTTTATAACAAGTCATTACGCACCAATCCAACAGATAAAATATTGGTTTCTAAAGACTATGAAAATCTAGGTGATATCTTTTTCGATTATACCGAATATAAAATTGCCGGTGCTTATTATGATAGCACCATGCTAAACATGAAAATGAATAGCAAGCCATACCGAATCATCAAACGTAAACGCGATAATTTAGAAGATGTTATTTATTATGAAGATGTTGCTATTGCCAACGATAGCATCCTTGGTTTAGTTGCCATGTCCGCAGACGAAAGAACGGCTTATTTTGAAACCTACACCCAAGAATTAAAATTGAAGGCGGAAGCCGAAAAAGCACTTGAGGAAGAGCGGGAACGTAATCAAGGCTTAATCCAGGTAAATACTAATAATAGCTTTGCCGCAGGAAGTTCAATGGTAAAAAAAGCGGGTGGACCAGCAGCAGGCGGTCCAGTTGAATTTTATTTCTATAACCCAACAACCGTCTCCTATGGTAAAAATGAATTTAGAAAAAATTGGGGAGATCGTGAATTAAAAGATAATTGGCGTTGGTCTAGTATCAACAAATCCAAAACCAATGAAGTTTTTAATGATTTAATTGAAAATGAAGTTGAAAATGAATTATTCAATCCAGAATTTTATTTAACGCAAATACCAACGGATAAAAAAGCAATTGATAGTATTACCAAAGAGCGCAACCGTGCATACTACCAATTAGGACTAATTTATAAAGAGAAATTTAAGGAAAACGGTTTGTCTAAAGATAAATTCCAAACGCTTTTAAGCTTTAATCCAGATGAAAAATTAGTAGTTCCTGCTAAATATAATTTGTATAAAATTTATATGTTGGAAGGTCAGAATGGTGAAGCTGAAATTGCTAAAAACGATATTATTGCTAATTATCCAGAGTCGCGATATGCTACCATTTTAAAAAATCCAGATTCGGCTTTGGCAAAAGATGATAGCAGCCCAGAAAGTGTTTATGAAAATCTGTATACAGCTTTAGAAAACCACCAATATCAAGCGGTTATTAATGAAGCAGATCGCTATATTTCTATATTTGAAGGGGAAGCTTTAGTACCTAAATTCGAGCTCTTAAAGGCACGGGCTACAGGTCGTTTATATGGATATGAAGCCTATAGTAAAGCTATGACTTTTGTAGCTTACAATTATGCCAATACGGAAGAAGGTGCTCAAGCACAAGACATTGTTGATAATTTGTTGCCAAAAATAAGCAGTACTGATTTTGTTGAAAATCCAGATGAAACCAATTACAAAGTTGTGTATTATTTCAATGCGGCAAACGAAAAGGCAATTTCTGAATTTGTAACCAAACTTAAAAAAGAAACAGATCAAGTTAATGTTTTTGATTTATCCGTTTCGGTTGATGTCTATAACCCTGAAACCACCTTTGTTATCATTCATGGTTTAACAAGCAAGGAAGGCGCTTTAGGGTATGCAGCATCATTAGAAGAAAAGAAAAAAGACAAAATACGACACCAACATTTTGCTATTTCGTCAACGAACTATGCAACCCTACAAATCCATAAAAATATGGATGCATATTTAGCAGTCAATTAAACCCCAAAAAATAAATAGTCATGTTTTCAGAGAACAAAAAAAGTAAAACAAATCTCGAAATCACTTCCAGCCAAAATTTAATAGCCCAAGGCACTACTATGGTTGGTGATTTAGAAAGTGAAGGCGATTTCCGGATTGATGGAACCGTGGAAGGCAGTATTAAAACGCCTGGAAAAATTGTTGTTGGAAAAACAGGTTTTGTAAAGGGTAATATAACCGGTACGGATGCTTATTTTGAAGGAAAATTTTCGGGTACATTATCACTTTCCGGTACACTAACCCTAAAAGGCACTGCACATATTGAAGGTGATGTAACTTTAGGTAAGTTAGCCGTTGAGCCAGGAGCTACATTTAACGTTAACTGCGCCATGAAAGGAGCAACAAAAGACATTCAAAATAGTGAGCGCGAAAAAACCACCAAACAAAAAGCCTAATAAACCGCTGAATAAGTATATTCGGTTTACGACCATTGCTATACAAATGGGTTTAATTATTTATTTAGGAAGTTTACTAGGTGGATGGTTAGATGTTAAATTTGACAATCATAATAAATTATATTATAAAATTATAACCTTGATATCCGTTGCTATTGCTATGTTTTCGGTTATTTATCAAGTCCTAAAAATAACCAATAAAGATTCTGATGATTAAGCGTATTGTATTTGTAATTATTTTGGTCCTTGCTGTATTTGGATTAAGCTATGGTATTCACAGCAGTTTATTACATTCGGAATTAAGTTTCTCCTTATTCAATGTGTATATATTTCATGTAATTTCCGTTGTTATTATTTATATAATGGTAGAAATAGTTGCTGAAAATTTACCCAACCAAGCCGGCTATTCCTATCTCATGCTCATGTTTTTTAAGATAGGTGCATTTGTACTCATATTTCAATCTTCTGTTTTTAAAAATGATGCTTTAACTCAAAACGATCGCATAGCTTTGGTAATTCCCTTATTTCTTTTTTTAATGATAGAAGCAGCGGCAATTGCAAAGTTGTTAAATAGCAAATAGTTATTAAGAATAAAACTACTTTTTCTGTTTTAATGTAACCTTAAAAAACTAAACTAAAAAAGGGTTTGGTTTTTTAAATTATTCCGTACATTTGCACAAAATTTACGAAGAATAAATTTCATTAGTTAGAAAAAATATGATGGTAGCAAAAAAATCTATCAAGTTATTAGTAGTATTCGTTTTAGCATTAACGTCGTTTTCGGTATCCGCCCAAAATGACGACACAGCAAACAATTTAATTGATTCACCGGACGAAATCAGTGATTATATTGCCCATCACCTTAAGGATTCTCATGATTTTCATTTATTTACCAATAATGAAACGGGAGTTCACTACGGTTTCCCGTTACCTGTTATTGTTTGGACTAGCAATGGATTGAAAACCTTTATGTCTTCGGCCTTTCATCATGATGATAACGGAACCGTTATTGTTAATAAAGGTGATACGCAACTTGTAAAATACCACTCCAAAATTTACGAATTAGAAAATGGTGCAACAGCACTGAATTTTGATGACAAGCACCATCCAACAAACGCTAGTAAAGTAATCGATTTTTCAATTACTAAAAGTGTTTTTGGAATGATTATAACAGGAATAATCATGTTGTTACTGTTTGGTGGTTTAGCTAGAGGTTATAAAAAAGGCAATGGTATTCCAAAAGGTGTATCCCGGGCTTTAGAGCCTTTAGTAATTTATGTTCGTGATGAAATAGCACGTCCAAATATTGGTGAGAAAAAGTACCGCAAGTTTATGGGCTTTTTATTAACCGTATTTTTCTTTATTTGGATATTAAATATGTTAGGTTTAACGCCTTTAGGTTTTAATGTAACAGGACAAATAGCTGTTACCGCTTCTTTGGCTATTTTCACCATGATTATTTATTTGTTCAGTGGTAGTAAAGATTTTTGGGCACATACTTTATGGATGCCAGGAGTACCTTATATTTTAAGACCAATTTTAGCCGTAATAGAGCTTGTTGGTTTTCTTATAATTAAGCCGTTTTCATTATTAGTACGTTTGTTTGCAAATATTACTGCAGGCCACTTTATTGTAATGAGCTTAGTTGCGTTAATGATAACTTTAAAAGCGTCATTCGGACCTGCAGTTTCTACAGGAATGTCTTTAGCGTTAACCTTATTTATTATGGTAATTGAAGTTTTAGTAGCGTTTTTACAGGCGTTTATTTTCACCATGCTGTCAGCCTTATTTATTGGTATGGCTGTGGAGGAACACGACGCTCATTAAAAAGAATTTGTTTAATTAATAATTATAAAAACCAAATTAGTATGTACAATTTAATTGGAGCAGGATTAATCGTAATCGGTGGAGGTATCGGTTTAGGTCAAATTGGAGGAAAAGCAATGGAAAGTATTGCTCGTCAACCAGAAGCAGCAGGGAAAATTCAAACTGCAATGATCATTATCGGAGCCTTATTAGAAGGTTTAGCCTTTGGTGCGTTAATCTTAGGAAATCCATCATAATTTCCTAAAAAGTAAAAAACAAGTTTCTGCAACGGTTGGTTGCAGAAACTGTTTTAAATTAAACAAAAGAGAATTTAAGTAATCTATATAGTATGGAATCTTTATTAAATGATTTTTCAGTAGGCTTATTTTTTATGCAAGCCCTAATCTTATTAATACTAATTTTATTAATGAGAAAATTTGCTTGGAAGCCAATTCTAGATGCTCTTCAAACGAGAGAGGACGGCATCCAAACAGCTTTAGAATCTGCGGAAAATGCAAAACTTGAAATGCAAAATCTTCAAGCTAATAATGAAAAATTATTGCAAGAAGCACGTTTAGAGCGTGAAATGATGCTTAAAGAAGCGCGTGAAATGAAATCAAAAATGATTGAAGACGCGAAAACTGAAGCTCAAACAGAAGCAAATAAGCTAGTTGTAAGTGCACAAGAAGCTATTGAAAATGAAAAGAAAGCAGCCATTGCAGAATTAAAAATGCAAGTGGCAACTTTATCCATTGAAATCGCGGAAAAAGTGGTTCGTGAAGAATTATCTAACAAAGACAAGCAAATGAAATTGGTTGAGTCTATGTTAGGTGAAGCAACATTAAACTAATTGGTACACCACGCAAAATTTGTGTGTTTGGTTAGATAAGTATAATTAAAAGTAACCCACGTTGTGGGCATTAAAATGGCAGGAACAAGAGCAGCAATACGTTACGCAAAAGCAGTATTAAGTTTAGCAACTGAAAAACAGGTGGCTGATGCTATTAATGCGGATATGGTTTTAATTTCTAAAACTATTAAGGATAATCAAAATCTGGATGAGGTTATTAGAAATGCCGTTGTTAAATCTGATGATAAAAAAGCAATCTTATCTCAGGTATTTCCACAAGTAAATACAATTACGCAGGAGCTTTTTAAAGTATTAGATGCTAACAAGCGTTTAGATTTAATTGAAGCTGTAGCTAATAAGTATACAGATTTATTCGATATTCAAAACAATAAAGAGTCTGCAACTGTAACAACGGCAGTGCCAATTACTGAAGATATTGAATTAAAAGTCTTAGCTAAAATTAAAGAATTATCTAACAAAGCTGTAACGGTTAAAAATATAGTAGATGAAAGCATTTTAGGTGGTTTTATTTTACGTGTTGGCGATGTGCAATACAATGCAAGTGTGGCAAGCAAATTGAATAAATTAAAAAGAGAATTTACCATTAACTAAAACTGATGAAAGCTATTAAAACAATTCTATTTTTATCATGTATCTTTATGGGCTTCAGTGCGAATGCTCAAAAGGTCAAGTTAAAAAACGGAGAAGTTTTAATTGATAAAGTTGCTTGGTTAACCTATGTTGATTGTGGAACTTTTGATGCGGTTTGTTCTTTGTATAATAAAAATGAAGAAGAGATAATCTTTTTAAAAACGATTTATATAAACGGAGCAGAACCAGTTACTGCTTCTAATCCAAATGGAAAATTAGTTTATGTTGAAGTTATATTTTTAGGAGAGGATAAGAAATACGAAATCGGGAAAAGAACACAAAAAAATATCATTTCAGATATTTACAAAGGAAATGTGGTGAATGAGGATGGTTCTTTAAATTCAGAAAGAGTAAAGCGTTTAGTAGAAAAATATGGAACACCATATTCGGATAGATTAAATGCATCAACAAATACAGTGATAATTAAGGAAGAGTCAAGTAATAGTGGCTCGGGAATAAATATTAAAATAGGAAATTAAATTAAGCAGCGTTGGAATAGGTGGCAACACCTTAACAATCTAACGTCTAATATCTAAATAAAGATGGCAGAAGTAAAACCAGCTGAAATATCAGCAATCTTAAAACAACAACTTTCAAATTTTGATGCAGGTGCATCATTAGACGAAGTAGGAACTGTATTAACGGTAGGTGATGGTATTGTACGTGCTTACGGACTTTCAAATGCACAATACGGAGAATTAGTAGAATTCGAAGGTGGATTAGAAGGTATTGTACTAAATCTTGAAGAAGATAACGTAGGTATCGTATTATTAGGAACTTCAGTAGGAGTTAGAGAGGGTTCTACAGTTAAACGTACAGAACGTATCGCATCTATTAAGGTAGGTGAAGGTATTGTTGGTCGTGTTGTAGATACTTTAGGAAACCCTATTGACGGAAAAGGACCTATTACAGGTGAAACTTATGAAATGCCTTTAGAGCGTAAAGCACCAGGTGTTATCTATAGAGAGCCAGTAACAGAACCATTACAAACAGGAATTAAAGCAATTGATGCTATGATTCCAGTTGGTAGAGGTCAACGTGAGTTGGTTATTGGTGACAGACAAACAGGTAAGACAGCCGTTTGTATTGATGCTATCTTAAATCAAAAAGAATTTTACGATGCAGGTGAACCTGTATATTGTATATATGTTGCTGTAGGTCAAAAAGCTTCAACAGTAGCACTTATTGCTAAAACCTTAGAAGAAAAAGGTGCTTTAGCTTATACCACTATAGTTGCTGCAAATGCATCAGATCCTGCAGCCATGCAAGTATATGCACCATTTACGGGAGCCTCTATTGGAGAGTATTTTAGAGATACTGGTAGACCCGCTTTAATTGTATTTGACGATTTATCAAAACAAGCTGTAGCATACCGTGAGGTATCGTTATTATTACGTCGTCCTCCAGGACGTGAGGCGTATCCAGGTGACGTTTTCTACTTACACTCAAGATTATTAGAGCGTTCGGCAAAAATCATTAATAATGATGATATTGCTAAAGAAATGAACGATTTGCCAGACACGTTAAAACCTATGGTAAAAGGTGGTGGTTCTTTAACAGCATTGCCAATTATTGAAACACAAGCAGGAGACGTTTCAGCATATATTCCAACAAACGTAATTTCTATTACAGATGGTCAAATCTTCTTAGATGGAGATTTATTTAACTCTGGTGTTCGTCCAGCAATTAACGTAGGTATTTCTGTATCACGTGTTGGTGGTAACGCACAGATTAAATCCATGAAAAAAGTATCTGGTACCTTAAAATTAGATCAAGCACAATATCGTGAATTAGAAGCGTTTGCTAAATTTGGATCTGATTTAGATGCTGTTACTTTAAATGTAATTAATAAAGGTAAGCGTAACGTTGAAATTTTAAAGCAAGCACAAAACGATCCGTTTAAAGTAGAAGATCAAGTAGCTATTATTTATGCGGGATCTAAAAACTTATTAAAAGACGTTCCTGTTGAAAAAGTAAAAGAATTTGAACGTGATTATTTAGAGTTTTTGGGAGCAAAACACAGTGATGTGTTAGCAACCTTAAAAGCTGGAAAATTAACTGATGAAGTTACAGATACCTTAACATTAGTAGCTAAAGATTTATCAGCGAAATATAGAAAGTAAAAAATTTTAATCCTTCTCTTTACTAAAGAGAAGGATTAGAAAATTATCATATAGTTTAACTAATCAATCCCTCTCCATTTGAGAGGTTAGGAGCGGAAAAAATGGCAAACTTAAAAGAAATACGTAACAGAATATCATCAGTATCTTCCACGATGCAGATTACCAGTGCCATGAAAATGGTATCGGCTGCAAAATTAAAGAAGGCACAAGATGCTATTACGGCAATGCGTCCTTATGCAGATAAGTTAACGGAACTTTTACAAGATTTAAGTGCAACTTTAGATGCGGATTCTGGAAGTAAATTTTCAGAGCAACGTGAAGTAAATAATGTTCTTATTGTATCAGTTACGTCAAACAGAGGTTTGTGTGGTGCTTTTAATTCTAATATTATAAAGCAAACACAACACTTGATTTCCAATGTATACGCTGGTAAAAACGTTTCAGTTTTAGCAATTGGGAAAAAGGCAAATGATGCGTTTTCTAAAAAACAGATTGTTATTGGTAATTACAGTGAATTATATGACGATTTAACGTTTGATAACGTTGCCGATGTGGCCACACGTTTGATGGATATGTTTACTGAAGGAGAGTTTGATAAAATTGAAATCGTTTATAACAAGTTTAAAAACGCAGCAACTCAAGAAATCATGGTGGAACAATTTTTACCAATTGTACCTATTGAGAAAGATGACAACGTAACCTTAGAGTATATTTTTGAACCTTCAAAAGTTGAAATCGTTGAAGAGTTGATTCCAAAATCTTTAAAAACACAATTGTATAAGGGTATTAGAGATTCTTTTGCTTCAGAACATGGTGCGCGTATGACCGCTATGCATAAAGCAACAGATAACGCTACCGAATTACGTGATCAATTAAAATTAACATATAACAAAGCCCGTCAAGCTGCTATTACTAATGAAATTTTAGAAATTGTTGGAGGAGCAGAGGCCTTGAATAATTAGACGAAGCGATAGCAGAGTCAAATTTCAAGAAAAGCAGAGGCCTTGAATAATTAGACGAAGCGATAGCAGAGTCAAATTTCAAGAAAAGCAGAGGCCTTGAATAATTAAGATTCTTTTTAGCGCTTAATTTTTTTAAATTTTATATTAGACCTTTCCAACTCAAAGTTGGAAAGGTCTTTTTTATGGTGCCATTTTTTATTTTATATATTTGATTATTAAAATTTAACATCAAATTAATGATCATGCGCTACCCTATTGTATTTGTTTTTTTATGTGGCATTGTTACTATAGGTTGCTCCGTTTCAAAATCTAAAGTTCCAAATACGGAATTGGTGTTTCAAAATAAAGCTTCATTTGTAGTTGAAACGGTTCAGTTTCAGCCTTGGATTTCAGATATTAATGGCAATGATTCAGGCTATCATATCTATATAACAATTTCGGAAAACAAGAACCAAGTAACTTTAAGCCGTATTTACTTTAAGGGTTTTATTGCTAAAATTCAAGTCGGTAAAACAGGGTATTTTGCTAGTATTCAAACATCATCAACCGATGAAGCAGATTTGATTATGAGTGAAAACCAAAATGATGAATATGGCAATATCCCAATACAGCTACCCAATAACCGGTTTAATTTTGGTGAGAACACATGTGTCATTACGTATATTGAAAATGGAGAGGTTAAGTATTTTGAATATCCTAACATGATAAAAAAAGAACTATAATACGTTTAAAAAACACGTGAAGTGATGATTCCTGAATGCGTTGCAAGTCCTATATTAAAACCCTATATTTAGCACTTCAAATATGGAAACTTGGGTACTATAAAAACCTTCTTTAAGGATACAATTATTTATGGTTTGGCAACAGTCCTGCCCAGACTCATGAATTTTATTTTAGTACCACTTCATACTAGTAAACTAGTTACTTCTAGCTATTCTGACAATACAACCTTTTATGTTTATGCCGCTTTTTTCAATGTATTATTGACATACGGGATGGAAACTGCTTTTTTTAGGTTTTTTAATATAAGCAAAGAAAAAGATAAAGTGTTTTCAACAACGCTTATTAGTTTGACAGTAACCACTATTTTGTTTCTAATAGCTGTGGTTATTTTTAATGAGCAATTGGCAGACTTGGTTAATTTAAACCAAACGTATTTTAATTTGTTAATTGGTGTGCTAGCTTTAGATGCGCTTGTTGTTGCGCCATTTGCCTATTTAAGAGCCACAGGAAGGCCTATTAAATTTACAGCCATTAAACTATCCAATATTGCCGTTTACGTGGTATTAAATTATTTTTTCCTTTGGGTAATACCTAAATTTAATATATCGTTTCCTGGTTACAACGCTAATGATTTGGTGCAGTATATTTTCATAGCTAATTTGTGTGCTAGTATAACAACACTTTTATTACTAGCACCTTACTTCTTTAAAACAAAGCTACAATTCAGTAAAACTATTTTCAAGCAAATGCTTAATTATGGTTGGCCTATTATGGTAGCAGGATTAGCCTACGTCATCAATGAGAATTTTGATAAATGGTTATTGCCAGAACTCCTTGGTAAATCTATAAATGGCGCTTACAGCGGTTGTTATAAAATTGCTGTATTCATGACTATTTTTATTCAAGCGTTCCGATTGGGCGCTGAACCTTTTTTCTTTAACCATGCTAAAGAGCTAAATGCCAAGGAAACCTATGCCAAAATCATGAAGTACTTTGTTATTTGTGGTAGCTTAATGTTTGTATTTACGGTCGCCTTTCTCAATATTTTTAAAGAACTCATTGTTAGTGATCCATCCTATTGGATTGCTATAGATATTGTTCCTATTGTACTTTTAGCAAACTTGTTTTTAGGTATTTATTTCAATTTAGCCATTTGGTATAAGCTTACGGATAAAACGCGATATGGAATGTATTTTTCATTAATAGGCGCTATTATAACAATTGCTTTTAACTATTTAATGATTCCGCGTATTGGGTTTATGGCATCAGCTTGGGCAACTTTAGCAGCCTATGGAAGTATGATGTTAGTCTCTTACCAAATAGGAAAAAAACACTATCCTGTTCCCTATGATATTATGAGAATTGGGAGTTATTTAGTGCTATCAACCGTAATTTCAGCTGTTTCATATTATAGATTTAATGAGAATTACTACGTGAGTACTATTTTAGTTTTAGTATTTTTGGGAATCGTTTATATATCAGAACGAAAAGATATTAAGCAATTATTAAAATCATAACATGACAATTAAAATAATCAACAAATCTAATCACGCATTACCACACTATGAAACCATAGCTTCCGCTGGAATGGATTTACGAGCCAATTTATCAGAGTCTAGAGTTTTAAAACCTCTAGAACGAAGCATTGTTGGCACTGGTCTTTTTATAGAGTTGCCAGTGGGTGTTGAAGCGCAGGTACGACCACGCAGCGGATTAGCGGCTAAAAAAGGAATTACGGTTTTAAATGCACCAGGAACTATTGATGCCGATTATCGTGGCGAAATTGGCGTAATTCTTGTCAATCTTTCCAACGAAGATTTTACTATAGAAAATGGCGAACGTATAGCACAATTAGTCATAGCCAAACACGAACGTGCCGAATGGATGACCGTTAATGAATTATCTGAAACCGATAGAGGAGCAGGTGGTTTTGGAAGTACAGGGACTAAATAAGCCCACCATAATGCTCCCTAGAGGGAGTTAAAAAACAGAAAGACATAATAACTTATCGCTTTTAGGGCGAAAGGCAGTTATAATAACAAATTTTTAATAAAAATCCCCACTTCATTAGAGTGGTTTAGGCTTAATTATGAAAATAATAGTACCCATGGCAGGACGAGGTTCTCGTTTGCGGCCACATAGTTTAACAGTACCAAAACCATTAATACCCGTTGCTGGAGAACCTATTGTTCACAGATTGGTAAAAGATATTGTAAAAGTTTTAAACCAACCCGTTGAAGAAATTGCCTTTGTATTAGGCGATGCTGCATGGTTTGGTGATGATGTTATTAGCAGTTTAAAAGCTTTAGCAGCCTCTTTAGGCGCCAAAGCATCTATTTACCGTCAAGATGAACCGTTAGGGACAGGTCATGCCATTATGTGTGCTAAAGACTCCTTATCGGGACCAACCGTTATTGCGTATGCTGATACCTTAATTCGTGCCGATTTTAAACTAGATCAAGAAGCAGATTCGGTTATTTGGGTTAAAAAAGTAGATAAACCTGAAGCCTTTGGAGTTGTAAAACTGAATGATAATAAAGAAATCGTTGAGCTGGTTGAAAAACCAAAGTTCTTTGTGAGCGATTTAGCCGTTATTGGCATATACTACTTTAAAGAAGTCAGCGTTTTAAAAGAAGCCTTGCAATTCGTATTAGATAATAATATTGTTAATGGTGGCGAATATCAAATTAACGATGGTATTAAACGTATGATGGCAGATGGAAAAGTCTTTAAAACAGGTCAAGTGGAGGAGTGGATGGACTGCGGAAATAAAGCTGTTACCGTTGAAACAAACGCACGCATGCTAGGATTTTTAGAAAAAGATGGCGAGGAATTAATAGCATCCGATTTAAAAATTCAAAACTCTAAAATCATTCAACCTTGTTTTATTGGTGAAAATGTTGTGCTTAAGGATTCTACTATTGGCCCAAATGTATCTATTGGAAATAATTGTACTATTGAAGCATCAACCGTTAAAAATAGCTTAATTCAGAATCATACCTCTATAAAAAATGCTAATTTAGACGAAGCTATGATTGGAAATCATGTAACTTTTAATGGCGAATTCAGCAAAATAAGTATCGGTGATTATTCGGTTTTGGAGTAAATTTTGAATTGTCATTCTGAACATCGTGAAGAATCTCACAAATGAAACAAAAGTTAAAAATAGTTTTCTTTTTCTTCGGAATGTTATGCATACCGCAGACAAACTATGCACAAATAGATTATAATAAAATCAATCAAGATGATTTAGGTGATGTAGAAGATTTACAGCAAGAGTATTTCTTTGAGGCCTTAAAACAAAAAGGGATTGAGAACTATGATCGGGCGGCAAAAGCGCTACTTAAGTGTATTGAATTAGACGATTCTAAATCCGTTTACTATTACGAGTTAGGAAAAAATTATAACAAGCTTAAAAATTTTGGCGCTGCAGAAGATGCGCTTAAAGATGCCGTTAAAATGGAACCCGATAACGAGTGGTATTTGGATGAACTTTATGAAGTGTACGCCCAACAAGACGATTATGACAAAGCCATAAAAGTCGTGAAGCAACTGGTGCAATATCATCCAGATTATAAAGAAGATTTAGCAACCCTATACGTTAAAACCAAAAACTATAAAAATGCGTTAAAAGTCTTGGATGAAATGGATGCCGAACTTGGCATTTCCATGACACGAGATGTCATAAGAAATCAGATTTATGAAATTACCGGTAAAAAAGAAGAACAAATAGAGAATTTGGAAGATCGTGTGGAAGGTAATCCAGATGACGAAACCAATTATCTAGCGTTAATTTATCGCTATAGTGAAAATAACGAAAAAGATAAAGCCTTTGAAACCGCTAAAAAACTATTAGAAGTTAAACCCAATTCGCAATTAGCACATTTGGCACTGTACAAGTTTTATGTCGAAGAAAATAATGCAGAAGAAGCAATTGCGTCTATGAAAATAGTTATTCAAAGTCCACAAATAAAACCAGAAGCAAAAATGATGGTGTTATCAGATTTTGTAAATTTTGTTTCTGAAAATCCAGAATATGAAGCCGATTTAATTGAAGCTACAGCTCTTGTTACCGAAGATAAAAAAGGAACATCCTCATTGGAAGTTGCGCAATATTATCTTAAAAAAGGGGATAAAGACAAAGCCTTATCGTATTACCAAAAAGCATTGGAAAAAGATTCTGATAACTTTGGGATTACCAGAAATATTTTATTGCTTCACATAGATTTAAAAGACTACGAAAAAGCGCAAACCATGAGTGCTTCGGCATTAAATAAATATCCATCGCAACCTATTTTCTATTTGGTTAATGGTGTGGCCTTAAACGAACTTAAAAAACCAAAAGAAGCCATAGAAACGTTAGAAATGGGTCTAGATTATATTATTGATGACAACAAAATGCAAGCCGATTTCTACAAACAATTAAGCATAGCACACACCCAATTAAACAATACAAACAAGGCAAAAACGTTTATAGATAAAGCCCAACAACTAGAGTCCTCCAATTAATGAATAAAACACGTCATATTTCATGGCTCGTAACGCTCTTATTTTTGGTGGTTATGAGTTGTAAGTCAACCGCCACACTAACGTCTGGTGAAGCCAATTTAACACTTTCCAAAAAAGATGTTTTAAAAGCACATCAAAAAAGTACACCTGATTTTAAAACCATGCAAGCCAAAGTTCGTGTGGTTTATACGGAAGGCACCAAGTCACAAACACATACGGTAAATTTGCGTATGGAAGCGGATAAAACCATTTGGATAAATTCGGCTTTAAACTTAATTCGAGTGATGATAACGCCAGAAAAAGTGCAGTTTTATAACAAACTGGATAATACGTATTTTGATGGCGATTTTAGTTATTTAAGTGATTTGTTAGGTACGGAATTGGATTACCATAAAGTCCAGAATTTACTCTTAGGTAATGCCATTTTCAATTTAGATAAAAACAACTATAACATGTCTATTTATGAAGACGCGTATTTGTTTCAACCCAAAGAACAAATAGCGCTTTTCGAGTTGTTTTATATTGTTAATGCATCTCATTTTAAGATGAATTCCCAACAGTTGCAACAACCAAGAGAATCCCGATTTTTGCAAGTCGATTATTTAAATTATCAAATTATTGATAAACAAAGTTTACCAGAACAATTAAAAATAATAGCTTTGGAAGGTGACGATGAAACCATTATTGAATTGGAAATAAAATCGGTTAGTTTGAATGAAGAAGTACGATTTCCGTTTAAAATTCCTTCAGGATTTGATAAAATTGACTTAAAGTAATCATGATAAAACCAACGCAAACATATTCTCTAGTATTAGGATTTCTTTTGATGTCTGTTTTAGGCTTTTCGCAAAGTAAAAAGCAACAGGAATTAGAAGAGCGTAGGCAAGCTTTACGTACCGAAATTAAACAAATTAACGAGTTACTGTTTAAGGATAAAACCAAACAGAAATCGCAAATATCGTTGATTGAAGATGTGAATTACCGCGTAAATGTGCGTAAAAATCTCATTCAGGTTACCAATCAGCAAGCCAATTTATTAACGCGAGAAATAAACGACAATCAAAATAAAATTACCGAATTACGGGATGAATTGGAAACACTAAAAGCCAGTTATGCCAAAATGATTGAAACATCGTACAAAAGCAAAAGTGAGCAAAGTCGCGTGATGTTTTTATTATCGTCCACTAATTTCAAGCAAGCCTATAAACGTGTTCAATATTTAAATCAGTATGCTAATTACCAGAAGGAGCAAGGCGAATCTATAAAAGCCAAAACCGCAGAACTTCAAGAAACCAACACCGATTTATTAAGGCAAAAAGCGGACAAACAAAAGCTGATTGAAGAAAACCGCGTTGCACAGCGTGAACTAGAAAAGGAGCTTGTTCAGCATAGGGAGTTAATGGCTTCTATAACTCAAAATTTAACGAATTATACCGCTCAAATAAAGAAAAAGCAACGTGAAGCTGATCAGATTGATCGTGAGATAGAAAAAATTATTCGCGAAGCTATTGCCGCATCCAACAAAAAAGCGGGGAAAAAAACAACCGCATCTAGTGGTTTTGCCTTAACACCAGAAGCAGCAGCTTTAGCCAAAGATTTTGTTTCTAATAAAGGTAAATTATTATGGCCTGTTGAAAAAGGGGTTGTTAAAGTCCGTTATGGAAAACAACCGTCTCCATTGGTGCCAAGTGTTATGATACAAAGTACAGGCGTCCGTATTGCTACCGAAAAAAATGCCCAAGTACGGGCTGTTTTTAATGGCGAAGTATTGCGTGTTATTTCCTCCAAAAACGGAAACCCAACCTTATTAATTCAGCATGGTAATTATATTACAGCCTATTCTAATATGGCCAAAATATATGTAAAAAAGGGCGATAAGGTAAGCACCAAGCAACCCGTTGGCGAAGTATTTACTAATCCAGCCAACGGCGAAACCATTTTGAGTTTTAGTGTTTTTAAAGAAACAAAAACGGTCAATCCTGCGGAATGGATTTATAGGATGTAAAATAATCCCTTTGAAAAAAAGGAAATCGCAGATTTAGCGAATCTAATCCTATTTTAATACTAGGTAATAACAATCTCATAAAGCTCATTAAAATGAAATTTGTTTTTTTAGTTCTTTTTGGTCTCTATTTTCAAAGTTTTTATAGTCAAAATGATACATTAAATTTAATACTAGAAAACCCTATTTATGGTAATCGTTATGATAGTGGTGATATAGGAGTCGGTTTCGCTATACAAAGTAAGGACAAACGTTTCTTGACAGATTATTATAATTTCAATATAATTAATTTGAAAGGCATTGATTCTTTAGGAAACGTGGCATATTATTCTTTAAAAGATATTCGTAAAGAAATATCTATTGATTCCATCAATTATATTTCTATTTCAGATCTAACTAAAGACAAGAAATTTTGGCAAGTTCACAACGAATTAAGTTTGAAGAAAAAGATTTTTTTGATTGAAAAACGGAAGGGTAAGTTTAATTCATCAACAGGTAAATATGAAATAACTTATTATATGTTACCCATGATTTATGAAGGTACTAGGAAAAATGTTGTGCCAACGGATTTATCAAACTGATAAAATTTCAAATAAAAACAGCCTGAACGAAAATTCAGGCTGTTTTTTTTATGGCCATAAACTTCACTTTTACACATTACATGTCATCGAAAACCAAAAATTACGTAGAACTACGTAGTATAAAAGTAAAATATAAGTTTTAGGTTTGTGGCTTAACCTACTTAAATTAAAACATGTTTTTACAAAACAAAACTTGTTAAACCTAAATTAAAACTTGTATTTCTATTAATAGGTATGGCGTTTTTGTTTACAAATTGTGAGCCTGATATAAATACCGACATAAAAGCTAAAGAAAGTAGCAGGTTTAGTACTCAAGACTTAAATACAGAACAAATACGTTCTAAAAAACACATTACTGAAAAGTTAGAGGATTTAAATTTAGAAAACGCAGCAAGTCATGATAGCCAAAACAAAATAGTATATAATGGCAGCTATGGTTTTACCGTAAATACAGATCTCGTTAAATATGTTGAGGATTTAGAGACAGGAAATCATTCCTATAGTTTTTCAATACAACGAGACAGCACAATTACTAATAATCTGGAAAACCTACTATTACAATACAATCCCGCTGATGGCAACTATTATGCTTATATTGTTCAATACGCATTTACCAATGACGAATTACAGGATTTAAACGAAACCTATTTAAACAGCACAAACACCATTATTTTTCCAATAGATTATGATATATCTACACTTGAACTTGGTAAAATGACATGGGGTTGTGTATCTAATGGGCATTGGGTAAATAATACTGATCATAATGGTGAACTTCATGGAGCTAATTGCACGTGCGATTCAGAATCAACTTGGGTAGTAACTGAAGTTACCTGTGGTTATTATGATGATGGCAGTGGTAGTGGTGATGGTAGTACCAACAGTCCTTGGATTCCAAATACGGGAAATGAGCCAGGTGGTGGCTATGGCGACCCTAATAACCCCAACAATAATGGGTCAGGACCCACAGAAATATTTGCCGCACCAACGCCTACACAAACGCAAGCAGAACTATTAGCCACGTATCTAGATTTAAATCCACAGCAAGAAATTTGGGCAAATAAAAGCCAAAACGAAAACCAAGTTAGAGCTATTAATAATTATCTGTTTGCTAATTGCGGAGCGGATACTAATTCTAGTGGTTGCCAAGAAGCACAGGCTTTTGTGATTGCGGCTTTGGAAGCTTTAATGGAAAATTCAGTAATTTCCACTTTCCCATTTGTAAAATACCCCAATGATTTGTCTAGTCAATACAAACAACAATATCCAAAACTTACAGCTTATTTAAGTATGGAATTTCCTAAATTATCTAAAGATAATTTAATTATTAATGCTTTGAATCAATATGGTAGTTTGAATAATGAACAAATTAAAAATGCTCTAAAATGGGGAAACGATTCTTCTGTAACAATTATGATAATCGATATGCCATGTTGTTGGGGTGCCTATGGACCTCAATTTGGCTATGATGAAAACACTATCCTATTGAGTACCGAATTAGCAGCTGAATTGGAGAGTAATTCAACTATAAGTGAAGATGCCTTAAATTTTTTTATCGGGATTGTTATCCTTCATGAAGTAACTCATTTGGGGGATTATTTGTATAATGGAGATATGTATGATGGCGAAGAAGGTAATGATTTTGAATTAGATGTAATAGGAGATTATATGCTCAACCCAAATAATTCAAGTGAATACTTCCAAGGATATAAATAAAAAAAACGTAATTAATGAAATCAAAATTGATCGTATTATTACTTTATTTTTTCACATCTTATGGGTTTTCGCAAACCTTTTGTGAAATACCTAATGATGACTTGAAGCAAATCCTTGAATTGATATTTAAACCAGCACTTGCCGATAGGGATTCCATTGTTTTAAAAAATAATTTTAGAACTAACTGTATTGAAAAAGGATTAAGAAAGGAAACTGTTAAGTTGTGGTCTGAAAATAAAATGTTTGAAGAATTATATGAGGATTATTATACAGTTGAAGATATAAATTATTCATCTGATTTTTTAACTGTAACATATATACAAAGAAGTTTTAACTTGATTTTCAAAATTTTTGCTTACAAAGAGAATGGTAAATGGCATTTGGTAGATAAGCAATACAAGTGGCAAGGAAAAATTAAAGGCGATGATTTTCTTTTGTATTCCATTAGAAAGAGAAAAACATTAATTAAAAATTAACCTTAAAAGAAGTAAATTTAAGTTTTAAAAAAAACAGCCTGAACTAAAAATTCAGGCTATTTTATTTTATAATATATAAGAGATTAAATCCTACTGAAACAAAGCCCTTAATTCCGTAGCTTCATTCGGTTTCATTTTTCCAGCCAAAACCAAAGGCAATTGTTTGCGTCTTAAAGCGGCATCAAAACGTTCTTTTTCTAAATCGGTTTCTGGTGTAATTTCAGGAACTTGAATTGGTCGTCCGGTTTCATCAACGGCTACAAAGGTGTAAATGGCTTCTTCGGCTGGATCTTGCTATCTAATTAATATAATAGTTTATACTTAATTAAATGCCTCGGTATGTTATAATTTTTCTGAAAACGTATATTACCGTTCATCGAAAAACCAAAAATTACGTAGAACTACGTATTTTATAAATGGTATATTTAGTTTAGGTTTGTTGACTAACCATTTAAATTAAAACATGTTTTTACAAAACAAAACAAAACAAAACTTGTTAAACCTAAATTAAAACTTGTATTTCTATTAATAGGTATGGCGTTTTTGTTTACAAATTGTGAGCCTGATATAAATACCGACATAAAAGCTAAAGAAAGTAGCAGGTTTAGTACTCAAGACTTAAATACAGAACAAATACGTTCTAAAAAACACATTACTGAAAAGTTAGAGGATTTAAATTTAGAAAACGCAGCAAGTCATGATAGCCAAAACAAAATAGTATATAATGGCAGCTATGGTTTTACCGTAAATACAGATCTCGTTAAATATGTTGAGGATTTAGAGACAGGAAATCATTCCTATAGTTTTTCAATACAACGAGACAGCACAATTACTAATAATCTGGAAAACCTACTATTACAATACAATCCCGCTGATAGCGACTATTATGCTTATATTGTTCAATACGCATTTACCAATGACGAATTACAGGATTTAAACGAAACCTTTTTAAACAGCACAAACACCATTATTTTTCCAATAGATTATGATATATCTACACTTGAACTTGGTAAAATGACATGGGGTTGTGTATCTAATGGGCATTGGGTAAATAATACTGATCATAATGGTGAACTTCATGGAGCTAATTGCACGTGCGATTCAGAATCAACTTGGGTAGTAACTGAAGTTACCTGTGGTTATTATGATGATGGCAGTGGTAGTGGTGATGGTAGTACCAACAGTCCTTGGATTCCAAATACGGGAAATGAGCCAGGTGGTGGCTATGGCGATCCAAATAACCCCAACAATAATGGATCAGGACCCACAGAAATATTTGCCGCACCAACGCCTACACAAACGCAAGCAGAACTATTAGCCACGTATCTAGATTTAAATCCACAGCAAGAAATTTGGGCAAATAAAAGCCAAAACGAAAACCAAGTTAGAGCTATTAATAACTACTTGTTTACTAATTGCGGAGCGGATACTAATTCTAGTGGTTGTCAACAAGCGCAGGCTTTTGTGGTTGCTGCTATGGAAGCCATAATGAATAATGAAGTTGATAATTTACTAGAATATATTTCAATTGAGTTAGAAAATGAACTTGTAGATAATCCATATAAATTAGTTGATATAGATTGTAATCAAATAGAGCAATGGCAGGCTTTAGTACAATTTAGTCCACCACCAGTAATATTAGATAAACTTAACGAAATAGACGAATTTTTATTAGGAGGAGTAAGTGTTCAAACAATTGAAAATGCAGAAGGAGCAGTAGTTAATTTAGATTATTTCCCAATAATAATAGATGTTTTACCAAACAATCCTTCAACGGGAGAGCGATTTTCAGCTGAAGAATTTCTAGAATATATTAGAATAGAAATTAATATTTTTATAAATAATGATTTTACAGAATTTATTCCTTCTCCAATCACTGGATTTGATGAAGAAGGAATATGGTTATCTGCTAATCCTTTAGGAGCGATTATATCACTTGATATACCTGGAGCACATGATGGCTCAGTAGTTTGTTCAGAAAACACAAATTCACATTGGGTATTTACCACTCTAACAATGCCTTGGGGTATTCCTCAAGGACTTGATGGTCCACATCCTGTAAGTGGCAATAGGCAAATTGGTTATGAAATTAACTCAAATGGCACTTATACTTTTTATTCTAGAGGTGTAGATAGAATGGAATCTAATTTTGATGTTGGGATAGCAAATTATATGACTGGTGGAAACCCGTTTGATGGAGCAGATGCACTATGGAGTAGTTTTCAACAAAAAGTTCAAAATTTCACAAATAATAATGGAGGTGTTGGTAATGCAACCCCAATAACTGTCAATCGGCCAGAATGGGAGAAAGTGAAAAATGTATTATTAGGGAATCGACCAATTAGTGACTTAGGTTGTGAATAATTAAAATAAGTAAAATGAAAAATAACTTAAAATTTATATTGAGAATTATTTTAATAGCATTTGCACTATTTTTTGTTAAACATTTAGCGCAAGCTATAATAGAATGGACAAATATTATTCCTGTGCATCCCAAAGCTTACAGTTGGGGAGAGATTGAACGCGCACAATATGTTTTCGCTTGGCAATTTATCTACACATACTGGATTTACGTTTTAAGTGTTATAGTATTCTACTATTTATTGAAAAGACCAATTTTTAAAAACATTGCAAATTTTAAAATACTAGTTTTTCTATTTTTAGCGATTTTTCTATTTTTATTATATAAACATAATTGGCAATTTCCATATAAGGAGCATTATTTTCCATCTGTAACCCGCTTAAATTTTGAGTTATTAGAAGAATTAATAATTTTTTCTATAGTCGGTTATTTATTAGTATTATTTGTAGATAACTATCTAATAAATAATAACTGTAATTAAAATGAAATTAATCATACTTCTATTTTTGTCAAGCTTGGCTTATGGTCAGGATTATGAGTTTATAAATGAAGTTATAAATCCATATGATAATGGGAATCCTATTCCTAAAGATTCTATTTACTTATATCACAATTTTATACCTCTAGGCACTCAATATTTGAGTAAGGAGAGTATAAATGAAAAGTCTGTAAAGTTGTGGTGGAATGAAATAAAGAATAACCAACCTCCAGTAGAATTATTTTTAGAAAATTTTAATTTAGAACATTTAAAATCTGATATAGCAAAATCTCAAAATGACTCTATTATTGATTTTAATAAACTCAAAAAATACTTTCATAGGTCAGATACTAAATTTTTAAACGAAAATCCAAGAAATAATATTACATATATATCAAAACCCTATTTTAATTGTAAAAAAGATTGGGCCTTAATTGTTACTTCAACTTATATACCATACATAAATACATCAAGTGGCGGGTTAATGCATATATATGTAAAAATTAGTGGTAAATGGATTTTATATTATCAGTTCACACTATGGACAGGTTAAAATTCAAAAAAACCAATCAGCTACAAGAACGTTTTTAAAAAGTAATCATGTTCTATAAATAATACTTTTCAGACCTAACAGGTTTTTAAAACCTGTTAGGTCTTTATAAATCTACTGAAACAACGCCTTCAATTCCGTAGCATCATTCGGTTTCATTTTTCCAGCTAAAACCAAACTCAATTGTTTACGTCTTAAGGCTGCTGCGTAGCGTTCTTTTTCTAATTTGGTTTCAGGTTCAATTTCTGGTACTTGAATTGGTCGTCCAGTTTCATCAACGGCTACAAAGGTGTAAATAGCTTCGTTTGCTTTATCGCGTATGCCAGATTCACGGTCTTCAATCCAAACGTCCAAGAACACCTCCATAGAGGTTTTAAACGCGCGAGATACTTTAGCTTCAACAGTCACCACACTGCCTAAAGGTACGGAACGGTTAAAAGCCACATGGTTTACAGAAGCAGTAACCACAATACGGCGACTATGACGTCTTGCAGCAATACTAGCAGCACGATCCATACGCGCTAATAGTTCGCCTCCAAATAAATTATTAAGTGGATTGGTTTCGCTTGGTAGTACCAAGTCGGTCATAATGGTTTTGGATTGTTCTGGTGTTTTCGGTGTCATGCGGTCATTTTTTAAATGCGCTGCAAAGGTACTACCAATTTTGTATCTTCTCGATACATCACAACAAAAAAGTCGTGACACTTGAAGTAACGTTCTTCTCGATACAATTTCTCGTTCCTCGAAATCACTCGAAGTGACGGATAGTTTAATTATGATTGTTTTAGTTAGAAGGCTACGTCAGTTCGAGTGTTCATTTGAGCACAGCTCAAAATGAAAGTATCGAGAACTCGTTCATCAAGATCACTCGAAGTGACGTTTATTTTTAATTAAGGGTATTTGGTTTAATGATTGCTCGTCAGTTCGTGTGTTCATTTTGAAGCGGTAGCGAAAAATGAAAGTATCGAGAACTCGTTCCTCGAAATCACTCGAAGTGACGGATAGTTTAATTATGATTGTTTTAGTTAGAAGGCTACGTCAGTTCGCGTGTTCATTTGAGCACAGCTCAAAATGAACGTATCGAGAACGACAACTCAATTAAATTTCTTTCTAGCTAAATTCGGTAGTTTTTCAAATTCACCGTTTATTAAGGCTTCTTTCTTTACGCGTGACCATTTTTTAATTTGCTTTTCACTTTGAATGGCTAATCGAATATCTGTGAATTCTGCATAAAAAACGAGCGTCAACGGTCGTCTTTTAAAAGTATAGCTATCAAGATGTTTGCCTGTTTGATGTTCTAAAAAGCGTTTTTCTATATTGGAAGTAACACCTGTGTAATAGGAGTCGTCAGCACAATGTAATATGTAGACGTATGATAGTTTCACATTTAAGTACTTGGCTTCTCGATACAATTTCTCGTACCTCGAAATCACTCGAAGTGACGTTTCTTTTTAATTATGGGTATTTGGTTTAATGATTGCTAGTCAGTTCGCGTGTTCATTTGAGTGGTAGCGAAAAATGAACGTATCGAGAACTACTCCTCAATAGCCTTCACCAACAACCAAGCGTCTTTATTATGCGTTTTTTTAACGTCACGTAAGGCTTGAAGCGCTTCTAGTCGGTCTTCATAACTTGCATAAACCACTTCGTGTAAACCGTATTTATTGGTGCCGATTTTACGAGCTGCATAACCCAAGTCTTTCAGTTGATCCACCTTTTTATCGCTGTTTTCTTCCACACGGAAAGCACCAGCAATAATATGATAATTACCATACTGCTTTTTCACGTTAAGTGTAACAGCCGGCAATGGATTATTAATGACAAATGTCGCTTCTTGAATTTTATTTTCCAATTGGGTGTTGGCTTCCTCTTGTGCTAATTGATTATGTGTTTCAATCTGATTCACATAATAATTAGAAGCTGCAAAACCACCAATAGTTAAAGCAATTAAACCAACAGCAGCATATTTTAAATAGCCACGCGATTGGCGCCTTTGTGGTGTTACAGCAATAGGTACTACTTTTTCAATAGCTTCTACCGTTTCTTTATAAGTTTCACGCGTAACTTCAGGAGAAGTAAATTGAGATAAACCAAACGCATCCGTTAAATAGTTAAAACTATAGGATGGTTCAAATAACATTTTTCCTTCGTTGTTTAATGATAAACTACCAATGTTTTCAAAAGCAATAGTTTCACCTTCAACTAAATAGGATTTTAAGTATTTTACGCGTTTTTTAATTTTTTTAGAAGCTTCTTCGTACGGGATTTTCTCAACATCAGCAATGTAACGTGCTAATAAACCATCATTTTCTTGAATTTGCTCATTAAAAGATAACACCTTTTTTGGTGGATAAAAAGCATGTGTTGTTTCATGAATTGTTGCTGACGTTTTTCGTGTTAAAAACGAGCCAAATTCAGGGACAGTCACACATTCGTAACGGTAAAGTAAATCGCTTATGTAAGGTTCTAATTGCATAGAAACAAAGTTAGAAATTTTTGAACATGAACAAAAAATCTTGCTAACAATTTATTAACATCTGAAAATTTCTTTACTTGTAAGTTGAAAATCAAATGACTACCATGACCGATAATCGCTTATTACATATTTTGGCACTGCAACATGTCCCGTTTATAGGTGATATTACGGCTAAAAAGCTCATTAATCATTGTGGTTCGGTGGAAGCTATTTTTAAAGAGAAAAAACACCATCTCCTTCAAATTGATGGGATTGGCACCCATGTAATTCGGGATTTATTTAATACAAGTCATTTTAAAGCTGCCGAAGCGGAAATGCAGTTTATTTCTGAAAGCAATATTCAGTGCTTGTATTTTATGGATGACGGCTATCCACAACGATTAAATCAATGTATAGATAGTCCTATTTTGTTATTCCAAGTGGGAAATGTGAGTTTAGAAAACCAACGTATTATTAGTATTGTTGGTGCCAGAAAAATTACGACTTCTGGGATTGCCTTTTGCAATAAGTTAATTGAAGAACTCGTACCTTTTAATCCCGTTATAGTTTCCGGTTTCGCCTACGGAACGGATATTACGGCACAAAAAGCAGCTATAAAACACGGTTTGCAAACCATAGGATGTTTGGCTCATGGCTTAAATCAGATTTATCCAAAAACACATAAAAAGTATATGGTAGATGTCGAGAAAAATGGCGGGTTTTTTACTGATTTTTGGAGTTCGGATCCGTTTGATAGAAATAATTTTTTAAAACGAAATCGGGTAATTGCTGGTGTGAGTCAGGCAACTATAGTTATAGAATCGGCCGAAAAAGGAGGTAGTTTGGTAACAGCCGATATTGCCAATTCTTATAATCGCGATGTTTTTGCCGTTCCAGGACGCACAACGGATAGCCAAAGTGTGGGTTGTAATAATTTAATAAAATTTCAGAAAGCCCACTTATTATCCAATCCGTTGGATATTCCGTATATGTTAAATTGGGAATTGGAAACCAAGCAGAAACCTACCATTCAAAAACAGTTGTTTATAGAACTGGAGCCGGACGAACAAACCATTTATAATTACCTACAAACGAAATCTAAAGAAGAATTAGATAGTATTGCCATAGATTGTGAATTGCCAACATATAAAGTGGCAAGTTTATTACTAAACATGGAATTAAAAGGGGTTATTAGACCGTTGCCTGGAAAGTTATTTGAGATTATCTAACAAATTCCTGCGAAGGCAGGAATCCCATATTGTTAAGACCAAACCTTTCTAGGTGCCAAATCATTTTTAATACCCAACCTTCCCTCTAACACGTGCAATAACGGCGTTTGCTACTTGACTCGCTTTTTCAGCACCAACTTTTAAAGCGTCATCAATTTCGTGGAGATTATTCATATAATGATGGTAGCGTTCACGAGGTTCTGCAAATTTTTCAACAATCAACTCAAACAAAGCTTGCTTGGCATGACCATAACCATAATTGCCCGCTTCGTAATTGGATTTCATAGCAGTAATCTCATCATCAGAAGCTAATAAATTATATAGTGCAAAACAGTTACAAGTTGCCCATTCTTTAGGGTCCTCTAGAGCGGTACTATCTGTTTGGATGGACATGATTTGCTTACGGAGTTTTTTATCATCTAGAAAAATATTGATAAAATTCCCGCGACTTTTACTCATCTTTTCACCATCTGTTCCAGGAATTAACATGGTGTTGTCTGCAACTTTTCCGGTTGGTAACACAAATGTTTCTCCCATTTGCGCATGAAAACGAGATGCCACATCACGTGTGATTTCTATGTGTTGTAATTGGTCTTTTCCTACAGGAATAATTTCAGCATCATAAGCTAAAATATCCGCAGCCATTAGCATAGGGTAGTTAAATAACCCTGCATTTACATCTTCTAGTCTGTCGGCTTTGTCCTTAAAGCTATGCGCTAACGTTAAACGCTGAAACGGAAAGAAACAGCTTAAATACCATGACAATTCAGTCACTTGAGGTACATCACTCTGTCTATAAAACACGGTTTTTTCAATATCTAAACCAAAAGCCAACCAGGTTGCAGCCGTAGAGTAGGTATTGTGTCTTAATAGTTCAGCATCTTTAATCTGGGTTAGGGTATGTAAATTAGCTATAAACAAAAACGAATCGTTTTCTGGTTTATTTGCCATGTTTATTGCTGGTAAAATAGCGCCTAAAATATTACCTAAATGCGGTGTTCCTGTGCTTTGTATGCCTGTTAGTATTCTTGCCATGCTCATTTCCCATGGAAATGGGAATCTTGTTTTAAGTTCAAATTTGTTTTAATATGTCAAAGGTAATTTTTTTAGTACAAAAGCTCAATTTATTTAAGTAGTTTTGGTCTCCATGACGGTTTTTAAATATATTTTCTGGGTATTTTATCGCATTTGGTTTTATGTGCTTGTGGCAGTACCTATTATCATCTTGTTACCTTTATTATTAGTTTCCATACTTAAAGAATCTTGGTATCCTTATTTTTACAGATTAGCGCGACTTTGGGCACGATTTATTTTAATAGGCATGGGATTTAACACACACATTTCTTTAGCCGAAAAGCCAAAACGAAAAGCTAGTTATATGTTTATTGCCAATCACACCTCTATGGCTGATATTATGCTCATGCTAGTAGTGTCCAAAAATCCGTTTGTATTTGTTGGTAAGAAAGAACTGGCTAAAATTCCGTTATTTGGTTTCTTTTATAAGCGTACCTGTATTCTGGTAGATAGAAGTTCTGAAAAAAGCAGAAAAGCCGTATTTTTAAGAGCGCAGCGTCGTTTAAAACAAGGATTGAGTATTTGTATCTTTCCTGAAGGTGGTGTGCCTGATGAGGATGTTATTTTAGACGACTTTAAAGATGGCGCTTTCAGGTTAGCTATTAATCATCAAATTCCTATAGTTCCTTTAGTGTTTTTAGATAATAAAAAACGGTTTCCCTTTACTTTTTTTAGCGGAAGTCCGGGTAAAATGCGCGCCATTGGATTTCCTTTTATACCAACTGATGGCTTACATGTTGCCGATACTAAAGAGTTGAATAAGGATACACGACAAACTATTTTGAAGCAATTATTAAAGGACTCATAACTTCATTTGTAATATTTTTCTTCAATACAGTTACGGTAAAACCGTAAATCACTCATTAAATTAATTTTATGTTTAAATAATTTAGGTTTATTAGAATATAGATTATAGATTATAGATTTAGTTTATTATTAATCTAATAAACTTTAAGAAATTATGAAAAAACTATTTAATGGAACGTTGATTTTTACCATTTTAATCTTTGCTTTTTCCTGTAGTGATGCAGAAAGTAATATTTTGGAAGATCAGTCAATTAACAAAGTTGTTAAAAGCAAAGAAGAACTAAACAAAGGAGTTATTCAAGAAATCTTTACACTTTCAGATTTTGAGCGTTATGCAATTGATAAAAACTCTGTTGTTAGTAAATTAAGTGGAGAAACCAAATCAGAGTTTATCAAGAGTATGGAATTCAGAGATGGAATAATAACAACCGCAAATTATGTAATAATCGAAAGCGAATTATCAGCTATGGATAATGAGGAGTTTTGGTTGTTATTTGGTATGAGTAAATTAGCATATGAAGATTATAAGGAGTACAAATGTACAAGTCCTTACAATTGTGAAAAACTGACAAGATATATTTGTCTTACAGGTTGTTAAATTTTAATCCAATTAATAATATTTGCTTGTTATTAATTGGATTATTTTATTTCTTATTTTTATGAAACTATATATTTATTTTTTTATAACCTTATTTTTTTTTAATTGTCACAAGAAAGAGACGGCAAAAAATGTTATCAATCAGTATGAATTAAGAGCCAAAGCGAATAGTAAAATTCAATACGATATAACGCTGATAGATAGTTTCTCTTTAAATGATGTTTGGAATAGAACCGGACAGGTTTTAATTGAGAAAACCAAAAATGACACCTTGTTTGGAATGTCATTTTTTGTTGAATCTTATTCGTTTGAAATAAGCTATTTATATGATAATTATAAAAGTTTTGAAATTTCAAACAGAGATGGTAACTATGAATTGGTAAGTTCATATGGTTTCTTGGGAAGTCCAGGAGGTCAACTAATTATAGAAGAGATTTTTGGTTTAGATAGTTTCTATAAAACAGTTAATTTAGTGGACTATGAAGATGAGTATCAATTACAATTTACCTTCGAAAACGACACAACTTTTCAAATTAACAATATTCAAAAAATTATAAATATAAATAAAACTACATTTTCTCCTTCAAAAATTAAAATAACATCAGAAAAATTAGGAGAAAGAACTTCAAAAACATTTCTAATTAGTAAAGTGTTAGTAAATGATAAAGTTACCAAATTTATAGATAATAAGAAAAACGGACTTTTAGAGCTAGACATAATTAATAGTCAGTCATTTAATAAAATCTCTATGGTTGGCACTCAATTTAAAACTAATAATCTCCCTAATTTGTGGAATGACGAGCCCCTTGTTATTTCAGAAAATTTTCCTGCTCTTATTAACTTTTGGGAAGTTTGGTGCAGTCCTTGTATTAAATCATTACCAAAACTGAAATATCTTCAAAATAAATATAATGATAAAATTAGTGTCATTGGGATTTCAACAGAAAGTCCTGAAAAAAGTAAGAGGATGTTGTTAAGCAAAAAAGTAGATTATATTAATTTAAAAGGAACAGAAAAAACACTTCAAGATTACAATATAAACAGCTTCCCTACGTACTTTCTGGTCGATAAAAATGGGATTATAATTAAAGAATATTCTTCATATTCAGATGCCATAGAGACAGATATTAAAGCGTTGTAAAACAAAAAAAGCTACTCTTGGCACAGAATAGCTTTTTTACTTATCATGCTGTTTCAATTTCTTAAAAACAGCATCAATCTAACCAACTAAAATTAAAACTTGTAACTAAAACCTGTATAAACACCTATAATGTAAGGTCTGAAATCACCAGATGTATTTTCAAAACCATTTAATTGGTATTTAAAAGTAGGTTCAAAATTAAATAGAAGTTTATCCGTAAATTTATAATTCAACCCAATTCCTAAATTGGTACTAAAACTCACACTGTTTACGTTACTTGATTCACCTATATAGGTTTTATACTCTTCAAATTCTGAATACACTTCGTTATCATTTAAAAAGAAGGTACTCATCCCACCAATAATATTAACACCAAAGCGGTTATTAACTAATTTATATTCCAATTCTACAGGAACTTCATAATAGCTTAAACGTTGACTAATAGCGGCATTAAATAACACGTTATTTATTTGTTGAAAACCTAAATTATCACCGCTAAAAGCAGTTAATTCCTGATTTTCTGGCACTAAATTTATGTTGCGCAGCGGATTTGTATTATTTGGCGTATTGGTTGTTGGCGAATTGTATAAAATAACATTATCCGTGTCGTAACTTAAATTTAAGGAGCTAATTCCGGAGCGAATTGCTAATTTTTTACTAATGGCATAACTTACATTTACACCATAACTGGTATTGGTTTCACCACTTTTAGAATTGGATACAAATTCGTCATCAATATGCGAGCCTTTACCTAACGAATTGTAGTAAACAGGCGCAATGTTTGCTTGAACTTGCCACCTATTTACTAGTTTTTCTTCTTCTTCCTTTTCACTAGTTTCTTCGGCTTGAGCAATAGCTTCCTCAATTGAAGGTGATTCACTAACTAGCGAATCACCAACCATTAAGTTTTCCTCTTTTTCTTTTTCATTTTGAGGTGTGTTGCTTGTCTTAGCATTCCAAGCAATAGCATTTTGCGCGCTTGTTTCTTTCAACACATTATCGGTTTCCGAAGTAGAAACGGCACGCTGAACATCAGATGCCGTTTTATTACTTTGGTTCGCGCTGTTGATAGTTGAAGCTACCGTATTATTGTTATTATTTTGTGGTGTTTTAATACTGTTATTTATGGTTTCGTTCGCAGAAATAGCATCAGTTTTAGAACTATTTTTTGAAACTGAATTTGCTGCAATACCTGTTCTGTTTACTGAAGTATTAATTGCGTTTTTTGAAGCTTGAGATTCTTGAACCACAACATTATTTGTAGCTTCAATCGTATTATTTGGTTTAACATTGTTACTTGTGGTATTAGATTGGTTTACCAATCCTTTTGTGTTAGGATTTGATGCGGTATCTTGAGTAGCAATTCCCTTATAAATAGTCTTGGTACTTTGAGTTTTAAGAATATTATTATTTTTTATTGTATTAGGATTCGTGGCGTAATTACTATTGGTATGGCTAGCTTTTTTATTATTTCTATTTTCAGAGTTGGCAACGGCTGTATTTCTGCTTGAGGCTGCAATTGCATTATTTAATTTGTTAGAATTTGTAATAGAATCCTCTCCAGAATTTTCACTAGCTATTGGATTACCATTACTATTTATGTCTGTATTCGCAATGCTTTCATTGTTAAATTTTGAGGCCTTATTTGAAGTCGCTTTCGGATCATCAACAACTATATTGTTTTTGTTTGTTGAATTTTCTTCAGAAATATTAGGCGTATTATTAGAATTTAAAATACCATGACTTGATCGTGTTTGAGTATCTACAATTTTTTCATCTGTAGAAACCGGGTTATTTGTGCCAGTAAAAATTACAGAACCAATAGTTACCAATAAAACTAACACAGCTGCAGCACTAGTTATACGCATCCAGATAGGGAAAGCTGTTTTAGGCTTTTCCGTTTTTAATGGTAACTCGTTTTGAATTTTAGACCACAATTCAGGATTGGGCTTCGCCTCAAAATCCTTAAAAGATTCTTGGAAAATTCTATCTATGTGTTTTTTACTACTCATTATAATGATTGCGCGTTAAAACCCGCTTTATATGCTTCAATTTTATCTTTTAATATTTTTCGTGCTCTAGCCAAATTCGATTTTGATGTGCCATCTGTAATGCGCAATAAATCAGCTATTTCTTTATGCGAATAACCATCCAACACATACATGTTAAAAACCAATCTATATCGGTCTGGTAATTCTTGAATAATTTTTAGCAAAAAATCAAGAGAAATGTCTTCATCATCAATTTCTATATCTTCATCTGCTATGAAATCTTCATTTATTATTTCAAAAACGCCTTGACCTCTATAGCGTTGTAACGCCGTATTAATAGCAATGCGTTTCAACCAACCTTCAAAAGAACCTTTATTATTAAACTGACTAATTTTTTTAAAAATAGTCAAAAACGCGTCCTGCAGATTATCTTCCGCTTCGGCGTAATTTCTTGAATACTTTAAACAAACCGAAAACAATTTGCTCGAAAAGAGCTGATATAATTCGCTTTGTGCTTGAGTATCATGATTACTACATTTTAGTATGAGTTGATTTAAACTCACGTGAAACACATTTGGTTAAATTTAAACAATAATTAATCTACTACTGGAACCTCAATTATAATATATTCTTCTTCGCCAGAATTCGTAGTTCCATGCCAAAATTTAAAAACATATAAATCTTCTTCTCCTGGTTGAAACGTAAATGTTTTTTCAATACTATTATCAATTGCAGGACAATCAAAGTTTCCTGTAAAAACAGTAGACATAACAGCTATAAAAAGACCATCAGGCTCCTCTTTTAATAAAATGTCTTTATACGCGTGGCATTCCGTAGGTCTTTTAAATACAATAGAGATATCGTAGGTTTCTCCACGTGTAAATTCATCGGGAACGGTCGCGCTTTCTATAGGCAATAATTCAATATAACTTTGTTGTGTATCATCATTAATTGAGCAGGATATTGCTAGTAATACAAGGATACAAATAGCTATTTTTTTCATAATTTGAGGTAAACTTAACACATGTATTTCATTAAGTAGATGCACTAAAACACAAAAGGTTGCGTTGGGATATAAAAAAATCCCAAATAGATTGGGATTTTTTTAAAATTTAAGCTGATTTTATAAGCTCTTTTATTTTCACTTCTAACTCATCCATGAGTTCTGGATTGTCTTTAATAAGCGCTTTAACTGCATCACGACCTTGTCCTAATTTGGTGTCGCCATAACTAAACCACGATCCTGCTTTTTTAATAACATCAAATTCTACAGCAATATCCAATATTTCACCTACTTTGGAAATACCTTCGCCATACATAATATCAAATTCAGCTAATCTAAAAGGTGGTGCAACTTTATTTTTAACCACTTTAACTCTGGTTTTATTTCCTTGCACATTTCCGTCTGTGTCTTTTATTTGTGTTGAACGTCTAATATCTAAACGTACCGAAGCATAAAATTTTAATGCATTACCACCTGTTGTTGTTTCTGGGTTTCCAAACATAACCCCAATTTTTTCACGTAATTGGTTAATGAAAATCACCGTACAATTGGTTTTGCTAATAGAGGCTGTTAATTTACGTAAGGCTTGAGACATTAATCTAGCATGTAATCCCATTTTAGAATCACCCATTTCACCTTCAATTTCACTTTTTGGTGTTAAAGCAGCTACCGAGTCAACAACGACAATGTCAATAGCACCAGAACGAATTAAATTATCGGCAATCTCTAATGCTTGTTCACCATTATCAGGTTGCGAAATAATTAAGTTATCAATATCTACTCCTAATTTTTCAGCGTAAGTTCTATCAAAAGCATGTTCTGCATCAATAAAAGCAGCAATTCCACCAGCTTTTTGAGCTTCAGCAATAGCATGTAAGGTTAACGTTGTTTTACCAGAAGATTCTGGACCATATATTTCTATAACACGACCTCTTGGATAGCCATTAACACCTAGTGCAATATCTAATCCTAAAGACCCCGAAGGAATAGCGTCGACATCAACAACAGCTTGATCACTCATTTTCATTACCGTTCCTTTGCCGTAAGCCTTATCTAGTTTGTCTAAAGTAAGTTGTAGCGCTTTTAATTTTGCGTCTTTTTCGTTGCTCATTTCTGTATATTTTATCTTGTAAAAGTGTTGCTAAAATACCACTCTTTTTTCACTTTACAATTTTATGACGCAACCTTTTTGTTGTTTTTGCATCTACTTAATAAAGCTGGGAAACTTTTGCTATGAGATTTATTAGAAAAATATTATTAATAGGAGAATTAGGCGTTTCAGTAACCGTAGTTATAAACGGAAGCTGCAAAGCCGATGGAGGTTAGCTCGGATTGTTATTTTTTTGAATTAAAAAAAATAGTAATAACGAGTTAGTCTACTTAAAGCACTTTATAAATCATTATAAAGTGCTTTTTGTTTGATGAAAAATCAGATTCGCACAAAAAATAGTACATTTGCAGCTAAAATATTCTTTAACCTTAAACATTAGTATAGCATGCAACTGTACAATACCTTAAGCGCCAAAGAAAGAACTGAACTTATTGAGCAAGCGGGAAAAGAACGCTTGACTATTTCTTTCTATAAATACGCGAAAATTGACAATCCAAACGCATTTAGAGATCACTTATTTCTAAACTGGAATAACCTAGACGTTTTAGGACGTATATATGTGGCTCATGAAGGCATAAACGCTCAACTTTCCGTGCCAGCAGATAATTTCACGCTGTTTAAAAATCATTTGGACACCATATCATTTCTGGAAAATGTGCGATTAAATATTGCTATTGAACACGATAATTTTTCATTCTTAAAACTAAAAGTGAAAGTGCGTGATAAAATTGTAGCCGATGGTTTAAACGATGATACGTTTGATGTAACCAATAAAGGCATTCACGTTGAAGCCGAAGAATTCAATCAACTTATTGACGATCCAAACGTGGTTTTGGTAGATATGCGAAATCATTATGAAAGTGAAATAGGTCATTTTATAAATGCCGTAAAACCAGATGTGGATACTTTTCGGGAGTCTTTAGATATTATTGAAGCGGATTTACGAGACCATAAAGAAGATAAAAAATTGGTTATGTATTGCACAGGTGGGATTCGTTGTGAAAAAGCGAGTGCGTATTACAAACATAAGGGGTTTAAAAATGTGTATCAATTGGAAGGTGGTATCATTAATTATGTGCGCCAAGTGGAAGCAAAAGGATTAGAGAATAAATTTATAGGCAAGAATTTTGTATTTGATGAGCGTCGTTCTGAAAGAATTTCAGACGATGTTATAGCACAATGTCACCAATGTGGTGAGCCTGCTGATTTGCACACCAATTGTGCCAATGAGGCGTGTCATTTACTTTTTATTCAGTGTGAGTCTTGTAAGGAAAAAATGGAAAACTGCTGTTCTACAACCTGTCAGGAAATTATTCAATTATCTTTCGAAGAGCAAAAAGCCTTGCGTAAAGGACAGGGTAATAGCAACGATATCTTTAAAAAGGGACGAGCCGATCATTTGCCGTATAAAAAAGACCTGCGTAACATTTTTGAAAATTTCAAGAATTCTAATTCCTAAAATTTCACGATTATGCAGCATATAGAATTAATGGCACCTGCAGGGAATTTTGAATCACTTCAAGCCGCTTTAGATAATGGGGCCAATTCCGTTTATTTTGGTGTAGAACAGTTAAATATGAGAGCTCGTGCAACGGTTAATTTTACCATTGCCGATTTACCCGAAATAGCTAAACGTTGTGAGGCCAAAAATGTGAGAACCTACTTAACGTTAAATACCATTATTTATGATCACGATTTATCCATTGTAAAAACCTTATTAAAACAAGCCAAGGAAGCTAATATTACAGCAGTTATTGCTATGGATCAGGCCGTTATTTCTTCGGCTAGAGAGCTTGGTATGGAAGTGCATATTTCTACCCAATTAAACATCACGAATATTGAAACGGTTAAATTTTATGCCATGTTTGCTGACACCATGGTGTTGAGTCGAGAATTGAGTTTGCGACAAGTAAAAAAAATAACCGAACACATAGAAAAAGAGCAAATAAAAGGGCCTTCTGGTAGATTAATAGAGATTGAAATTTTTGGTCATGGCGCGCTTTGTATGGCTGTTTCCGGAAAATGCTATATGAGTTTGCATTCGCATAATTCTTCAGCAAACAGGGGAGCTTGCAAACAAAATTGCCGAAAAAAATATACCGTTATAGACCAAGAAACAGGTTTTGAAATGGAATTGGATAATGAGTACATTATGTCTCCAAAGGACTTGTGTACTATAGATTTTCTTGATGAAATTGTTGACGCCGGAATTAAAGTTTTGAAAATTGAAGGTCGAGGACGTGCACCAGAGTATGTAGCAAAAGTTATTAAATGTTATCGTGATGCTATAGATAGTGTTGCAAATGACACATATAACAAAGAAAAGGTTATTTCCTGGATGCAGGAATTAGAAAAAGTTTACAATCGTGGGTTTTGGAGTGGCTATTATTTAGGTCAGAAACTTGGCGAATGGAGCAATAGTTCTGGGTCTCAAGCTACACAAAAAAAGGTGTATATAGGTAAAGGCACACATTTTTACCCGAAAGCTACAATAGGCGAATTTAAAATTGAAGCCTTTGATGTAACCGTTGGAGATACTATTTTAGTTACGGGTCCAACTACTGGAGCTAAAGAAATGGTAGTAACAGAACTGATGGTGAACAATTCAAGGACTGATAAAGGTTCTAAAGGTGATTTAGTGACTGTTCCTATGGATTTTAAAATAAGACCTTCAGATAAATTGTATAAAATTGTTGAAAATAAAGTAGAAGCCTAATGGTAATTATTACCTTACAACGGCATAAATGTATTGGCTGCAATTACTGTGTGGAAATGGCACCAAACCAATTCCAGATGTCCAAAAAAGACGGGAAAACAGTGTTGTTGCACGCTATAGAAAAGAAAGGTTTTTTCACTTTAAAATCAAACGATTTTAGCATCTTGGAAGCGTGTGAAAATGCATCAAAAGCGTGTCCTGTCAAGATTATAAGCGTTAAAAATAATTGATTAACATCCCGTAATGAATATTTATAAACTGTTACAACTCAATAGAAAAATTAAAAGCCACAGAATTAAATTTCTTGGCCTCTATTTGTTGCATACGTTTAATCAACGCTACTTGGCTGTAAATTTAGATCCCGTTATGGCTTGCAATCTGCGTTGTAAAATGTGCTATTTTACGGATGCGGATTACGTAAAAACGCTAAAAGGTCAGTTTAAAGAAGCTGAATTGGAGCAGGTTGCCCAAACTATTTTTAAACGTGCTTTAAAACTTCAAATTGGTTGTGGAACAGAACCAACTTTATATAAGGACTTGGTGAAGGTGGTAGCGCTAGGAAAAGCTTACAACGTTCCATATATTTCTATTACTACGAATGCCAATTTATTAGACGAAGAAAAAATTGAAGCACTAATAAAGGCTGGTTTAAATGAATTTACCATTTCCCTTCATGGTGTTCATAAGGAAAGCTATGAAAACTTTATGAAAAAGGCCAGCTACGAAAAATTTCATGCAGCATTCAAGGCTTTCGAAAAATTGAAAAAACACTATGAGTTTAAAGTACGTATCAATTACACCTTCAACAAGGATAATTTTTATGAATTAGCCGATTTCTTTGAGCATTTTAATGGCGAAAGTTTTGATATACTTCAAATTCGACCGATTCAGAAAATTGGAAATACCGAATACAACGATTTTGATTTAGAGACTTTAAGAGCAGATTACCCAAAAATTATTAACCAAATTAAAGCGCGTTGTAAAGCTAATAATATAACACTTTTAGCGTCTGACACCATACCAAATCACAATAAAATAAACGATTCTAGCTTTATTTTCGATTATACATTTTGCTATGTTTCTCCACAAAAATTTTGGCGTGAAGGCTTTAATTGGCAGGAAGAAAGCTTTAATAGCTATTCCAAAAAAATTGGATGGAATAAGCTCTTGTTTCGCAATATTTTTAAATCGAAAACAGAATTAAAGTCGGCTTCTAATCGGTTGAATTATGAAATTGAATTTAATTCATAATTACGCTTTTATAACTTTGATAGTTTTCTTCTGATTTGTAGTACTTTCAAGGCTTAAAAAATAAAGCCCGTTAGAAATATCCTCTAAATTTACAGTTGTAATACCATCAACGTTATTAGTTATAGTTTTGATTATTTTACCATGAATATCAACTATTTTAACTTTTGTTATAATCTGATTTCCTGAAGAAATATAAATATTACTTGTCGTTGGATTTGGATAAACAGCAACGGTTTGTAATTCATTTTCATCAATACCAAGCGTTTGAATCGTAAACAAATGTGTTACCGTTTGCCCTTCGTATGTAACTTGCCATTTCCAATCACCAATGGCATCAAAAGAGTTGAAATACCAATAATAATACCACGAAGAACTAGTTGTCGTTGTATTAAAGGAAGAACTATAAAAGGAGGAGTTATCAGGTCTTAAAATCTGGACGCTTAAATTGGTTCCTGCTACCTGATCTCTTAAAAAGGCCGTTAAGTAAATGGTATCGCCTAGTTCAAACGTGTTGCTTTCATAAGTTGTTTCTGCGGTTGGACAAGTTGGAAATACAACAGGATTATCAGTATGCGTTAAGGCAGCATTAATGTTTGGATTACTATATGGTTTTTGGTTTAACCACCAAGAATCCACATTCATACTATTACAATTGCCATAATAGGGGTCTATAAGTTGTGTGTAGCTATTGTCTGTATAAACTTCAAAATGTAAATGTGGACCCGTGGAGTTACCGGAACTACCTACGGTTCCAAGAACCTCACCAACAGAAACCATATCTCCAATATTTTTTGAAGTCACAGAGCCGTTTTTCATATGGCCATACCAAGCAATACTTCCATCATTGTGCTGTACATAAACGGCGTTCCAAGTATTATTATTAAAATTACAACTTCTATCAAACTGACCATCGCCTTTATTTATAATTTGACCAGCCGCAGCTGCAATAATTTCTGTTTGAGAATCATCCATTTGTTTCCAAGAAAATGGCCACAAATAAATATCTAAACCTTGATGATTATAACCAGAAGCAGTATCATAGGTAATGCTTCCACAATTATAGTCTAATAATTGATTGGGGAAAGCTGTATTGTGATCTACATATCCAGAAATGGCCCATGTATCATTGTAATTAAAGGCAGGTGCCTGTTGCAGCGGCCATGCAAACAATACATGGCCACCAACTTTATGGGCTTCATTGTAAGCTAATTTATTTTGTTGTTTTAATACATTCACATTATACTGTAATTGGCTTTTAATCTGTTCTCTTTGTGCGACTGTTAAACAAGGTATTTTAGCTTCATTAAAAATGAATTCAGTATCTCCTTTTCCAGACATAAAATCTTGAGAATAGGTCTTGTTAAACGAGAATATTAAAAAACTAATAAAAATGGCGTACGTAAAATTAGATTTCATAATTAAAGTTTTAAGTGGTTTATAGTACGATCTAAAAAAAAAAAAATGGGGAGTATTAAAAAAAACAAAAGCTTAATAATGTGCTTTAATTTAAAAAAATAAATTTTAAACTACTAGCAATCAATACATAAAGATAGTTTATTATTTTTAAAACCCGCATATATCATATATTATTTAACTTAATAAATAATCTTATCTTTACATCTTTAAAAGGATTATTAATCGTCTTCTGAAGGCATTTAGGTTTTCAGAATCTATATATATATAAATTATGAGTTGTAACACTTGCTCAACAGGCAAAGATGGACAACCAAAAGGTTGTAAAAACAATGGTACCTGTGGCACAGATAGTTGTAATAAATTAACGGTATTTGATTGGCTAGCAAACATGACACTACCTAATGGTCAAGAGCCATTTAATTGGGTTGAGGTTCGTTTTAAAAACGGACGAAAACACTATTATAAAAATACAGAAAATTTAACTTTAAGTATTGGGGATATTGTGGCAACCCAGGCGGAGTATGGCCACGATATTGGTATGGTTACGTTAACAGGTGAATTAGTACGTGTACAAATGAAACGTAAAAA